>JBDHSO010000332.1:0-2516 GCA_039808125.1 Rhodobacter sp. | reverse complement strand
CCCTGTTTCCGCTTGCCAAAACCCGGAAATCAGGAGCTGACCCCAATGTGTTTCGTGAAGTCCGCGACGCCCCGCCCGGCGCAGATCGCGGCATATGACAATACCGAAGCCAACGAACAGGCCGACCTGGAAGCCCGGTTGCGCAAGCGCCGGCGCGGTGCGGCGGCGAATATCCTGACCGGGGCATCCGGCATTCCGGCCACACCGACGCTGGGCGGGGTGGCGTCGTGAGCAGCCTGTCCCCGATCATGGAGAAGGACCCGCGCGCCGAACTGGCCGAGCGACGCTGGACCGAACTGAAATCCGGCCGGGCCTGGCATGAACAGCTCTGGGAAGACATCGCCCGGCTGATGCGCCCGGGCCGGGGCGGCTTCGGCCTGGACGATCCCGGCGCCCGCACGATCGACAAGCCTCTGTCCTCGGCCCCGATCCACGCCAACGACAATTTCGCAGCCGGCCTTTACGGCACGCTGACCAACCCGGCGAACCGCTGGTTCGGCTTCAAGACATCCGACGCCGACCTGAACGCTTGGCACACCGGCAGGCTCTGGCTCGATCACGTCACCGACCGGGTGCTGGCCTCGTTCGCGCCTTCGATCAGCCCGTTCTACTCCGCGACGACGCAGGTGTTTTCCGACCTGTCGAGCTTCGGCAATGGCGCGCAATATGACGAGGTGATGCTGTCGGAGCGCAAGATCCTCGACATCACGCTGTCGCTGGCGGAGGTGGTGTTCGAGATCGACGGTTTCGGCCGGATCTGCGAGGTGGTGCGCAAGTTCCGCCTGACCCCGGCGCAGGCCATGTCCATGTTCAAGGGCAAGGTCCTGCCCGCGAAGCTGGTCGAAATGGCGGAAAAGGGCCTGACCGACAAGGTGATCTTCTTCCATCATGTCCTGAAGAACGCGGATTGGCGCCCGTTCTATCGCCTGGGCGTGCGCGGCAAGGCATGGGTCAGCCGCTATGCCTGCGAAATCGGCGGCACGCTGGTATCCGAGAGTGGATATGACGAAATGCCGTTCTTCGCCCCGCGCTGGCAGGTGGACAGCGGCCAGACCTACGGCCTCGGCCCCGGCTTCACGGCCCTGCCCTCGTCGCGGTCGCTTCAGCGCATGGAGGACGCCACCCTGCGGGCGGCGCAACGCGCGGCCGACCCCACGCTGCTTGCCCCGGATCGGGAGGATTTCCCGTTGAATGGGCGCATCCGGCCCGGCGAGGTCATCTATGGCGCCGTGGATATGCAGGGGCGCACCCTGGTGCGACCGCTGGAGATGGCCGGCGGCATGAACCTGACACTGCAAGAGCGCCAGCAGAAGCTGGAAGAGATCCGCGACGCCTTCCACTACACGCTGATGAACCTTGCCGGCCGCACCGGCATGACGGCGACAGAGGTCATGGCGATCACCGAGGAGCGTCAACGCCTTTGGGCGCCCTATCAGGGCCGCGTGCAGGAGGAATTCCTGGCCCCGAAGATCGCCCGCCGCTTCGCGCTGCTCTGGCGCGCCGGTCAAATCCGGCCCCCGCCGCCCGAGATGGCCGGGGCCGGGCTCCAGGTGGATTACCAGTCGGCAGCAGCGGCCGCACAGCGGAGCGTCGAGGGCAACGCGGTCCTGCGTCTCATTCAGGACGTGGCGCCGCTGATCCAGATCACGCCGCGCATCGCCGAACGGTTCGACCCCGACGGCTTGCTGGAAACCCTGATCGACGCGCGCGGCGCCCCGGCCCGCGCCTTCCGGTCGCGCGAGGATGCTGACCGCATCGCGGCCGAGCGCCAGCAGGCGGAACAGGCGATGATGGCGATGCAGGCCATGCAGGCCGGCGCCGGCGCACTGAAGGATGCCGCCGGCGCCGAGGCCGCCCTGGCGCTGGCGCAGGGGGGTGCCCCGGCATGATCTGGAACCTGCCGGCGATCTTCGGGACCCTCTTCCCGCGCTCCTCGGGCATGGCCGCGATCCGCACGGCCCGGCGCTGGCGCAAGGCTTTCGCCGACGAGCCGGAGCTTCGCGCCGATGTGATCCGCCTGGGCGGCGTACTCACACTGACACCACCGGGCGGCGCCAGCGCCGAACAGCTCTCCTACGAGGCGGGGCGCCGCGATTTCGCCCTTCAGCTTCTCGCAGCCGGGGGGATTTCCCCCTATGATCTCAACCGCTTGATGGATGATCCTGATGCGTGACTTTTACCTTTCCCTCCTGCGCCAGCCACTCCGGCAGGCGCCCGATAGCCAATCCGGCACCGGCGATGGTGGCGGCGCTCCGCCGGCCGACCCTCCGCCGGCCGACCCACCCCCGGCGCCGAAATGGTGGCAGGGCAGCGACTATTCCGCCGAGGAGCAGCAATGGCTGACCGCGCGCGGCTTGACCGAGGACGATCCCGTCAAGGCGCTACCGAAGCTGGTGAAAGGTCACCGCGCCGCCGAACAGCGCATCGGCAAGGGGCTGGACAGCATCATTGACAAGCCCGCCAAGGATCAGCCCTTCGCCGAATGGGCGCGCGCCAATGCCGCAGCCCTCGGATTG
>JBDHSO010000331.1:0-2521 GCA_039808125.1 Rhodobacter sp. | reverse complement strand
GATCTATTCGAGCTTAGGCTTTAGTACCGACTTCCCCTTCGAGTTGCTTGCGAAACCACAAGCCAAACACCACCTATGTAACCGTCCGGCCTGACCGCACTGCCGCGGGGTGAGAGTGCGGGATAGTGTCCACCATCGATAGTGGACACTCTGGTGATGGCGTGGTGCGTCGGACGAAGCGGCTTTGGACGGACGAGGAGAAGCGGTCGATCTGTTTCCAGACGACGGCGCCGGGCGTTTCGGTGGCTCAGGTGGCGCGGCGCTACGCGGTGAACGCGAACCTGATCTTCAAGTGGCTGCGCGATCCCCGTTATGCGCCAGACCCCGCCTTGATTGCGCCCCCAGCGGAGGAGGCGCGCTTTCTGCCGGTAGAGATTGTCGCGGAGACCAGGTCTGCCCCGGCAGCACCTGCCGCCGACAACTGCATCGAGATCGACCTGGCAGGCGGGCACCGGATGCGGATCAGCGGCAGCTATGATCCTGAAGTCTTGGCGCGGCTGATCCTGGGCCTGACGACGTGATCCCGGTTCCTGCCAACACGCGGGTCTGGCTGGCGGCCGGGGTCACCGACATGCGCAAGGGCTTTACGGCCTTGGCGGCGCAAGCCGAGGCTGTGCTGAAGCAGGACCCGTTTGCCGGACATCTGTTCGTCTTCCGGGGCCGCCGTGGCGATCTGGTCAAGGTTATCTGGTGGGATGGCCAAGGGGCCTGCATGTTCCTGAAGCGACTAGAGAAGGGGCGGTTCGTCTGGCCATCGGCCAAGGATGGCAAGGTGGCGCTGTCGCCTGCACAACTATCGATGCTGCTGGAAGGGATCGACTGGCGAGCACCGGAACGGACGTGGCGGCCTCTGGCAGCGGGATAATCTGCGGGGCTCGCAAGTGAAGGATTCCCACAAGGAATACAGTGGGATAAACTTCCCGCATGCTGGATCAGACCCTGACCTTGCCGGAAGACCCCGAGGAGTTGCGCAGCTTCACCGCGCGGCTTCTGGCCGAGGTGAAGGCGCAGGCGATCCTGATCGAGAAGCTGCGCCACCAGCTGGCCGGGCACCGGGCGCACCGGTTTGGCGCGTCTTCCGAGACGGCGGAGCAGTTGCAACTCGCGCTCGAGACCAGCGAGATCGCCGCCGCCGCGATGACGGCGCGGATGAAGCTGCCCGACGTCGAAGAGACGAACAAACCCAAGCGCCGTCCGATCCCCGATCACATCCCGCGGATGGAGATCGAACTGACCCCCGGGGCAGATGCCTGCGCCGATTGCGGCGGGCGCCTGCGCCGGATCGGGGAGGATGTCACCGAAGAGCTGGAGTATGTGCCGGGACGCTTCATCGTGAATCGGATCGTGCGGCCGAGGCTGACCTGCGCCTGTTGCGAACGGTTCGTGCAAGCCCCGCTGCCCTCCCGCCCTATTGAACGCGGCCGCCCCGGGCCGGGCCTCTTGGCCCATGTGCTGGTCAGCAAGTATGCCGACCATTTGCCGCTTTATCGCCAGAGCCAGATCTTCGACCGCGAAGGGCTCGACCTCGACCGTTCAACCCTGGCGGACTGGGTCGGCAAGACCACCGCCCTGTTGGAACCGTTGGCCGATGCCATCGGCCGCCATGTCCTGTCGGCCGAGGCGATCTTCGCCGATGATACGCCCATCAGCATGCTCGCGCCCGGCACCGGCAAGACGCAGACGGCACGGCTCTGGACCTATGCCCGCGACGAACGCCCGTGGGGCGGGCAGGCTCCTCCCGCAGCCTGGTATCGCTTCTCCGGCGACCGCAAGGGCCAGCACCCCAAGGATCATCTCGCCCGGTTCCGCGGCTGGATGCATGCCGACGGCTATGCCGGGTTCGAGGATTTGTATCGAACCGGGGCGATCGGCGAAGTCGCCTGCATGGCCCACGTCAGGCGCAAGTTCGTCGACATCCACCGGTCACAAGGCTCCCCGATCGCAGAAGAGGCCATAGGCAGGATCGCCCAACTCTACGCCGTGGAAAAGGAGGCCAGAGGGTCGCCACCTGACCGTCGCGCCGACCTGCGACGCGCCCATGCCGCCCCGGTCTTCGACGACCTCGAGGCCTGGCTGGCCATGCAACTCACCACGATCTCGGGCAAGTCCCCGCTCGCAAGCGCCATCCGCTACGCGCTGACCCGCATGGAGCGCCTGCGCCCCTACCTCGACCATGGCATCCTGGAACTGGACAACAATGCCGCCGAACGCGGCATGCGCGCCATCGCCCTCGGACGGAAGAACTATCTCTTTGTCGGCTCCGAGGCAGGCGGCAAGGCCGCCGCCATCGCCTACACCCTGATTGAGACCGCCAAGCTCAACAGCGTCGATCCCCACGCTTGGCTCGCCGACACCCTCGCCCGCATCCCCGACTACAAGATCACCAAAGTCGACGATCTGCTTCCCTGGCGATGGAACGGGTAGCAGTCAGACCGGACGGTTACCCACCTATAGAACTTCTCACCACATCACATACCACATGGAGTAAAAGATGACAGTAAATCGAAAAGGCACTTCTACC
>JBDHSO010000330.1:0-2528 GCA_039808125.1 Rhodobacter sp. | reverse complement strand
AGCCGCGCATAGTTCAGCCGAGGCTCGCCCGCGATGCTGCCGTCAGGAAGCTGGTCTTCCTGCCAGACCAGCGCGAATGTCTCGCCGCCCTGCAGTTCTCGCCGGAAATCGACCTGGCCTGCGAGGAGCGCAGTCAGGTCCACGGCGAAGCGCTCCGGCGCGTTGCGCGCCACGAGGGCTTCGTAAAGCGTGCCGTCAAGGACAAGCGTCTCTCGCCGGTCCGCTTCACGGATCGGGGGCTCAAGCCGCTCGGCTGCAACCGGGCCGTCGAAGCTCAGTACAATCTCGACGCCATCTTCCACGAAGAGCGACAGGCGTGTCAGGCTCGCCGGATCGCCCGATGTGGCCGTCCACTCGATGCGATGGCCCGGCCGCAAGTCGGTGAGGTCGTAGACCCCCGCAAGAGCCAAGGCGGCCTCTGCCCGGATCCCCGCAGGGACACCTGCGCGACCAAGCACACTGTCGAGCGTATCGCCGGAGGCAATCGTCGCATCGAACGCGGTCGGAAGATGCGCGGTCGGCGGGTCGGCCGCAGCCTGCAAAGGTACGAGAGAGGCGGCGGCAAGGACGATGAGGGCAGAGCGGATCATCTGGCAGAATGACCTTTCAACTGAGGGTTCGGCGGATCTTCGGAACGGCAAAGCGCCGATCCTCGTGGAAGTCGATGATGCTGGCAAAGCGTCCGTCCGGGTGGAACAGGAACACACCGGCGGTGTGGTCCATCGTGTAGTCACCATCGTCCCGCGGCACGCGCGCGTATTTCACCCGGAAATCGGCGGCAGCCTTCGCGACCTGTTCGGCGGACCCTGTCAACCCGATGATGCGCGGATCGAAGTTGCTCACGTAGTCGGCAAGGGCATCCGGCGTATCGCGGTCGGGGTCGACCGTGATCAGGGCCACGACCAACCGGTCGGCGTCGGGCCCCAGTTCCTCAAGCCAGAGCGAGATGTCGCTTAGTGTCGTCGGACAGACATCCGGGCACCAGGTGAAGCCGAAGAAGGCCATGGCCGGACGTCCAATCCAGTCTGAAGGCGCAACGAGTTGCCGGCGGTGGTCGGTAAGCTGCCAGTCCATTTCGCTGACAGGCAGCGGCAGGACAGAGTCGATGCTCAGTCGGTCACGTGTCCGCCACGCGCCGACGCCCAGCATGAAGACGGTTGCCGCGCCTGTGGCCCCCAGGCCCAGGATCACTGCCCGGCGTGGCTGCAATCCGGACCCTCCGCGCGTAGGGACAGCACGTCTACATCGACGGTCACTTCGCCCGCATTCTCAAAGGTCAGGGTGACGGGGAACCGGTCACCCTCCTTCAGCGCTGTGGCCAGACCCATCAGCATGCCGTGGTAGCCGCCGGGTGACAGCGCGACGGTCGCGCCCGCCGGAACCGGGATCGACATTGCATGCGGCATCGAGGCGATGCCGTCGGTGACGACTGTCTCGTGAAGCATCGGCATGGTCGCAGCCGGCGTCCTGATGCCGATCAGGGCGTCGTCTGTGCTACCTCCGTTCGTGATCTCGACATAGAAGACCGCCGGGCGATCCGCGCCAATGGTCGCCTTGGACCAGGCGTGTTCTATGGTGAGGTCGCCGACCGTAAACGTCTCGCAGGCGAAGGCGGCAGGGGCGGCGAGGAGCAGGGCCGTGGAAAGGAACAATGATTTCATTTGTCAGAATCTCGATCTGAGGTCGGAAAGGATTTCGGCGGCTGGCGTGCCGTAGGCGAACTGCCTCAGCCATACGCCGTCTGGGCCGATCAGGAACAGGCCGGGACTGTGCGACATGGTGTAGCCGTCCGCGACCGCTGCGTCGGCCTCACGGGCGAAGTAGATCTTGAAGTTCTCCGCCGCGGCCTCCGTCTCCGCATCGGTGCCCGCAAGCCCGAGGATCGCCGGGTGAAAGGCCTCGGTGTATTCCCGAAGGCCAAGCCGCCGGTCCCGCTCCGGGTCGATGGAAACGAAGATCGGCTGCACCTGCGCCGCATTCGAACCGAGATCATCCATCACCTGCGCGACCTCGGACAGGGTGGTGGGGCACACGTCCGGGCAACTGGTGAAGCCGAAGAAGACCAGCAGGAACTTGCCACGAAACTCTTCCGATGTCCGCTGCGCGCCCTCGCTGTCCGCAAGCGAGAATGATGGAGAAAAGGCCGCTTCTGCAGCGTCCTGCATCCCGGCAGTTGACCAGCGCAGCGCGAGGAACGCGACGGTCGCCACAATGGCTGCAGTCCAGAGGATGATTTGCAGGTTCCGAAAGCGCATTCAAAAGTCCCAAGCTTCGTAGTGGTCGGTCTAGAACCTTGAGCAACTAGAGGTTCAAGTCGCAACTACCCCGTCCGCATCCGGCAGGCGGGCTTTCGCCTATCCATGCGGGACCAGAAATCGCGCCAGTGCGATACCAATGAAAGTCCCGGCGAGGCCGAAGGCTATTCCAAAGCCGGCTCCATACTGCAGGCAGTCGAGCCGCTTGCCCCCGCGCTTGCGGGCGACCAGTACACCCCAGACGAAGCCTACAAAGGCGAAAACGGGTCCGAT
>JBDHSO010000329.1:0-2549 GCA_039808125.1 Rhodobacter sp. | reverse complement strand
CCCCGCCATCGGCCTCCGAGGGCCGCATCCCCGCCATCGGCCTCCGCCCCCATGCCGCCCGCCTCCGGTCCGACACCAGCGCCCGGCACGAGATCGCCTCAACCGGCGTCACCACCATGATCGAAGCCGAAAAGCCAAACCCCGAAACCCCGCAGACCCCGCCACAATCCCGGTGCAACCGAAACCACACTCCAATCCCGCCAAACCCGGACCGGCACGGGCGGGCGATGGGGGCAGCGACCCCTGCTGCCGATTGCATTCATCCCCCCGGAGGCTTATCTCGGAAACCGACCCGAGGACCTCGCGAAAGGCCATGGCATGAACTGGATCACCAACTATGTCCGCCCGAAGATCAACTCGCTCTTCTCGCGGCGCGAGGTGCCCGAGAATCTCTGGACCAAATGTCCGGAATGCGGAACCATGCTGTTTCACCGCGAACTGGCGGCGAATCTGAACGTCTGCTCCAGTTGCGACCACCATCTGGCGATTTCGCCGCGCGAACGTTTCGAGGCTCTGTTCGATGGCGGCATCTTCACCGAGGTGAAGGTCCGCGAGCCCATCGCCGATCCGCTGCATTTCCGCGACCAGAAGAAATATCCCGACCGGCTGAAGGCGGCGCAAAAGGCCAGCGGCGAGAAGGAAGCCATGCTGGTGGCCGAGGGCGAGATCGGCCGCACGCCGATCGTTGCCGCCGCGCAGGACTTCGGCTTCATCGGCGGTTCGCTGTCGATGTATGTCGGCAATGCCTTCATCGCCGGGGCCGAGCGGGCCG
Organism: Rhodobacter sp.; assembly: GCA_039808125.1. Taxonomy (GTDB): domain Bacteria; phylum Pseudomonadota; class Alphaproteobacteria; order Rhodobacterales; family Rhodobacteraceae; genus Pseudogemmobacter. The sequence continues at coordinate 1,777 of JBDHSO010000329.1, read as the reverse complement.
TCGCGGCGAAGAAGCCCTTCGTGGTCTTTGCCGCCGCCGGCGGCGCGCGGATGCAGGAGGGCATCCTCGCCCTGATGCAGATGCCGCGCACGACCGTCGCGGTGCAGATGCTGAAAGAGGCGGGGCTGCCCTATGTCGTGGTCCTGACCCATCCCACGACGGGCGGTGTCACCGCCTCCTATGCCATGCTGGGCGACGTGCAGATCGCCGAGCCGAATGCGCTGATCTGCTTCGCCGGCCCGCGGGTGATCGAACAGACCATCCGCGAAAAGCTGCCCGAGGGCTTCCAGCGCGCGGAATATCTTCTGGACCATGGCATGCTGGACATGGTGGTGCATCGCAAGAACCTGCGTGACGAGTTGATCACCGTGCTGCGGATGCTGTCGGGCCTGCCCCCCGCGGTCAAGGGCGACCTTGCCCCGCCGGCCGAACCCGCCGCAGAACCGGCCGCGCCGCCGCCCCGTCCCGCGCCGGCACCCGCCGCTTCCGGAGGCGCGGCGTGATCGGCCCGGCGGGCTCCGACCTCATTCTGGAACGGATGATGACCCTGCACCCCAAGGTCATCGACCTGACGCTCGACCGCATGCACCGGCTTCTGGCCGCGCTGGGTCATCCCGAGCGGCGGGTGCCGCCGGTGATCCATGTCGCGGGAACCAACGGCAAGGGCTCCACCCAGGCGATGATCCGGGCCGGGCTGGAGGCGGGGGGCGACCGGGTGCATGCCTATACCTCGCCGCATCTGGCGCGGTTTCACGAACGCATCCGCCTGGCGGGCGAACTGATCTCGGAGCCGGCGCTGACCGCACTGCTGGACGAATGCATGCTGGCGAACGGCGGCGAGACGATCACCTTCTTCGAGATCACCACCGCGGCGGCCTTCCTGGCCTTCGCCCGCACGCCGGCGGACTGGACGCTGCTGGAGGTCGGCCTCGGCGGCCGGCTTGATGCCACCAATGTGGTCGATCGCCCGGCGCTGACGATCCTGACGCCGATCTCGATCGACCATCAGCAATATCTGGGCGAGACCCTGGCCGAGATTGCCGGCGAAAAGGCCGGAATCGTGAAGCGCGGCGTTCCCGTCGTCGTCGGCCCGCAGCCGCCCGAGGCGATGGCGGTGATCGAGGCCCGCGCCAGCCGCCTGGGCGCGCCGCTGCTGGCCTGGGGCCAGCACTGGCATTGCCATGCCGACCGCGGACGGATGGTGTTTCAGGACGAGGCCGGGCTTCTCGACCTGCCGCTGCCGAACCTGCCCGGCCCGCATCAGATTCAGAACGCCGGCGCGGCGCTGGCCGCGCTGCGTCACCTCGGCCGCGACGAGGCCGCCTGCGAGGCCGCCGTCACCCGGGCGTTCTGGCCCGCCCGGATGCAGCGTCTGCGCCACGGCCCGCTGGCCGAAAGCGCGCCGGGCGTGGAACTCTGGCTCGACGGCGGGCACAATCCTGCCGGCGGCGAGGCGGTGGCGGCAACGCTGGCCGGCATGGCCCGGCGCGAAACCTTCCTGATCTGCGGCATGCTGAACACCAAGGATGTCGCCGGCTACATGCGTCCCATCGCGCCCGAGGCCACCCGGCTTTATGCCGTGGAAATTCCGGGCGAAAAGAACACCCTGCCCGCGGAAGCCACCCGCGATGCGGCGCAGGCGGCCGGCCTTGCCGCGCGGACGGCCACATCGGTCGACGATGCGCTGGCCGAAATCGCCGCCACCAGCCCCGAGGCACGAGTGCTGATCTGCGGTTCGCTCTATCTTGCGGGGCAGGTGCTGAAGCACAACGGCTAG
>JBDHSO010000328.1:0-2555 GCA_039808125.1 Rhodobacter sp. | reverse complement strand
GCCGCCGCCCGGTCCCGATCCCGTCGCCGAGGCCCGTGCGGCGGCCGCCCGGGCGCGGACCCTGGGGGATCTGCGCGAGGCGGTGCATCGCTTCGATCTTTGCGAATTGAAGAAGGGTGCGCGCAACACTGTCTTCGCCGATGGCAATCCGAAGGCGCGGGTCCTGATCCTGGGTGAGGGGCCGGGCCGCGAGGAAGATCTGGAAGGCCGGCCCTTCGTCGGCCGTGCCGGGCAGCTTCTGGACCGGATGTTCGCGGCGATCGGCCTGTCGCGCCGCGCGCCCGATGCCGAACATGCGCTTTACATCACGAATGTGGTCTTCTGGCGCCCGCCCGGCAACCGCGATCCCGAAACGGCAGAGATCGCCATGATGAAGCCCTTCATCGACCGTCATATTGCGCTGGTCGACCCGGATGTCGTCGTCGCCATGGGCAATACGCCGCTGTTCGCGCTGACCGGGCAGCGCGGGATCATGCGCGCGCGGGGCGACTGGCAGCAGACCCACGGCCGGCCGCTGCTGCCGATGGCCCATCCGGCCTACCTGCTGCGCAATCCGGCGGCCAAGCGCGAGTCCTGGGCCGATCTTCTGGCGCTGCAGGCGCGTCTCAGGGCATCGGCATGAATGGGACCGCCACGGCGCGCGCCTTCGCCGCCGGCCTTGCGCCGGTTCCGGCACCGCCATCACCGCGGGTTGCAGAATGCCGCAGCGACGGGGGCGCCCGCATCCCCGCATTCTTTGGGGGCTGTTCACCGCCCGCCCGCCGCGATGCCGGTTTCCCTTCACAAGACACCAAGCGCGGCATGGACTGCCGCCCGTTCCAGACCGCTGCGGCTTCGCAACCCGTCGATCCTTCGCGCGCTTCCAATCCTCCGCTTTGCAAGACGGACCCCGGGGCGGGCCGTCATCGCGGAAAAACACCCGCCCCTGCAAGCTGGTTGCGGGGAATTGCCGGCTCCTGCGACCTGCCGTCACCTCTTGCCGCCTGAGGCCCCATGTTTCCCGTTGACGCGCTGACCCTCGCCGCCTTCATCCCCGCCGGCCTTGCCCTGAACCTGACGCCCGGCGCGGATCTGATGTTCGTCCTCGCCCAGGGCCTGCGCGGGGGAACACGGGCGGGAATGGCGGCGAACTTCGGCATCGCCGCGGGCTGTCTGGTCCATGTTGCGCTGGCGGCGCTGGGCCTGGCGGCGCTTCTGCATGCCTATCCTGCCGCCTTCGAGGCGGTGCGCTGGGGCGGGGTGGGCTATCTCCTGTGGCTTGCGGTGAAATCCTGGCGCGCCCCGCCGCCGGCCGAGGCCGAGGCCACCCCCGCGCCGCTGCACCGGATCTTCCGCGATGCGCTGTTGGTGAACATCCTCAACCCCAAGGTCGCGCTGTTCATCCTGGCCTTCCTGCCGCAATTCGTGGTGCCCACGCGCCCGGTGCTGCCGCAGTTCGCCATCCTCGGGCTGGTGTTCTGTGCCGGCGGCCTGGTGGTCAACGGCGCGGTGGCGCTGTTTTCCGGCCGGCTGGGCCGGCTCCTGCGGCGCGAGCGGGCGGCACGGGCGCTCAATCGCCTGTCGGCCGGAATCTTCACCCTGCTGGCCCTTCGGCTGGCCCTTATGGAGCGGACATGACCCCTGCCGAACGAGACTTCATTCCCGTCCGCATCGCGGTGCTGACGGTTTCCGACAGCCGCAGTCTCGCAGACGACAAATCCGGCGACACGCTGGTCGGACGGCTGACCGGCGCCGGCCATCTGCTGGCCGCGCGCGACATCCTGCCCGACGACCGCGCCGCCATCGCCGCGCGGTTGCGGGCCTGGATCGCCGATCCCGGGATCGACGTGATCCTGTCGACCGGCGGCACCGGCCTGACCGGCCGGGACGTCACGGTCGAGGCCCATCGCGATGTCTATGAAAAGGAGATCGACGCCTTCGCCACAATCTTCACCATGGTCTCGATGCAGAAGATCGGCACCTCGGCCATGCAGAGCCGGGCCTGCGGCGGGGTGGCGGGCGGCACCTACCTTTTCGCCCTTCCCGGCAGCCCGGGCGCCTGCCGCGATGCCTGGGACGAGATCCTCGCCCGGCAACTCGACTACCGGCACCTGCCCTGCAACCTGGTCGAGATCTTCCCGCGCCTCGAAGAACACAAGCGCCGCAAATAGACGCGGCCCGATGCGCGCCCCGGATGCGTCGTGAACCCGGAAAGGGGGCGTCGGCGGTTGTCCGCAGCTTCGCCCGCCCAGAAACGGAGGTGAAGGGCGGGGCCACGCGGATTCGGTGCCGCGGGCCGCAAGCGCCGCAAACCCGGGGCCTTTGACGTGCCGCACCTCACCTCGCTTGTCGCCACCGCGAAGCCCGGGGGTCCGAACCGACCCGGCTCCGCCGATCTGTCCGGCCTTTCGCGATCTAGCGGCGGCGGTCGCGCCGGGCGCTCATCGGCTGGAAGGCCACGCCGACATGCGCCTCGCAATAGGGTTTGCCGGGCACCGAGGGCAGGCCGCAGAACCAGAAATCCTCGGTCGCCGGATCGCCGATCGGCCATTTGCAGGTGCGCTCGGTCAGTTCCA
>JBDHSO010000327.1:0-2558 GCA_039808125.1 Rhodobacter sp. | reverse complement strand
CGGCCGCCGCCACGCCAGCGCCGCCGCCCGCGCCGGCCGCTGCCCGCGGCCCCGCGCTTGCGGGACCGGGCCTGCTGGGCCGGCTGTTCGGAGGCGGAACCGCCGCCGAGGAGCCGCGGCGCATCCTTGACGATGCAATGCTGGAGAATCTGGAGGATCTGCTGATCCAGGCCGATCTGGGTGTCGAGACCGCAACCCGCATCACCGCCAACATCGCCGAGGGCCGGTTCGGCCGCAGGGTCTCCACCCGCGAGCTGAAGGAGGCGCTTGCCGCCGAAGTCGCCCGCATCATGACCCCCGTCGCCCGGCCGCTGCCGCTTTATCCCACGACGCCGCAGGTGGTGCTGGTGGTGGGGGTGAACGGCTCGGGCAAGACCACCACCATCGGCAAGCTGGCCAGCCAGTTCCGTGCCGCCGGCAAGAAGGTCGTGATCGCGGCCGGCGACACCTTCCGCGCCGCCGCCGTCGACCAGTTGAAGGTCTGGGGCGACCGCGCCGGCGTGCCCGTCCTGACCGCGCCCGAGGGCAGCGATCCCGCAAGCCTTGCCTTCGATGCGCTGACCAAGGCGCGGGCCGAGGGCGCGGATCTCCTGATGATCGACACTGCGGGCCGGTTGCAGAACCGCGCCGACCTGATGGAGGAACTGGCCAAGATCGTCCGCGTCCTGCGCAAGGTCGACCCGACCGCGCCGCATAACACGCTGCTGGTGCTTGACGCGACCACCGGGCAGAACGCGCTTTTGCAGGTGGATATCTTCCGCAAGATCGCCGATGTCTCGGGACTGGTGATGACCAAGCTTGACGGCACCGCCAAGGGCGGTGTCCTGGTTGCGCTGGCCGACCGCTTCGGCCTGCCGATCCATGCCATCGGCCTGGGTGAGCAGATCGACGATCTGGCCCCCTTCGACCCCGAGGAATTCGCCCGCGCGCTGGTCGGGGTGGAGGCCTGAGGTTAACGGCGGCCGTCGGACCGATCCGGAGGCTATCCGGCCGGATGATACGCCGCGATCCCGTCGTGCGGCCGCAACGGCAGGGCACGGCGCCCGATGCGATCCAGATCCGCCACGCCCCGCGGCGGCGCGCACGCTCCCCCGAGGCGTCGCAGTCTTGATCCCCGGCCGCCTTCGCGCCACAAGGAAGGCCCCGGACCGCGGCAGGAGAGACAGATGGCCAACCGCAAGATCAACCCGCTGGCGAAACAGGCGCTGGAACTGGGGCCGACGCTGGTGTTTTTCGCGATCTACATGCTGATCAAGGACCGGACCTTCCATCTCTGGGGCACTGACTATTCCGGCTTTATCGTTGCCGCGCTGGTCTTCGTGCCGATCCTTTTGATCTCGATCGCCGCGCTCTGGGCGCTGTCGGGCGAATTGTCGCGCATGCAGATCTTCACCGGCATCGTGGTGATCTTCTTCGGCGGGCTGACGGCCTGGTTCAACGACGAACGCTTCTTCAAGATGAAGACCACCATCGTCTACGGCACCTTCGCGGTACTGCTGGGCATCGGGCTGTTGCGGGGCAAGAGCTATCTGCAATGGATCCTTGGCCCCGCCCTGCCGATGCAGACCGAGGGCTGGATGATCCTGACCCGCCGCCTGACGCTGGGTTTCGCGGTGCTGGCGGTGGCGAACGAGGTGATCTGGCGCACCCAGTCGACCGAGCTTTGGGTCAAGCTGGAGACCTTCGCCTTTCCGCTGGCGCTGTTCGTGTTCCTGATGCTGCAGATCGGCGCGCTCAACCGCTACATGATCGAGCCGGGCAAGGACGACGCCGACAAGAACTGACTTCCTGCCGTTGCAAATGCCGCGTGCCGGGCGTGGATTCGCCTGATCGGTGCCGCATTCCGGGCGCAAACCGGGCCCGTGTGTTAACGGTGGACTGCCCACATGCTGCGCCAGACATTCGAGTCACTTCTGTTCTTCGCCACCCTCGTGCGGGAAATCCCGCCGTTTCCGCTCCGGGCGCTGCTGCCCGGCGGCGTGATCCTGATCGTCTATCCGTTTCTCTCGGTGGCGCTTGGCTCGGGCGAGGAGGGGGCGGCCTTCGTCACGGCGTTCCTGATGGGGCTGGCGCTGCGCGTGGCGCTGCGTTTTTCCGGCATGCTGAGCATGCTGATGCACCGTTTCGCCCGGCGCGAGACGGCGGCGACGGCGGTGCTGGTCGCCATGGGGCCGCTCCTTCTGCTGGCCACGGTGGGCGATCCGCTCTGGTGCCAGCGCAGCCAGAGCGCCTATTACATCATTCTCGGCTCGATGTTCGTGTCGGACATGCTGGCGAACCGGACCGACATGGCGGCCCGGTTCTGGCCCTGGCCCGCGATGCGGCGGGTGCTGCCGACGCTGACGCGGGCGATGGTGCTGTACAACCTTGGCTTTCTGGTCCTGAACGAGGCTGTGATCTACACCGCGCGGCCTTCGGTCTGGCTGGTCTACTGGGCCGTGCTGCCGATCCTGTCACATGTCGTGCTGAGCCTGCTGATCCTGACCGTGGTCAGCCTCGACGATTCCGACTGAACGCGCCGCCCGTTTCGGCGGCGTCCGTCAGACCCGGCGTCAGGG
>JBDHSO010000326.1:0-2568 GCA_039808125.1 Rhodobacter sp. | reverse complement strand
CACCCCGGGGAAACCGGCGGCGGGGGGGCGGACGGCATTGACGGCCTACAGCCCCATCCCCCGGGCAGGGCAAGGGAAAGCGACGGATCTTCAGGGCGCGCCGATCAGCGAAAACGGCCCCCACCAGGCCGGATCGGCCCGGCCACCCCCGGCCGCGATCTGCGCAAGGATCGCCGCCTGCAACGCGCCGGCGGGATCGGCCAGCGCCGGATCACGCAGCATCATCGCGGTAACGATCTCGACCGCGGCACGGCTGTTGACCGGCCAGTGCGTCGCCAGCACCCGCTCGGCCCCGGCATCGAGGAAGGCCGCCGCAAGCCCGGTCACGCCCTCCCATTCGACCTCCGGCCCGCCCGCCGTCTTGCAGGCCGACAGGATGACCAGCGCGGGATGCAGGGCAAGGCGGCGGATCTCGGTTTCGATCAGCGCACCGTCGGGCACTTCGGGGAACATTCCGGCGACGCTGATCTCGCGCAGGCCATTCCAGGCCGGTGCCGCCGTCAGCGCGACCAGCCCTTCGGTCACTTCCGGGTGGTCGCCCCAGATCAGCCCGTGGGTGGCGAAATGGATCACGTCATAACCCGCCAGCGTACCGGCGCGCGACATTTCCTCCAGCCGCAACTCGCTTGCCTCCGCCCCGGTCAGGACCAGCCGCCGGAGATAAAGCGCGCCGACATCGGCCACCTCCTCCGCCGCCTCGGGCAGCGGCATCAGCCCCGCGACCGGCGCGCCCCAGGCGCGCTCCGCCCAGCCGCGCGCGGCGGCGAAATCGGGCGCGCCGAAGCCCAGATAGGACAGCCCGCCCGCTGGCCGCCCGGCGGGACGGGCGGCCAGCATCTCCACCGCCGGCAGGACAAGGGGGGCGTGATGGCGCACAAGCCAGTCCATTCCGGCAAATTCCGTCCCCTCTGCCGCGGGCGATACCAGCAACAGCGCCCAGGGATATTGCGCCGGCGTTCCCGCCGCAGCGATCAGCAGTCGCCGACGGCCGGCCGTCACCCCGGCCGCCGGCGCCAGCATCTCGGCATGAAGCGCATGGGCCGCATCCAGCATCGCCCGGCGCGGCCTGTCGGGCGCCGCAGTCCCGGGCAGCGGCACCGCCGAGCGCGTGCGCCAGGCGGTGATTCCCGACAGCATGTCCCGGGCCAGCGCGTCGATATCGAGGCGATAGCTTTCGGTCCTGTACCAGACCATCCGGTCGCGGTTCAGCGCAAAGACCGCATAGTTCAGATCGTCGGGCACGATCAGGATCAGCGCCTCGTCCGGGGCAAGGAGCGCCTGTACCAGTTCCACCCCCAGCGGCCGGGGCAGGATCAGCCCGCCGACATCGACACCGCCATCGTGAAGCGCCGTGACTCCGGCCGAAATCCGCTCCAGCGCAGCCGAGAAATCCGCGAGGATCCGGTCCTCTTGCCCGGCGGGCGCACCATAGGCATGTATATAATCCTCCACCGCCGTAACGCCGCGCAGATCGCGCATCAGCGCGTCGAGCCGGTCGCGCGCGGCCCGGTCCCGCATCGGCCGGACCGCGGCGCGGGCCGCAGGTCCCTGCAACAGTGTCTGCGCCCAGCGAAAGGCCCGGCCCGCCAGCACCGCCGCGCGCGTCGCATCGCCAAGGTCCCCGGCCGCCCGCGCCTCATCCAGCGCCCAGCCGATCGCCGCCTCACGCGCGGAGCCTGCCGCGCCCGAGACCGCGGCGAAATCGGTATCCGGCAGGTAATTCCCGAAAAGGAAGGCATTGGCGGCAAGCTGGCGCTCAAGGGCCACGGCGAGATCGGCGCGGTCCAGCGCGGCCGAAAGGCCCCAGGCCGCCTCGGCCCCGGTCAGCGATGCCGCCCGCCATTCGGCAAGCTGCCGCTGGCTGGCCCGGCCCGGCGACAGGGGGCCGGCATCGGCCTCCGCCAGAACCGCGGCCAGCGTCTCCCGGGCGGCCCCGGTCGTCGGGCGCCAGACCCGCGCATCGCCGTCAGGATCGGGCCACAACGTCTCGACATAGACGGCAAAGGCCTCGGTCGCGCGGATCACGGGCAGGCGCAGCACGGGGTCGAGGATCGGTACGATGCTGTCTTCCGGCGCACCCAGGGGCACGAAGGGCAGGTCCTGCCCCGCCGCGGGCGATGCCGCCAGGGTTCCAAGAACGGCAATCAGCTTCAGGATCGGCGCAGGCATGGCAATCCTCGGGGGCGCGCGCCGCGAACCGCGGCACCCTGGCCGAGTATCGGCCCTGCGGCCCGGCGCCGTCAACGCCGCAGCCCGCCGCGCGGCCGGCGCCTCGGCTCAGCCCGGCGGGTTGTCCAGCCGGCGGGCCACCGCCGCCGTCGCCAGGGCCACCGCCGCCTCGATCGACAGATCCGAGGTGTCGATCACCACCGCATCTTCGGCCGCCCGCAGCGGGGCATCGGCACGCCCCATGTCGCGGGCATCGCGCTCGCGCACCTCGGCCAGAACCCGCGCGGGATCGCCGCCCACCTCCAGCCAGCGGCGGTGCGCGCGGATCTCGGCGCTTGCGGTGACCTAGAGCTTCACCTCGGCATCGGGGCAGATCACCGTGGCGATGTCGCGCCCGTC
>JBDHSO010000325.1:0-2583 GCA_039808125.1 Rhodobacter sp. | reverse complement strand
TGTCGAGACCATCGGCGACGTCCTGAGCTTTGTCGTGGTGATGATGCTCGGCACCGGCCTCATGGCCATGGTCCCGACCATCGCCCAATCCCTGGCCCAAACCGCAACCGGCCTCGGTGGGGTCGCGAGTTCCACCTTCCGCACGGCTGACACCGCCAAAGGCTATGGCCGATCCGGCATTGCCGCCGGGATCGGGGCCGGGCGTGGTGCTGCGGGGCTGGATGCTGGTGGGCGGCGGCCATCGGACGCGCGCCTCAATGGTAATACCGCAGGTCAGATCGGGCGATCGGCAGTGCAGACCGCGATGCGCCTGGCCAACCGCACCCCCAACAAGAGTTGAGCCCCAAAGATGCCGAGTAACGGAGGAACGCCGATGGAGGCGCATGGATTTGATGTCGATCTCATTCTCGAGCCGCGCCTCTCGGCCCGCCGGGCTTGGGTGGTTGCCGGCGGGGCAGGGGCCCTCAGCCTCATTCTTGCCACCGCCCTCGTGCTGGTCCTTCCCCTGAAGCAAACCCAGGTCTTTACCGTGCTGGTGGATCGCCAGACCGGCGACGCCGAAAAGGTCATGACTGTCGCCCCTACCGGCATCGAGGATCAGGAAGCGCTGAAGCAAAGCCTCCTCGTTGCCTATGTCTCCGACCGGGAAGGGTATTTCCTTGCAGGCATACAAGGAAGGCTCGAAAGTGTGCAGCGCCGCTCAACAGCGGGAGCCGAGGAAAGCCTTCGGCTTCTCTGGTCCAAGGGCGGTGGCAATGCCGCCTATCCGCCCGATGTCTATGGCCCGGGCGCGGAAGTCTCCGTGACGGTGCGCCGGATCACCTTTCTCGCGCCGAACGTGGCCCAGATCCGCTTCCTGAAAACCCTGCGCAAAACCAAGCAAGAACCGGTGACCCAGCCCTTCGTGGCAACGGTCGAGTTTGCCTTTGAGCCCAAGACTGAACGCTCCCTCGCCCATGTCTGGGAAAACCCGCTGGGCTTTACCGTCTCCTCCTACCGCGTCGATGCCGAAACCCTGGAGTCCAACCCATGACCCGCACGTCTTTCCTCCTGCCCGGGCTTCTGGCATCCAGTCTGGCCCTTGCTCTGCCCGCCTTTGCCGAAGTCGTCCCTGCTTCGATGGGGGCCGACGCCCGTGTGCGGTCGGTGCTCTACAGTCCGGTCGATGTGATCCGCCTCGACACCCAGCTCAGGGTAAACACCGCCATTGAGCTTGGGGCGGGGGAGCGGATCGACTCTGTGCTTTTGGGCGACAGCGAGGCTTTCGAGGTCGAGGTCCTGTCAAACCGAACCACGGTGTCGATCAAGCCGGTGATCGGCGGGGCAGAGACCAATATGACGATCTATACCGGGCGGCGCACCATCACGCTGGCGATCAGCGAGGGCCGTTCGCAGAATCCGACCTTCCGGCTGGTGCTGCGCTATCCCGAGACGGGTGCGGGCAAGGCCGTGAAGCCCACTGTCGCTTCCGGCTCGCGGGATATCGGCTATGCTTGGTCGGGCGACGAAAAACTGAAGCCCGTTCACATCTGGAATGACGGGCAGGCCACGTATTTCGCCTTCGCGCCGGGTCTGCGGCCGTCAATCTTCGGGGTGGATGCCACGGGGCGCGAGGTCACGCTGAACTCTGGCACCCGCGGCAGCATCGTCCGCGTGCCGGGTTTGCGCGACGAATATTCGATCCGCATTGGCACCCAGGTTCTCTGCATCGAACGCGCGGAGGGCGGCATCACGACCGATCCCGCACTTCTCGCCAAACTTCAGGGCTGGGAGTTCTGACATGACCGATCCTCAGAAAACCGATGCGCCTTTGAGCCTTGAGACCGAATACAAGGTCGAGCGGCCAAAGCCGAAGATGACGAAGCCGCAGAAGATCGGCATGGGTGCGCTGCTGGCCGGCGCGAGTATCGCTGCAATCTGGACGATCTTGCCCGCGAGCAAGGTGATCCCAGAAGTCGAGACTTCGGCGGTCGAGGAGTTCCAGGATCAGGAGGGTGGTTCGCCGTTCGGCTCCATCGAATCCGCACCGAAGGCGGAGGGCGGCGAAGGCTTCGCCAACATCGAAGGCGAGCTTGCCGCACAGCGCGAGACGCTGGAGAGCCGCAACGCTGCCCTGAAAGGGGAGGTCGAGCGCCTGCAAAAGGAGTTGGCAGAGCTTGCCACCCAAGCGGATTCGGAAAAAGACGCCACGGCCAAGGAATTGGCCCTCGCGCTGGAAAAGGCCCAAGCCCAGAACCTCGCGCTGATGGAAGACATGCGGACGCAGTTTGGCCGCGAGATCGCTGCCCTGAAGGCCGAAGCCGACAGCACAAGCGCGGCCGATGCGTCACGCGAAGCTGAACTGGCCGCCAAGCGGGCGGAGCGCGAAGAGCAACTTGCCGCGCGGATCACCTCGCCCTCTGTCGTCTATGATGGCGGCGACAAGTCCGGGGCAGGGGAGGCGGGCATGGGTATGCCCGACGAGGCCACATCCGCATCACGCGATGCCGCCGGTCGAGACTTCGTACAATCGGGTCGGGAAGCGACCGAGGTCGAGGCGAGCCAGGTCATTGCCAATCCCTCGAACACGGTGCTGCAGGGCAC
>JBDHSO010000324.1:0-2583 GCA_039808125.1 Rhodobacter sp. | reverse complement strand
CGGCGAGACGGCCAGCATCGAGCGGCTGCCCGCCGGGGGCTGGATCATCGACCCGCGCGGGCGCAGCCGCGACTGAATCCCGAATCCTCATGGTGGGGATCAACTGCCGCCTCCTCGGGGGTGGCTTTTTTCTGGAAAGCACTTGTCTGTTTGGTCTCAAATGCCTATTTTGTACCAAAGGAGGACTTGCCATGCGTTCCTTTCCATCGTCCGAACTCAAGCGCACCCTTGGCGACGTGCTCGACGCGGCCAGCCAGGAGCCGGTTGCGATCACCAGGCACAAGACCCCGCGCTATGTGCTGATGAGCATTCACGCCTACGAAAGCCGCTTTCCGAACGACGAGCGCCAGGCCCTCGCGGTCGAGGATATGCCGGACGAGCATCTGGCGAAGCTGGAAACCGCTCTGGCCGGTCTCGATGAGGAAGGCAAGGCATGAGCCGCCCCGAACAAGGGGATGTTTGATCCTACAACTACCTCTGGCGCTGGCAGCACGAACGCGGTGAAACCGAGGGGCGCAAGACACGCCCCACCGCCTTCGTCGCCACCGTGGCCGCAGCCGATGGCCGCACCGACCTGTTCATTCTGGCGATCACCAAGACCGAACCGGACCGGGATCGCCTTGCCGTCGAAATCCCCCAGATGGAGCGGGTCCGGGCTGGTCTCGCTGCCGATCTGCGCCTCTGGATCATGCTCGACGAGTATAATCACGACTATCTGGAGTCCTCGTTCTACCTTGAGCCGAATGGCCGCATCGGCAGGTTCAGCGCCGCTTTCCACAAGCAGGTTCTTTCCCGTTTCGTGCAGGCGGCGAAGGACAGGCGCGTCCGCAAGGTCACGCGCACCGATTGATCTGGGTTGGGGCCTGGGCATGATAGCAGCCCCGTCAGGGGCTTTTTTATGCGGGGGCAAGTCGATCCGTTGCTCCTGTAGTCCGGCCTGGCGCAGCTCCCTGGAGCCGCGCCGGGCCGGACATGCGCTGCCCGCGCAGGGTGCCATGCAGGGCGCGTGGCGGGCGGAGTCCACTGGCGATATTCAGACCAGTCGCAGCGGCGATACCTGTTCGCGAGCATGTCCTTTCAATAGAAGAGAGAAAGCCCGCTGAACGCGGGCCTTCATCTGGTCAGGCATCCTCATACCAATCGTCGTTCACCTCGCCACCAATCATGAACTCTTCCTCGCCAAAGCAGGTATGCCCAGCCACGCGATCGAGTTTTATGGTTGCGGTCATGTCGATTGTATCACCCGCGAACGCGCGGTCTGGATCGTTGCTGCCATAGTATTGACCGGCGGCTTTGATGGTCATGCCACCATTGGTGCGCTTGACCTCCACCTCTTCGAAATAGGCTTCATCGAGGTAGGCGTTTGTTTCTGCCATGACGCCCGATAGTTGGTTCATGATCTCGTAGTCCTTCTCCACGAGATAGACCTCCGTGACGTAGTTTTCGACGGTTTCGTATAGCCAAACTGCGCCGCCGAACCATCCGTCGTCCACAAGGAATTTGGCCAACTTGTCAGCGATTTCAAATGCCGGAGGTGTGGCTGCCGGCAGGCCGCTCAACTTCGCTAGCCTCGTTTCGATTCCTTCAACGTCAGGCACCATTATTTGCGCCTTTTGGATCTCGTCGATTGGGTGGGCTGCGTCCGACTTGAGGGCGATGTTACTCTTGTAGCCGAAGAAAGCGGCTACGATTTCATGTGCATGTGCAACACGAAGACCAGGGATGTTGGCGCGCAGAAACGCCACACTATGGTGTCTTACACTCATCGGAATAACTCCAGAATCCTTGCGGGTCTGAGCGGGGCAACACGCGTTTAATGCCACCATGCCCGCAATTCATCGGAAGTTGCTTCTGTGGTAGCTGGGTCTTCTGCCGGCCTCTAGGTCGCATGTAGCCAAGGCGGTCGGCAGCCTCGGATACCTTACTTTCCAGATGGCGAGATTTCAAGGGCGCCCGCGCAGCTGTCGATGCTGCTGGAGGGGATCGACTGGCGGGCACCGCGGCGGACGTGGCGGCCTCTGGCTGCGGGATAATCCGCTGGGCCTGCAATCAATGATTCCCACAAGGAATACAGTGGGATAAACTTCCCGCATGCTCGATCAGACCCTGACCTTGCCCGAAGATCCCGAGGAGTTGCGCAGCTTCACAGCGCGGCTCCTGGCCGAGGTCAAGGCGCAGGCGATCCTGATCGAGAGTGAAGAGCGGTCCTGCATAGCAGGATCAATCCGTCCAGTGGACGGATTGAAGTGATGAACGCCTGGAGCGTAAGCGCAGGGCAGGCACCAGTTGGCAGGCCATCGGGCGCACCGGTTCGGGGCCTCGTCCGAGACGGCGGAACAGCTGCAACTGGCCCTCGAGACCAGCGAGATCGCCGCCGCCGCGATGACCCGCTGACCGCACGGATGAAGCTGCCGGACATCGAGGAGAATGACAAACCCAAGCGCCGCCTTCGCCATCGGGCTTGAACCGATGGCGCCCGATGGCTCACCCGGATCATATCCCGAGGATGGAAGTCGAGCTGACGCCCGGCTCGGACGCCTGTGCCGAGTGCGGCGGCCGCCTGCGCCGGATCGGAAAGGATGT
>JBDHSO010000323.1:0-2654 GCA_039808125.1 Rhodobacter sp. | reverse complement strand
TCCGGGTCTTCTCAAGGGCAAATCCTGTCGTTATGTTCCTTATTTGTTCCGATGCGCAGCGGGAGTCAATCTGAGTCTCGTAAGATGTGATCGGAAGCCTTGCCGGAACTTCTGGCTGTGGATCGGCGTGGAATAAGGACCCCTGTGTTGGGGTGATCGGCGTCCAATCGGGCCCCCCCTGATGCGGTGGTCCATCATGCTTCCGAGGTCATTCGGGGGCAGAGTTTGGGATGCTGGTTGTGGAGACGATCGCGAAGATCCGCCGGGCGCATTTTCAGCAGAAGAAGTCGATCAAGCAGATTTGCCGCGAGCTGAAGGTTTCGCGGAAGGTGGTGCGCAAGGTGATCCGTTCGGGCAAGACCGAGTTCAGCTATGAGCGCAGGGTTCAGCCGCAGCCGAGGATTGGTCCGTGGCGGGGTGAGCTGGATCGCATGCTGGCCGAGAATGTGCGGCGCGCGAAGCGGGAGCGGCTGACACTGATCCGCATCTTCGAGGCGCTTCGCGGCCTTGGCTATGAAGGCGGATATGACGCTGTCCGGCGCTACGCGGCGACATGGAACCGGGAGGTGAGCGAGACGACCGCCGCGGTCTTCATCCCCCTGAGCTTCGAGCCCGGAGAAGCCTATCAGTTCGACTGGAGCCATGAGATCGTTCTGCTGGACGGGGTGACGACGACAGTGAAGGTGGCGCATGTCCGGCTTTGCTACAGCCGGATGCCATTCGTGCGCGCCTATCCACGCGAGACCCAGGAGATGGTCTTCGACGCCCACGACCGGGCCTTCGCCTTCTTCAAGGGCGCTTGTGCGCGTGGCATCTACGACAACATGAAGACGGCGGTCGACGCGATCTTCGTGGGCCGCGACCGCGCCTACAATCGCCGGTTCCAGCAGATGTGCGGCCACTATCTGGTCGAGCCGGTGGCCTGCACGCCGGCCTCGGGCTGGGAGAAGGGACAGGTCGAGAACCAGGTCGGGGTGCTGCGCCGGCGGTTCTTCACCCCGCGGCTGCGATTCAAGAGCTACGAGGAACTCAACGCCTGGCTCCTCGACCGCTGCATTGCCTGGGCCAGGGCACATCCGCATCCCGACCGGCGCGACAGGACGATCTGGGAGATGTTCGAGGCCGAGCGCCCGAACCTCGTTCCCTATGCCGGACCCTTCGACGGCTTCCATGCGGTGCCGGCGTCGGTCTCGAAGACCTGCCTGGTGCGGTTCGACTGCAACCGCTACTCGGTCAGCGCCCGCGCTGCCGGGCGGCCGGTGGAGATCCGCGCCTATGCCGGACGGGTGGAGTTCTGGCAGGACGGCCAGGTGGTCGGCCGCCATGCTCGCGCCTTCGGCCGGGACAAGACGGTCTATGATCCCTGGCACTACATCCCGGTGCTGGCCCGCAAGCCGGGCGCCTTGCGGAATGGCGCGCCCTTCAAGGACTGGTCGCTGCCACCCGCCATGAAAGAGGTTCGCCGCAAGCTGCGCGGCGTGGCAAACGGCGACCGGCAGATGGTGGACATTCTCGGCGCGGTGCTGACCGACGGCCTGTCGGCGGTGGAGGCGGCGTGCGCGGAGGCGATCCGAGAGGGCGTCCATTCCGCCGATGTCATTCTCAACATCCTGGCGCGGCGTCGCGAACCTGGCCCGCCCGTGACGATCGCCACGCCGGACGCGCTGCGGCTTCGCTACGAGCCCGCCGCCGACTGCGCCCGTTATGACAGCCTCAGGAGACCGGACCATGGAAAGATCGCAAGTGCTCGACGCGATGGGGCATCTCAAGCTCTATGGCATGAAGGCTGCCTATGACGAGATCATGGCCACTGCCGTGAAGCGGCAGCACGAGCCGCAGAGGATCGTGGGCGACCTTCTCAGTGCCGAGATCAGCGAGAAGCAGGCGCGGTCGATCAAATACCAGATGACGATCGCCCGCCTGCCGCTCGCCAAGGAGATCGACGAGTTCGACTTCGCCTCCACGCCGGTCAACGAGACCCTGGTGCGCGAACTGGCCAGCGGCGGCTTCCTGCAGCACCAGCGCAACCTGGTCCTGATCGGCGGCACCGGCACCGGGAAGACCCATCTCGCCGTCGGCATCGCGCGCGCCTGCGTCCGCAGCGGCGCCCGGGGCCGGTTCTTCAATGTCGTCGATCTCGTCAACAAGCTCGACGCCGAGGCCCGCGCCGATCGGCAGGGGCGAATGGCGGATCTGCTGTGCCGGCTCGACTTCCTGATCCTCGACGAGCTCGGTTATCTGCCCTTCGCCCAGACCGGTGGCCAACTGCTCTTCCATCTGATCAGCCGGCTCTACGAGCAGACCTCGGTCATCGTCTCGACCAACCTCGCCTTCGGCGAATGGCCGAGCGTGTTCGGCGATGCCAAGATGACCTCGGCGCTTCTCGACCGGCTTACCCACCACTGCGACATCGTCGAGACCGGCAACGAGAGCTGGCGCTTCAAGAACCGCGCCTGAGCCGCTGGCCCGCGACGGCTGCGCAACCCGAAAAGCTACGCCGCCACGGGCCAGCTACCGTCACGCCAGCGGGGTCCCTTTTGCGCGCCGATCCGGGGTCCCGTTTGGGTGCCGGTTGACATTCTGGCGTATGATGGCCGCAAAATCGGAGAAGCGGGTTTGTGCAATCTCTACAATCTGACCACCAACCAGCAGGC
>JBDHSO010000322.1:0-2676 GCA_039808125.1 Rhodobacter sp. | reverse complement strand
CCGGAATGGGCGATCTGCCGGTGCTGCGGGTGCCCGACGAATGCGCCTATTACAAGTCGGATGCCGGCAAGATGATGATCGGCGCCTTCGAGCCCAAGGCGAAGCCCTGGGGGATGGACGGCATCCGCGAGGATTTCGAATTCGACACCCTGCCCGAGGACTGGGACCATTTCGCCCCGATCCTGGAGATGGCGACGAACCGGATGCCGCTGTTCGAGCGGGCTGGGATCCATACGTTCTTCAACGGGCCGGAAAGCTTTACCCCCGATGACCGCTATTACCTTGGCCCCGCGCCGGGGCTGGCGGGCTACTGGGTGGCGGCGGGCTACAATTCGGTCGGGATCGCCTCTTCCGGCGGGGCGGGGATGGCGCTGGCGGAATGGATCACCGGCGGCGAGCCGCCCTTCGACCTCTGGGATGTCGACATCCGCCGGGCGGAGCCGTTCCAGAAGAACCGCCGCTATCTGAAGGAGCGGGTCTCGGAAACGCTGGGCCTGCTCTATGCCGACCATTTCCCCTATCGCCAGGCCGTCACCAGCCGCGGGGTGCGGCGCACGCCGCTGCACGAACATCTGAAGGCGCGCGGCGCCGTCTTCGGCGAGGTGGCGGGATGGGAGCGGGCCAACTGGTTCGCCGATCCGGGGCAGGAGCGGGAATACCGCTACGACTGGTACCGGCAGAACTGGTTCGCGAACCAGAAGGCCGAGCATATGGCGGTGCGCGAGGGCGTGGGGCTGTTCGACATGTCCTCCTTCGGCAAGATCCGGGTCGAGGGCCGCGATGCGATGGCCTTCCTGAACCGCGTCTGCTCGGCCGAGATCGATGTCGAACCCGGCCGCATCGTCTATACGATGATGCTGAACGACCGCGGTGGCATCGAGGCGGACCTGACGGTGACGCGACTGTCGCCCACCGCCTTCCTTCTGGTGGTACCGGGGGCGACGCTGCAACGCAACCTCGCCTGGCTTCAGGCGCATCTGGGCGAGGCTTTCGCCGTCATCACCGATGTGACCGCGGCCGAGGCCGTGCTCTGCGTCATGGGGCCGAAGGCGCGCGATCTGATGCAGGCGGTCAGCCCGGCCGATTTCTCGAACGAGGCGCATCCCTTCGGCATGATGCGCGAGATCGAGATCGGCTATGGCCTCGCCCGGGCGCACCGCGTGACCTATGTCGGCGAACTCGGCTGGGAAATCTATCCGTCGGCCGATCAGGCGGCGCATGTCTTCGAGGTTCTCGAGGAGGCCGGTGCGGCGCTGGGGCTGAAGCTTTGCGGCTTGCATGCGCTGGATTCCTGCCGGATCGAGAAGGCCTATCGCCATTGGGGCCATGACATCACCGACGAGGATCATGTGCTGGAGGCGGGCCTCGGCTTTGCGGTGAAGACCGGCAAGCCCGACTTCCTTGGCCGAGAGGCGGTGCTGCGCCGCCGCGAGGCCGGCGGGACGCGCCGCCTGGTCCAGTTCCGGCTGGAGGATCCCGCGCCGATGCTGTTTCACAACGAGGCGGTGCTGCGCGACGGCCGGATCGTCGGCCCGGTGACGAGCGCGAACTACGGCCACGCGCTCGGGGGGGCGGTGGCCATGGGCTATGTCCCGAGCGCCGGCGAGACGGCGGAGGAGCTGCTGGCCTCGGCCTACGAGATCGAGGTTGCGGGGGTGAGGCACCGGGCGGTGGCGAGCCTGTCGCCGATGTACGATCCGAAATCCGCGCGGGTGCGGATGTGACCGGCGGCGGAGCGGGGGCCAGCCCCCGCACCCCCGGGATATTTATGGACAGATGAAATCGGGGCGGCGGGGATGGATCGGCATCAGGCGTTCTGGGATTTGCATCAGGCGGGGTGTTTCGTCATTCCGAACCCCTGGGACCGCGGCTCGGCGCGGATGATGGCGGCTTTGGGGGCGAAGGCGCTGGCGACCTCATCAGCCGCGCATGCCTTTACGCTCGGCCGGCCGGATATGGGCGGGGTGACGCGCGACGAGGCGCTGGCCCATGCGGCCGATCTGGTCGCGGCGACCGGGCTGCCGGTGTCGGGCGATTTCGAGAACGGTTTCGGCGATGCGCCCGAGGTGGTTGCCGAGACGGTGCGGCTGGCGGCGGAGGCCGGGCTTTCGGGGATCTCGGTCGAGGATACCGAGATGGTGGCGGGGCATCCGGCCTATGGCTTCGATCTGGCGGTGGAAAGGATCCGGGCCGGGGTGGCGGCGGCGCGCGGGCTGGGCCGGCCCTTCGTGTTCTGCGCCCGGGCGGACGGGGTGATGAATGGCGCCTATGATCTGGCCGAGGGGATCCGGCGGCTGCGGGCCTTCGAGGCGGCGGGTGCGGATTTGCTGTATCTGCCGGTGCCGCCGGGGCGGGCGGAACTGGCCGCCGTGCTGGCCGCGGTGAAGGCGCCGGTCAATGCGCTGGCGGCCGGGCCGTTGCGGGGCCTGAGTGTGGCGGACCTGGCGGCGATCCGGGAGTGTACGGCGGCGATGCTGGGCGAGGGGTCGTTTGCGCCCCTGCTGGCGGCGATGCCGGGGGCGGAGGCGGATGCGCTTCTGGCCCGGGGTGCGGCGCGGGAGTGACCGGGGCGGTCCCCCGGGGATATCTGGATCACGAGGAAGAGGGCAGGGCGATGAGCGGGATGGACGAGGTCTGTGCGCCCGAGGCGGCGCGGCGGGCGGCACGCGCGGGCGG
>JBDHSO010000321.1:0-2681 GCA_039808125.1 Rhodobacter sp. | reverse complement strand
CCGGTATTCGAGGCGTTCCAGACCCGTTGCCTCGCACCGCATCTGATGCTGGACGCGGAAAAAAACGCCTCTGCGCCCTTGCCGACTGGCACTTCGGCGGGGGCGACCGATACTGCGAAGCCTGCGCGGGCCCGTGCCCGGACTGCCCGGCGCGGCTGAACCAGCCTCTGACACTCGAAGGCTGGCAGATCTGGGATCTGGCGCAGCGCCTGACTGGGCAATTGCGCATCGCTACCGGCATGGGCGGTGGTGCCGTCATGGGCGGGGACATGACGGCGGCGCTCGCCATGGCGCGGGCGCTCGGGGTTGACCCGCTGATCGCTGCCGAATGCCTGCCCGAGATCGAGGCGGTGATGGTCCGCAAGCTCAACGAGCAGATGGCATCCGGTGACCGACCAGGACCGGAAGATCAGATGCGATCCGTCCGGTCCCGGTAACCGCCCGCCGACGCGGCCTTGGCAATGCCCGCAAGCTCGTCTCGCTCCGGCATCGGCATCGGCATCGGCAGAATGCCGGTCCCCTTCGGGATGAGAGCAAGGACCTGACCGGCCTTCCATCCCCGGGGCCGCCCGGACCGTTGCGGGGATCGTGATCTGAAACTTCGGGGACAGGATGGCGGTTTCGGACATGGTCAAAGTCTCCTTCGTTCGATGCCGTAGCGCAAGACGGACACTGCCACCCTTTCGGGAACAATGATCCATGGCCCAGAAACGCGTTTCCGGGCCTTCGATCTTCGCTTGCCGAATGTCCGAGGCAATTGCTGGCTCGGCAACTGCGACGGTTGCTTCCTGAAATCCGAACGCAGCCAGGCCGTGCTGGCCCGCGATTTCCCTGAGCGCCACGCATGGTGGGAAGCCGCCGAGGCACGGATCGGGGCGCTGGAAACCAGCAAGGGCCGCCCGGCGGACAACGGCCGTTTTTCGATACGATTCAGTAAGCGCGAACTGCGCGACTTTATGGAGCGGCAGGGAGATTGGGCGTTGGCGACAGAGGGGGCGCTCTGTCAGGCATCGGATGGGGAATGCACCGGATGACTTCGGGACTCCACATCCTAATCCGAACCGTGCTTCATCGGCTCTATGCCGAATCTGCTTTACCTCCCGGGCTGGACCGTGACCCAGTATGAAATCGACGCCGAAGGTGCCTATCGCATCCCGGCCAGCTTTGCTGCGATGCCTGACCACTGCCCGAAGTGCGGCATCGTCGGAGATCTACAAGCACGGCACCAAGAAGCAGACCTATGTCGATGCGCCGGTTCACGGTCGGCAGACCTTCATCGAGGTCAACCGCGCGCGGTTTCATTGTCGGGATTGCGGCGGAACCTTCATGCAGGACCTGCCGGACATGGATGATGCCCGCCGCATGACAGTGCGGTGTCGGGACTACATCGCCGCCCAGGCGCTCCTTAAGCCGAACACCCATGTCGCCGAAGACGTTGGCATCGACGAGAAGGTGGTGCGCCAAATCGGCAAAGAGAATGCGGCAGTGCTGATGCAACAGCATGCCGAGCAAATGCAGGCCCCCCGCATCCTCGGTATGGACGAACTGATGCTGGCGGACGAGTTGCGCGACATCATCGTCGATATCGAAACCAGCTGGCCCATCGAACTGCTGCCCAGCCGGGAACAGGGCGTAGTTCACAGATTCCTCTGCACTCTCCGAGGCCGCGAGAAGGTCGAGGTTGTGACCATGGACATGTGGAAGCCCCACCTCGCAGCCGTCCAGCACGCGATGCCGCAGGCGGTTGTGATCGTGGACAAGTGGCATGTCATGCGCCTCGCAAATGACGCCATGGACACGGCGCGCCGCCGATTCCAAGACTTGCTGAAGGATCGCGACCGGCGCGAGTTGAAGCGCGGCAAGAAGATGTTCTTGACTCGCCCCTTCAATCTGACGCCCCAAGAGCAGCTGGATCTTGACGGGTGGCTGAAGAACACCCCCGAGCTTCGCGGGGCCTATGAGTGCAAGGAAGCATTCATGAGCATATGGCAGCATAAGACCTCGGCTGGCGCGAAGGCGGCGCTGGACGCTTGGCGCGCCTCGGTGCCCGCGCACCTGAAGCCTCTCTTCGGGCCGGTGTTCACGGCCACGAAGAACTGGGAGCGCGAGATCCTGAACTACTTCGACCACTGCCGCTTCACCAACGCCGGGACCGAGGCCCGGAACCGCGTCATCAAGATGATCAACCGCCTTGGGGCTGGTTACAGCTTCGATTCCATCAGGACACGAGCCTTGTTCGGCAAACGCCCTGGCCGCGTAAAGGCTGAGAAGGCTGCGGCGGAGAAAGCGCGCCAGAAAGAGATGGGAGCTTGCTGGTGTTGCAAGGGGTCGTTCCCGACCGATGAACTGGAGATATCCCACAGGGAGCCTGTGTGGCGTATTGCAGACACCATAGAAAACTACATACTGGTCTGCATCCCGTGCCGCCGTCTCCACATTACGAGCTGGCTCAAACCGGATCATGATTCAACACCATTATCCGAATAGCCGTTTCAAGCGGATCGAGCGGCAGGCCGACGTCACCGGCACGGTGGTGCGCCGGGTCATGGGCGTCCTCGGCGCGGCGATCAGCACGCGCCAGCTCGTCGCCTATGCCGCCCAGTGGAGATACAGTGACGAACCCCGTTGAACGTCAGTTGCGCATTCTGGAACGCAACGCTGCGCATGGTGCGGTGATGCGC
>JBDHSO010000320.1:0-2699 GCA_039808125.1 Rhodobacter sp. | reverse complement strand
TGACCAGAAATCCATAATCAACCCGGGTCACTTCTCGATGGAAAACCCGGGTCACTTCTCAGTGGAAATCAACACCGCAGCGCTTCGACGGGCCGCTTCACCACGGTCAAGGTCGCCACGCAGCGCAAGTCCACGCATGTCGTGGAGACCATCAAGAAAAAGTAACCGCCGCCGGTCGAAATCGTCGTGCCCTGCGGCAGCATTCGCGGGGCACGACGACCAAAAGGAGAGCAAGTATGGTAGAATACATCGACCTGCCGCCCGAGGCGGCTGCGCTGATCCAGCGCCAGTATGACATCGACCGCGCAGACGCCGGGCCGAAAGCCCCGGTCCCAGGCTTCCGCTACCGGGGTGTCCAGATTGAGAGCCGCTGGGCCGTGCTCGCCGAACTCGACACGATGCGCCGGATCATCGACGCGATGCCCGAACTGATGGCGCGCCGCCTTGAGTCGATCTGGTGTGACTCAAATGCGGGGGCCTGTTACATCGTGACCGTTCGCCCCGGACTTTGGGCGCCGGACCTTCGCTGGGCCATCGCTGATGCGGTGCTGGAAGCGGGCGGCGGCCACAACGGCATCATGATCGAGGCTGATGGCGGCAATGGCTGCCACATCGCCCCGGACTGGGATAAGCCCTTCTGAGTCGACGGGGGTAATGCGGGGTAACGAGGCGCGACACGTCAAATTCACCTAACAATTTGATTTTCTGAGGATTTATGGTGCTGTGAGAGAGGATTGAACTCTCGACCTCTCCCTTACCAAGACTGTGTGCGTCCCCAGAAGCTGCGGAATTCGCATGAACTGGCCGTTGCCGAGCACGCTCGTGTTCTTGCGATGTTCACGCATATCTGTGCGGTTTCTGTGCGGAGGTTAGTGTGATGCCGGACCTGCCTTCCGCCACATGCGAAAACCCCGGCGCGCTGGCGGGCGCGACCGGGGCTGCATGCGAAGCTGCAAACTTCAGGGTGCCTTACTACGGCAATGCAGGCGGCGCGTCCAATCGAAAATCGGGCAACCTTGTCGCCCGCGTCATGGCACCCCAGCACAGGCAGATGTCGCGCCTGTTGGGCTATAGCCTGCTTTTAGGCACCACCAACGCCTGGCACGGCTTCGGTCTGGTCGCCGCCGCCCGTCTGACCGCGCATGAACGCGCCTTCATGGCGGCTGTCCTGCTTGCCACGCTAGACGCCGAAACGGTCGAAGACATCGCGGCCACGGCAGTTGGCGCGGCAGGCGGCCCCATGCCGCCCTTCCTTGGCGCCATGGAGGGCGCGCGGTCATGGGCCTCCCTGGCTTCGCGCGCCGAGTTGAAAGCATATGCGTTGGCCTGTTTCGAAGCGATGGCCCCAAAGGATCAGGCCGCTTTCTACAGCCACATCGGCATGGTGGAGGTCCCAGCATGACCGACCGCGAGTTGGACGAAATTATGATCCACTGGTGGCCTAGGGTGCTGCGCCGCGCGATGGCGGGCAATGATGAATGGATCAAGAGCTTTGCCCGGTCCATCGCCCGGCACGGCAAGTGCCCGAACTGGCATCCCAGCGAGAGGCAGGCCTTTCACATGCGCAAGTTGGTTGCGGACCTCGACACCGCGCCCGAACCCGAATTGGACCTGATCGAAAGGGAAGATGGCAAAGCGGCCTGACCCTCTGACACTGTGTCGTTTGGACGGTTCAGACGGTGGCGCTCGACACAGCAACGGCCTGCCACGGGGCATCCCATAGGCCAACCGCAGCCCGAAAGCTCGAAGCGGGGGATCGGCACCAGACCCGGTGTCGCAAGTAGCGAGCAAGCTCGAGGCGGGGTCATCAGGACCTCGGGCGCCCAGAAGCGATGGACCGGCTCCGTTGAGCAGATCTTCACGCAGAGGGCTAGGGACCAACCTGTGCCAAACGCACGGGCTGGTCTCCCTATGCCCTTCGCTCCGAACCTCACCATTGAGCAGGACAGGACAGGATAGAGAGACATGAACGCGATCACACGAAACGACACATGGCAGAGGATTGGCGATCTGGCCGACCGGGTGCGGCGTCTACGCCCGGACCATCGCGACCCCGAGCGTTTCCACATCGAGAAAAGCGAGATCGAGCATCAGCTTCGTCGCCTTGCTGCCGCTTTGGGTCCTTCCCCCGATAGCCGCGCTGCGGGTCAGGAGACCCCGAGGGGTCAGCCGGTGCAAGAGTTGCTAAGGGGTTAAAACATGAAAATTTTGTCGGAACTGACATTGGGAAGCGAACCGCTGCACACGGTCGGCGGCAAGGACCTGTGCTCACTTTTCGACATCTCGCCCGCCGCCCTGTCCGATCTGAAGAAACGCGGGATTGCCGTTCATCTGGCGCATGACACCTACGACCTGACCGCGACGACACGCGCCTATGTCCAGCACCTTCGCAGCATGGCAGCGGGTTGGGGCACCGGTGATCAGGCTGCGACCCTCACAAGCGAACGGGCGCGGCTTGCCAGGGAACAGGCGGACGCGCAGGCGCTCAAGAATGCAAGGCTGCGGGGCGATCTGGTGGAGGCATCCGAAGTCGAGCGCACCTGGGCGGATGCGCTGCGCCAGCTTCGCGCCCGCATCCTGGCCGGTCCCGCCCGCCTGCGAACTGAACGGCCGGATATCGACCCCCAAGCCTTCGACGCCATGGACCGCGCGCTGCGCGCCACGCTGACCGAGGTTGGCAATGGAAATTGAACAGGTCC
>JBDHSO010000319.1:0-2708 GCA_039808125.1 Rhodobacter sp. | reverse complement strand
CCGCAATGATACCGCCGTGCGGAACAGGTCCGGCAGCCGCGTCTCGTTTTCGATGCGCGCGGTGTATCTGAGGGGCAGCGGAGCCGGGGCGTCGGCCCGCAGCCCCTCCCGATCGACCCGCCAGCGCGTACCCTCTTGTCCGACCTCGCGCACCTTCACGCAGTCGGGAGGCAAGGTGTACAGCCATGGCAGGACCGGATCGGGAAACGGGTCCTGCCTGGCGGACAGCGCTGCGCGGGCGCTGGCGAATGACCAATCGGCTCGGGCGAGACAATGGCCGAGTGCCAGCGGGTATTGTTCGTTCGCCGCCGCCGCCTCTTCGGTCCCGTCCTCGAAGGACGCGGGTGGCCTGCGCTCCAGGTGGCGGAACGCCTGCGCCGCGATGCCGGAATTGGCGAGTGTGCTGGCCATGTGACCTCCTGAAATCATGTGATCGTGGGCCGCCGCGTTGGCGGCGGCCGCGCGGGACGGTCAGCGGAAGCGGTAGTGGATTTCCGCCAGCATGGTGCCGGCGCCGGTGGCGGCGGCGATCGCATGGGCATAGATCCCGATCATGCCGCCGGGATCGGCCGCGAGGCCCAGCACCTGCCAGAGCGGCTTGCCGTGCTTCGCATCGAACTGCACAACCGGCGAAACCACGTTGCCGGCGGATTTCAGCACCGACACGAGGGCGTCATTGTCGCTCTCGGTGCCGATGCGAATATCCGCGAAGCCCCAGTTCTGCACCTGGAAGGCGGTGCGGGCGTCGAGGATCGCGCAGGACGGCAGGTCGATCAGGTGATATTTCGAGCCGATGCTGTCGGTCGCCGCATTGGCGACGGCGAGCGCAGCGACGATCGGGCGGCCGCGATGACGAGCCGGATCGGGCTCGCCCACGGTGAGGTCGGACTTGACTTTGACGACGGCCATTTGGGCCTCCTATGGGGATAACCGATGAGACCGCCCGGCGGGGCCGGGCGGCGAGGGTCAGTTTTCGGTGCAGGGGATGACGACGACGCCCTTGTCCTGGGCGCGCACCGCATCGACGTTGGCGCGCACGCGGGCATAGGGCAGATTGTCGGCGCTGGTGTCGTTCCACATATCGCCGTTGATCGCCTCGTATTCGCCGCCGACGATGTTCGCCTTCGACCAGACCGCGACCAGGCGCTTGCCATTGGCGTTCTTCGGCACTCGGTTGGTCATGATCCAGTTCACGCCCATCAGCGGCGTCGGCTTGCCGCTTTCGAGCTGCCGCACGTCGAAGGCGTTGATATTGCCGGCGGTCGGGGCGGCGGCGATGCGCAGCAGGTCCGACTTCTGTTTCGGGCTGATCAGCGCGTAGAGCGGGTCAAGGTCGGCGTCGATGCCGAAATCCGCCAGATGCAGCATCTCGACAGCCTCGATGAGCTTCTCGAGATTGAGGCCGTTGGCGTCCTCGGTCAGATACTGGCTCAGGGGCAGCGGCGTGCCGACGCCGGGCGTCTTGCCCTCCCGGGCGATGCCGTAAATCCCGCCGCGCGTGATGGCAAAGCTTCCGGAGCCGTCCTTCTCGCAGCCGAGCAGGTTGTCCATATAGCCCCGCGTCACGGCGCCGGTATGCGCGCGCACCACGGTCGAGGTGGGGTCGGACGCCATCTTGAACTTGTCTTCCCGGTCGAGATACTGACCGCTCTTCACCTCGTTGGTCACGTCGTAGGTCACCCAGCGCCGCGATGCGGAAACCGGGTTTTCGACGTTGCGCCGGGTGCGCGCCTCGCCGCGCGTGTAGTCGAGCTGGGCCACCAGCTCGGAAACCGATTGCGCCTCGCCGGTAGCGGGCACGATGGTCACGGCCGGGAGCAGGGGGTTCTTCAGTTGCTGCGCCACCATCTCGACATTGGCGGCGTATTGATAACGGTGGAGCTGCTCCACCCGCTGGGAATAGGACATGGGTCCCTCCTGGGAAAACTGACGATGATGTGTGAGTTTTCGGCCGGGGTGCCCGATCTATGCGGACCCATCCTGGGGATACGCTCCCGTCGACGGCAGTCTTTCCCGCTGTCGTCTGGACCCGGCTGGCCGGGGTGCCCGTCACCCGAAATCAGAATCCCGAACGGAATAAAATGTCAAGCGGGCAGGGCGCGAACATCCCGCCAGCAATGATCGCGGGATGTCATGTCAAGTGCTATCTGAGGCGACGACGCGAAATCCCTCCATATCGCTGCGGATCGTCACCGGCATATCCAGCAACACGCCGCCCTCGCTGACGGCCGCGCCGAGGCCGCGATGGAAGGCGGGGCCGATCTCGATGCGCAAAGGATCATAGCCCCGCATCAGCATCGTGGCGCGCGCCTGCGCCACGAGCTGCAATTCGTCGATCGCCATCACCGCGCCGCCAGTTTCGAGAGTTGGTCGAAGCGCGGCTTCAGCTCCTTCAGCTTCGCGAGATTGCCGGTGGAGCTGGCCTCGTACCAGTCGCCGCCCGGCGCCATCATCTTCTGGAGTTCGGCGCGGGCGTCGGCCGGGGTCTGGCCCAGCGGTGCGCCCATGCCGCGCCCGACCAGGCTGTCTTCGCCCGCCAACTCACCGATGGCATTGAACAGCCGGATCACGCCGGCATCGCCGGCCTCGTCGGAAAGAAGATGGCTCACCGCCTCCAGCCCCTCGGCGGAAAGCCCGGCCTTTTCGGCCACGATGGACGCCGCTTGGCGCGCGCGGGCGATGACGGCCGGGGTCTGGTCGCCGAAATC
>JBDHSO010000318.1:0-2714 GCA_039808125.1 Rhodobacter sp. | reverse complement strand
TAATTGGTATTGTAAATACTGATTCAGGATCGATCATGCGCCTTACCTCGTTCACAGATTACGGATTGCGGATGCTGATGCGCATGGCGGGGGCGCCGGACCGGGGATTCTCGACCGCTGAGCTGGCGGAGGACTTTGGGTTGTCGCGGCACCACCTGACGAAGATCATCCAGAAACTGGCCCAAGCCGGCTATGTCACCACCCGGCGCGGCGGCGGCGGCGGGGCGATGCTTTCCCGCCCTGCTGGCGAGATCCGGCTGGGTTCCATCATCCGCCTGCTCGAGGAAGGGCAGCCGCTTGTCGAATGCTTCGCGGCCGGTGGCGGAGATTGCACCATCGACGGCCGCTGCCGCCTGAAGGCGCGGTTGCGCGCGGCCGAGGCGGCTTTCCTGGCCGATCTCGACCGCTCGACGCTGGCAGACATTGCACTGCGCCCGGACCTGCGGCTGGAAGAGGAGTTTGTCTGACCATGCAAGCCTCACTCACCACGGCGGAACGGCAGATCGGCATTGGCCTTGCCGTCACACTGGCGCTAGGGGGTCTGGTCATGGCTGCAGCGGCGCGGCATGGTGTCATGGCGGTGCACGGGGCCATGGCGCTGGCGCTTGGCCTGGGGCTGGTATTCCGGCTGGGCGGGGCGCTTTACGATGTGGCACCCGCTGGCATTGACCGGGCCAGCCGCTACGACGATGGCCCGACCCGTTTCGGCATCTGGATGACGCTGACCTGGGCGATGATCGGCATGGTTGCGGGCGTCTGGGTCGCGGCATTGCTCTATTGGCCGGAGGCGACACCGCCCTGGCCTGCGACCAGCTTCGGCCGCCTGCGCCCGGTCCACACCAGCGGCATCATCTTCGGCTTCGGCGGCAATGCACTGATCGCGACCTCGTTCTGGGTCCTGCAGCGCACCTCGCGCGCGCGTCTGGCCGATGCGTTGTCGCCCTGGGTCGTGCTGATCGGCTACAACCTGTTCTGCGCCTGGGCGGTCACCGGCTACCTGATGGGCGCGACCCAGTCGAAAGAGTATGCCGAGGCGGAATGGTATGCCGACCTCTGGCTGGTCGTGGTCTGGGTGATCTATTTCACCCTCTACCTCCGAACCCTCGCCCGGCGGGCCGAGCCGCATATCTACGTCGCGAACTGGTATTACATGGCCTTCATCCTGGTCGTGGCGATGCTGCACATCGTCAACAACATCGCCCTGCCAGTCAGCTGGGCGGGGGCGAAAAGCTATACCGTCTGGTCGGGCGTGCAGGATGCGATGATCCAGTGGTGGTACGGCCACAACGCCGTGGCCTTCTTCCTGACCGCGGGCTTCCTGGGGATGATGTACTACTTCCTGCCCGTCCGGTCGGGCCGGCCGATCTGGTCCTATCGGCTGTCGATCCTGTCCTTCTGGGGGATCGTGTTCTTCTACATCTGGGTCGGCTCGCACCACCTGCACTACACCGCCCTGCCCTACTGGGTGCAGACGCTGGGGATGACCTTCTCGGTCATGCTGCTGGTGCCAAGCTGGGCCTCGGCCGGCAATGCCATCGCGACGCTGAACGGCGCCTGGGGCAAGGTGCGCGACGACGCGACCCTGCGCTTCATGTTTGTAGCAGCCGTGTTCTACGGCCTGTCGACCTTCGAGGGGTCGTTCCTTGCCATCCGCCCGGTGAACTCGCTGTCGCATTACACGGACTGGACCGTGGGCCACGTCCATTCCGGCACCCTCGGCTGGGTGGCGATGATCATCTTCGGCGCTATCTACTCCATCGTCCCCCAGCTTGCGGGGCGCGAGGCGATGGCTTGGCCGAAAGCGGTCGAGTGGCACTTCTGGCTCGCCGTCGTGGGCACCCTCGTCTACGTCGTCGCGATGTGGAACGCGGGCATCACGCAGGGGCTGATGTGGCGGGCCTATGATGCGAACGGGGCGCTCTCCTACAGCTTCCTGCAATCGGTGCAGGCGATGGCGCCCTATTACCTGCTGCGGACCCTCGGCGGGGCGATGTTCCTGGGGGGCGCGGTGCTTTGTGCGCTGAACTGCCGCGCCACGCTGCGCGAGTCCCGCACGCGCGATCTGGCCCATGACCGCCCGCTGGCGGTGCAACCGGCGGAGTAGCCCGATGGTCCTGCGCCTGCATTACAACCTGGAAAAGCTGTCGATGGGGCTGGTCGGCGCGATCATCGTCGCGGCGTCCATCGGGGGGCTGGTGGAAATCGCGCCGCTTTTCACCATCGACGAGACGGTGGAGATCCCGGCCGACCTGCGGCCCCTGACGCCCCTGGAGCTGGCCGGCCGCGAGATCTACATGCGCGAGGGTTGCTATGCCTGTCACAGCCAGATGGTCCGCAGCCTGGCGGACGAGATCGACCGCTACGGCCCCTATTCGCTGGCCTCGGAAAGCGCCTACGATCACCCAATGCTCTGGGGGTCCAAGCGCACGGGGCCGGACTTGGCGCGGCTGGGCGAGAAATACTCCGACGCCTGGCATGTCGCGCATCTGACCGACCCGCGCTTGGTGGTCCCGGCCTCGATCATGCCGGCCTATCCCTGGCTGATGCGGCCCCTCGACACTTCCGACCTGTCCGGTGCCCTGGCGACGCTGGCCCGGCTGGGGGTGCCCTATGACGCCGCGATGATTGCGGGGGCCGAGACAGACGCTCTGGCGCAAAGCCGCCCCGACAGCGCAGAGGCCGAGGCCTTCCGCGAGCGTCACGGCGACCGCCCC
>JBDHSO010000317.1:0-2719 GCA_039808125.1 Rhodobacter sp. | reverse complement strand
CCACACCATGGGCATGGTCGGCATCGTCGAACTCGATGATGTGGCCGCCGATATGGTGCGAGGTGCCGGTAAAGGGTGACCGCAAGGTGCGATCCATATAGCTGCGCAGCGCCTCGCGTCCGCTTGAATCGCGGCCCACCCGGACATCGGCGGGAAACAAGGAAACCATGGCGTCCATATCGCGCATATCGAGGGCAAGCGCATATTTGGCCGGCAATTGACGGATGGCGTCGAGCGCCTCCAGCCGGTCGATGCGCGCTTCCAAAGTTATCCCGGCCATAAAATATCCTCCCGAACCATTAATCCGGCGTTCTATTGCCAGCGTCGTTCCGCAAAGACAAATTATGTTTGCATAATGCCAGCAATTTGCGTAATCGCCACGCATAACAAATATGAATCGGGAGTAGTTCAGGGATGGGTTGCAAACTGTTACGGAACGTGGCGGCTGGTGCGCTGGCCGCCGGGATGTGTGTTGGCACGGCGCAGGCACAAAGCACTGCAGAGACCAGAAGTGACAACGATGCGAATTTCATCGTTGTGACCGCGCAGAAGCGGGCGGAAAACCTGCAGGAAGTGCCGATCGCCATCTCGGCCATCAGCAGCGATTACCTCGAATCGCGCGACATCACCTCGATTGACGATCTTGGGGTCGTCGCGCCAAACGTCAAGTTTGAACGCGCGCCCGGCAGCGGCAGTATTTCGCAGATCGCCATCCGCGGCTCTGTCACCATCAACCCTGCCGTCACCTGGGAACCCGCCGTCGGCCTCTACCTCGACGGCGTTTATATCGCCAAAGGCCAGGGCGCCATTTTCGATGTCGCCGACCTTGAGCGGATAGAAATCCTGCGCGGTCCGCAAGGCACCCTGTATGGGCGCAACAGCCTGGCCGGCGCCGTCAACCTGATCACCGCCAAGCCAACCGGCGAACTGGGTGGCAAATTTGAATTCGGCTATGGCAATTATAATGCCTGGCGGGTCCGCGGCGTGCTCGATCTGCCGGCCATCGGCCCGTTCTCGGTCAAGCTGGCGGGGCAGATCAGCAAGCGTGACGGCTTTGTAAAGATCGTCGACAATCCTTATCCGGCTGCTGCCCCGTGGTCCAGCCCGGCACACGCCAAAGACGCTTCCTCGCTCGATAGCAAAAGCGCGATGGTTCAGGTCCGCTTCGAACCGAGCGATCGCCTCACCTTCGATTACATGTTCGACTACAGCGTCAACGACCAGATGCCGGCCCCCAGCCAGCTGCTGCAGGTGAGCCAGAACGGCGACCCGCGCGACATCTTCGACCCGAACAGCCCCGGCTACAGCGGCATTCCGCTGTTCCTGTTCGCCAACCGCGACCGGCAATCGACGCTCAGCATCAACGCACCGATCAAGGAATACTCGCGCGTTTACGGCCATGCGCTGACCGCCACTTTCGATCTCGGGCCCGCAGAGCTCAAGTCGATCACCGCCTACCGCGATCTGCGCTATGACGACATCCTCGAACTCGATGGTTCGCCGGTCGATCTCGCGCAGACCCAGCGCCTCACCGACATGGACAGTTTCAGCCAGGAGCTGCAACTGACTGGCGCCGCCGTTGATGATCGGCTGCATTATGTGATGGGCGCCTTCTATTACCGCGAACACGCCGGCACCCTGGGGCCGCAACAGTTCTTCGGTGTCTTCGGGCCTTATGGCAGCCGTTACCAATCGGACTATGATTCAAAAACCAAGGCGTGGGCCATTTATGCCCAGGCGGATTTCAACATCACCGAAGCACTGAAACTCACACTTGGCGGCCGCTATACCGAAGAAACCAAGAGCATCAGCCGCTTCCTGCAGATTCTCTCTGACCCGAGCGTGCCGCCGGCGTACCTGCCGCTGACCGTTGCCGACATCAAGTTCGGCGACGTGCCAGACGCCAAATTCACCAACTTCAGCCCGGCGGCCACCGTTGCCTACCAGATCAACCCGGATCTCAATGTCTATGCGCGCTACGCCAAGGGCTTCAAATCCGGCGGGTTCAACGGCGAAACCAATGATTTCGTCGCGCCAACACCGGAATGCCCGTCGGGTGCCCCGGAACTGTGCACCCCCTATCGCCCGGAAAAGGTCGACAGTTACGAAGTGGGCTTGAAAAGCGTGCTGGGCAATGGCGATATGATCCTGAACGTCGCTGCCTTCTACGACCGCCACCACGATATCCAGCTCTCGGTGTTCAACGCCAAGGGCGCGGCCTCGTCGCGGGTACTGAATGCCGCCGAAGCGACCATGTATGGCCTTGAAGTCGAGTCGATCATGCGGCCCACCAGCTGGCTGACGGTCAACGCCGCCTTCGCTTATCTCCACGCCAAGTATAACAGCTTCATGGACGCCGGCGTCGATGTGTCTGATAATCGTGCCTTCCCGCACACGCCGAAATACTCGTTCTCGACAGGTGTTGACTGGCGGGTGGCGCGCGGCGACTGGGGACAGTTCAACCTGCTGGCCGATGTCGGCATGGTGTCGAATTATTATACCTTCCCCTATGCGCTGCACGCGCACAACCCCTCCGATCAGGGTGCCGAAACCACCCGTTCGCGCGGGCGTACGATCGTCAACGTATCCGCCAACCTCACCAAGGTTCCGATCGGTGGCGTAGAGGGCAAGATCACGGCCTGGGTTCGCAACGTGACCAATGAAAATGCCCCCAGCAACTTCATTGATTTCGGGCCGGCGTTCGGTGGCATGAGTCTGG
>JBDHSO010000316.1:0-2729 GCA_039808125.1 Rhodobacter sp. | reverse complement strand
CGGCGCCCCGGCGGCGGCGGCCACCTCCTGCATCTGCGCCAGCTCCCCCTTGCAATGCAGCGCCATGTCGCAACCGGCCGCGATTGCCGCCGCGGTCCGGCTGGCCAGCGTGCCCGAAAGCGCCTCCATGTTCAGATCGTCGGTCATCAGGAGGCCGCCGAAGCCGATCTCCTCGCGGATCAGCCGGATCACCACCGGGCTTTGCGTCGCCGGGCGGTCGTCGATGGCGCGAAAGACGACATGCGCCGTCATCGCCATCGGCAGGTCGGAAAGCGCGCGGAACGGGGCGAAATCCGTGGCCATCAACGCATCGCGGCCCGCCGTCACCACCGGCAACTGGTGATGGGTGTCCAGAACGGACCGGCCATGGCCCGGCATGTGCTTGACCACCGGCAGGACGCCGCCGGCCAGGAAGGCATCGGCCATCGCGCGGCCGATGGCGGCCACAACCGCGGGATCGGTGGAATAGCAGCGGTTCTTCAGGAAGGGATGCGTGCCCTCGCGCGCCACATCGGCCACCGGCGCGCAATCGGCATCAATGCCCACGGCGCGCAGTTCGGCGGCGATCAGGGCCGCGCGCAGGGCCATGACCGTCTCGGCCTGCTCAAGGCTTGCCGCGGCCGCCACCGTATCGAAGGGCGGCGCCCATTCGCGCCAGTGCGGCGCGCGCAGCCGCTGCACCCGCCCGCCCTCCTGATCGACCAGCACCGGCGCGTCGCGGCCGACGGCCTCGCGCAGATCGGCGGTCAGGCGGCGAAGCCGCGCCGGATCCTCGACATTGCGGGCAAAGAGGATGAAGCCGAATGGATCGGCCTCGCGGAAGAAATCGCGCTCTGCCGGCAGCAGATCCGGCCCGGCGGTGCCGAAGATCGCCGCGGTCCGGCCGACCGTCATCGCTGGGCCACCGGGATGCATTTGATATTCTCGGCCTCGAAGACCGCGCAGAACCGGCGGGAATCGCTTTCATCCTCGAAACCCACGGCGCGTAGGCGCCAGAAGGTGCGGCCACCGCTTTCGGCGGGCTCGATCACCATCTTCTTGCCCTCCATCAGCGCGCCGAACCGGCCGGCCAGCTTCATCCACTGCGCCTCGGCCTCTTCTGCGCTGTCGAAGGCACCGAACTGCACCAGCCGCGTGCCCGGCGGCAGCGTCGCGGAATCGACGACCTCCGGCCTGGCCGGGGTGGCCGCCGCCGCCCCTGCCCCTGCCGGTGCGGCGGGCCGGGTTTCGGGGCGCGGCATCGGACGGGGCGAACGGGTGATCGCCCCTTCGGGCGGCGGCAGGCCCTGCGCATCGAGCGCGGCGGTCTCGACCACGTTTTCGGGCACGGCCTCATCCAGCCCCAGCGCCTCGGCCAGCGCGGCCTCGACGGCGGCATCCTGCCCGCCGGCGATCACCGGCACGGTATCGACCGGGGCATCGAGCCGCGCGCTTTCCTCCGCGGCGGCGGGCGGCGTCACCCCCTCGAGCCCCGGCCCGTCCTCAAGCGAAAGTTCGACCGGCGGCGGCGCCAGCACCAGCCGGTCCGCCGGCGGCGCGGCCGCACCGTCGGCGGCAACGTCGTTGACGGCGAGGCCCTGATAATCGGCCACCTCGCCGCCCGGATCCGTCGGCGCCACGCGCATCGCACCTTCAAGCGCCCGGACCACCGGAACGCCCCGCGCATCGCGCACCGCAAGATCGTAACCCCACCAGCCCAGCCCGGCAACGAGCGCGACCGAGCCGACGGCGCCGGCCAGCGTCACTAGCCTTTGCCCCCGGCCGGCATGGGCCGCGGGATATGCACCGTAATCGCTATCGTCAGCCTGCGCCATGCCCGCCTCTGCCGATGGGTTTACCCCGCCCTCATTGCCGTCGCCGACCCGACAGATCCGCGACACACCGGCCCCCGCGCCTTGTTTATCAGCGCATTTCCTCAACCGGCGTCACGCCCAAGATAGCAAGACCGCCACAAATGACAACGCCCACGGCCCGGGCAAGGGCGATTTTCGCCTGCGATAGCGCGATATCGTCCTGCACGAAGCGCAGGGAGGACTCGTCGTTGCCGCGGTTCCAGAAGCCGTGGAAATCCGACGCGAGTTCGTAGAGGTAGAAGGCCACCCGGTGCGGTTCGTTGTTGCGCGCGGCGATTTCCACCAGACGCGGCCATTCCGCCACCTTCTTCAGCAGCGCCAGTTCCGCGGGATGCGACAGGGTGGAATGATCAGCGGCCAGCAGCGTGGTATCGTCGACCGCAATTCCCGCCTCTCGCGCCTTTCGCAGCACCGAATTGATCCGGGCATTGGCATATTGCACATAGAAGACCGGATTGTCCTTCGACTGCTCCAGCACCTTGTCGAAGTCGAAATCCAGCGCCACGTCGTTCTTGCGCGTCAGCATGATGAAGCGGGTCACGTCCGGCCCCACCTCCTCCACCACGTCGCGGAGCGTGACGAAAGTGCCGGCGCGTTTCGACATCTTGAAGGGCTGGCCGCCCTTGTAGAGCTTCACTAGTTGGATCAACTTGATGTCGAGCGGCACCCGGCCCTGCGACAGGGCGGCGACGGCGGCCTTCATCCGCTTGACATAGCCGCCATGATCGGCGCCGAAAATGTCGATCAACTGGTCGAAGCCGCGCTTCACCTTGTTGTAGTGGTACGCAATGTCGGGGGCGAAATAGGTCCAGGACCCGTCCGACTTCTTGATCGGCCGGTCCACATCGTCGCCGAAATCGGTCGAGCGGAACAGGG
>JBDHSO010000315.1:0-2730 GCA_039808125.1 Rhodobacter sp. | reverse complement strand
CAGCAGTTCATCTGACAGTTCCGACGCCACGCCGGACAATACGCCAGACGATACGCCGAAATAATAAAATATCATCACAGATATCCATGAAGGAGACCGGGCAGATGCTTTTCAGGGGGTTTGGATCAGCCGCAGTGCTTGCAGCAGTTCTGACAGCGCCAGCAGCCGCCGAGCGGCCGGAAGATACGATCTGGCTGCGCGGTGGTGCCTTTTTCAATTCCGTCGATTCCCGCCTGAAGGTAGACAGTCCGTCGCTTGGCATTCCGGGAACTGAAATTGATTTTGAACAGGATCTGGATTTCGACAAGCGCACGACCGTCCCCAAAATCGAAGGCGGAATCCGGCTGGGCGAACGTCTGCGGGTAGAAGGCGATTATTTCAGTCTGAGCCGCACCGGCGGCGCCGCCATCAACGAGAAGATTCAGATAGGAGACACCAGCTTCCCCGTCGATGCCGAAATGGCCGCCAGGCTGAAGACGCAGATCTGGCGCATTGCGGTTGGCTGGTCGCCTGTGAAAACAGAAAGGGCCGAATTTGGCGGCGCACTGGGCGTTCACCTCGCGCACCTGAAATACAGTTTCGTTGCCGATGTGGATGGGATCATCCTGTCTCAGGCGCGCTCGCATACCGCCCCATTCCCCAATGTCACGCTGTATGGCAGTTACAATCTGGGGAAGGTGATCAACCTCAACGCCCGTATTGATGCCTTCGCGTTGAAGCTGGGTGCCTATAAGGGTTCGCTGATCGACGCCCAGGCATCCGTGGCAGCGCGGCTGCAACGCAACATCGGCGTGGGTGCCGGTTATCGCTATGTTGATTACAAGCTGCGGATCACCGAGCCTGATTACGGACTGCGCGCCGATTACCGATATCACGGCCCGTTCGCGTTCGCCGAACTGGCCTTCTGACATCAAACGCCGTGCGGGAAATTTCCGGGAATGGTGGGCGCGGCAAGGATTGAACTTGCGACCACTGCGATGTCAACACAGTGCTCTACCACTGAGCTACGCGCCCACGCTCGTGAACAGGGGCCGCCATTAGCGGTCGTCAGCCGAAAGGGCAAGCCCCGGCATCGACTCTCAGTTTACCGGCACGCCAACCGGCATCCGTAGCTGATCCGGCGGCGTCATGCCCATGGTAAGATACAGTTTGGCGAGATCATCAAACTTCATATCGGGAATGACGTGCACCTTGGATGCTGCCACCAGCAGCAAGGCCCCGCCAATCGGTACCGGTGCCGTAGGAATCAGCACCAATCGCGCCGGGCCGCCGCCAATATCAAAGGTTTCCGCCGAGGCCAGAAAGGCGATGGTTTCAACACCGCCGCCGAACTCGATCCGGCACACCGCCATCGCCTGCATTTCTTCGGCACGGCTGCCCCCCATTGACCGCACCAGTTGCGCAACCGGCCGGTAAATATTGCCGAACAGCGGCACACGGCCAGCAATCCGTCGATCCATTCCTCAAGCACCTTGCGAGCGCGCACACCAACGAACAGGCCGATGGCGGTGATGAATCCCAGCACGAGGGCGACACCAGCTGCAAACGACCACAACGGATGCGCCCGGTCGCCAACAAACAGACGGCCACCTGCCGTCAGACCGTGTCCCAGTGCAGAATCCGGGCCGACAAAGGCTATAACCTGACCAAACACCCACGCCAGCACAATCGCCGTAAGCAGGATGGGGGCCAACACGGCAAGTCCGGTGAGGAAAGGGGCGATCAGTGTGCTTGGTCGCAGAAGGTTCGGGCGTCTCATTGTCGCCGCGCCCCGTTCACAACCGCGAAATGATTGCGTCACCCATGGCGCTGGTCGTCAAGGTGCCGCCCAGATCGCGGGTGCGAGCCCCATCGTTCAATGCCGCCTCAACCGCCGTCTCCACACG
This sequence comes from Rhodobacter sp., assembly GCA_039808125.1. Lineage (GTDB taxonomy): Bacteria > Pseudomonadota > Alphaproteobacteria > Rhodobacterales > Rhodobacteraceae > Pseudogemmobacter. The sequence goes on along the minus strand of JBDHSO010000315.1, from coordinate 844 downwards.
GGTGGCTGCCTCAGGCTGGTTCAGCGAGTAACGCAGCGCCATGGCAAAGCTGAGGATAGCCGCACACGGGTTGGCGAGCCCCTTGCCGGCAATATCGGGGGCAGAACCATGGATAGGTTCATAAAGTCCGGGTTTGCCCGCAGCCCCAAGCGCCGCCGACGGCAACATGCCAAGCGACCCTGTCGACATGGCGGCAAGATCGGACAGCAGATCGCCAAACAGATTATCGGTAAGGATAATGTCAAACTGCCTTGGGGCGCGCACCAATTGCATGGCACAATTATCGGCAAGCATGTGGCTCAGCGCGATCTCGGGGTAGCTTTCATCGCGCAGCTTCTGCACTTCCTCGCGCCACAGCAGGCCCGATTCCATGACATTGGCCTTCTCAACCGAACACACCCGGCCGCTGCGGTGGCGGGCCAGTTCAAAGGCAGTGGCGGCCACGCGGCGGATTTCCGATGTGGTATAAACCTGCGTATTGACGCCGCGCCGCTCGCCGTCGGGCAGCGTTTCGATGCCGCGCGGTTCACCGAAATACACGCCACCCACCAGTTCGCGCACGAACAATATATCCAGCCCCTCGACCAGTTCCCGTTTCAGCGACGACGCATCGGCAAGGGCGGAAAAACAGCGGGCCGGCCGCAGATTGGCGTACACATCCATCGCCTTCCTGAGCTTCAGCAACCCGGCCTCAGGGCGAAGATCATAGGCGACATCCACCCATTGCGGGCCACCCACCGCCCCCATCAGCACGGCGTCACTCGCCAGCGCCACTTCCAGCACTTCATCTTTCAGTGGCGTGCCGAACTGGTCGTACGAGGTGCCGCCAAACGGCGCCTCAACC
>JBDHSO010000314.1:0-2799 GCA_039808125.1 Rhodobacter sp. | reverse complement strand
GTCGTTGCAGGCAGCGATGCAACGCAGATCGCGTCAGGTGGGGGATGGACGGCTGCAGGGCGTAGAGGCAGTCGTCCAGCGGCAGCAGCGTATGGCGCCGGAATGCCACTGTCGCCGCCCCTTCATCCACGGACAGGACCGTAGAGCGCGGTTCCGATGGCCCGGTCTTCATATCCCCGACCGTCGCGCGCTTGCGCCACTTCGCAACGGTCCCGGGGTCGATACCAGGCTCCCGGCTCAACTGCGCGAGCCCTCAGACCCGCCCTCGAACCGATGGCGGGCAGGTCTTCGACTGCGATCGGCTCGTATTGCTGCCCGGACAGCGTGCCCTCGCCACGGTCACTCGGACCAGTGGCGTTCTCATGGCTCGATCGTGGCGCTGCCGTGACGAACCTGTCCCATAGCGCAGCCTTCCATGCCAAAGAAAGGATCGCACCACCAAAACCCGGGATCAAACGCCTAGGCTCCGGCCCCGATACCGGCGGCTAGCGCCCGGTGACCTGTCCGGCACCGTCGCGTCCCGTTGCGCCATAAAGCCAGAGCAGCGTGAGGACGGCTGACAGGATCGCGTTCCAGGCCGCCATCGACAGGCCGAGGAAGGACCATGCGATCGCGTCGCAGCGGACGGGCGCGGGGGCGGCTTTCGTCGGGTCGAGGAGGTCCGCGCCCGACAGCCCGGCGATCGAACCCTGGGTGCAGGACGAGATATACTCCCACCAGCCCTGTTCCACGCCGGCGTGGAACAGGCCGATTCCCGCGGTGGTCGCAGCCGCCAGCGCGCCGAGCCAGGGCCAGATCCGCCAGCGCGTCACGGCCCAGAGCACCAGCGCCAGCACCGCCGCCAGATGCGGCCAGCGTTGCAGGATGCACAGGTGGCAGGGCGGCAGCCCCCCCAGATACTGAAAGGCCAGCGCCGCGGCCAGCGCCGCGGCCGAGCCGAGGCCCGCGAGGATGATCGCCATCTGGCGCGAGAGGGTCATGGCGGGACTCCGGTCCGGGGATTTCGCGCCGGCAGCATAGGCAGCGCGGCGCCCGGGGGGAAGTCACCTCGGCGTGCGTGCGAATCCGCGAGGACGGGGCTTCCGGTGGGCTCCCCCTGCCGCTAAGGTCGCGCAACGCAAGGCGGAGGTCGGGTCATGCAGTGGAAGGGCCGCAGGGGCAGCAGCAACATCGAGGACCGTCGCACCCAGGGGCGGCCGCGCAGCGGTGGGGCCGTGGCCGGCGTCGGCGGGGCGGTGGTCGTCGTCCTGCTCGCGCTGTTCCTCGGCATCGACCCGGGCGAGATTCTCGGCCCCGGCGGGATCGACCCGGGGGCGACGCAGGGCGATGGCGGTGCGCCGCGCGAATTGACCGATGCCGACCGGGCCGAGGGCGAGTTCGTCAGCGTGGTCCTGGCGGATACCGAGGAAATCTGGACCCGGCTCCTGCGCAAGCAGCTGAATCGCAGCTACGACCCGCCCATCCTCGTCCTGTTCAAGGACGCGACGCCCTCGGCGTGCGGCGGCGCTTCCGAGGCGACCGGGCCGTTCTACTGCCCGGTCGACAAGAAGATCTATCTCGACACCGGCTTTTTCACCACGCAGCACCAGCGGCTTGGCGCGCAGGGGGATTTCGCCGCGGCCTATGTGGTGGCGCATGAGGTCGGCCACCATGTGCAGGACGAGTTGGGCATCCTGTCCAAGGCCAACGAGATTCGCGCCCAGGTGAGCGAGGCCGAATCGAACGAGATCTCGGTGATGATCGAGTTGCAGGCGGACTGCCTGTCCGGCATCTGGGCGCGCGAGGCGGCAAACAGCCTCGGCACCATCGAGCGCGGCGACCTGGAAGAGGCGGTGAATGCCGCGCGCCAGATCGGCGATGATACGTTGCAGCGCAACGCCGGCCGGGTGCCGATGCCGCATACCTTCACCCATGGCACCTCCGAGCAGCGGTCGCGCTGGTTCCAGATCGGGCTGCAATCGGGCCGGATCGCCGATTGCGACACATTTTCGGCCTCGGAACTCTGACCCGCGGCGGGGCGACCAGACCCGGCCATGTCGTCGCGGTTGGGCCTGTCCGGCCGGGGCGCTGTTCGGTCCCGGCATTTGATGGATCGGGCCCAGGGTGAATCTGTCTGGTTCGATTGCCCATTGTTTGGAGATGAACTCGTAAGGTGTGAGGCCTTTGAGGGTCTTCAGTCGCCGCCCGAAGTTGCAGGCGCTGATGACGTTGGCCATGTGCTTTCGCAACTGTTCGTGGCTTTCGCGATGAAGGCGGTTGACGGTCGCGTCGATGCTGTCCCGTGGAGTGGTGTAGCTGGCGCTGATCGTCACCGAGATCTTCGGCGCGGGTCTGCTTGATCAGGATGCCGCTGCGGTCAGGCTGATGACAGCATCTTCGCCCATTGGCGCGATGGTTTCCGGCGTCAGGTACCCGTTACGCTGCACAAGCCGCGCCGGGTCCTTTCCGCCATAGGCAGCCCAGGTTGCAGCGCCGACCTCCAGCTCCATCAGCCGTTCGCCAGCAAAGCCGACCATCTCTCGCAGAAGATCGGCGTCAGGGTCTTCTCGACGAGGTCGCGCAGGAAGGCGCGGTCGAAGGCGACGACGTTGTTCGCCTGTTCTGACACCGGCACGGCACCGGGGCCGGCCGAGGCCTGCACCTCGGCATAGACCGGCAGACGGACGGAGTTTGGCTGATCGAGGTCGGTGGCTGAACTTGCTCGGGCGGCGACCCGTGCATTGTCAAGATCGGACACTTTCCCAAATACGGCATTCAGCCTCGCCGCCGCCAACGGCGAGCGGCCGAAGGCGATCGCAT
>JBDHSO010000313.1:0-2811 GCA_039808125.1 Rhodobacter sp. | reverse complement strand
CCGAGACGATCCGGGTGTGCCGGGCCAGCCGCTCACTTTCAGAGGCCGGCCGAACTTTGTTCAACGCTTCGCGTGCGCGCCGCAGCAGCTCGAACGACGCTGACCGTCTGCGGAAGTATCTCGCACGGTTTGGACTGGATTGGTCAACGGTGGACATCGCCTGAAGGTGCCCGATGTCATGAGCGACAACGACGCCCGGACCTGGAAGCTGAGCGCCTACGCCCACGCGAATACAAAGGCCGACGGCATGCTGCACCTTAGCGGTCAATAGCTGTCCGCCGTCAGGACATATGCTGGGCTTTCGCAGCCCGCGCCGTCCCGGCTGTAAGCCCGAGATAGCGATGGAACACGCTGCAGGCCGCGCCGATAAGGCCGGCGCGCCCCGCGAGCTTGCTGGCCACCACGGCCGGCACAGGCATGTGCCGCGAATAATCGAATACCCCATCAAGATCGATCCGGTCGAGCAGCGCTTCGATCAGATGCGCGGGAATGCGCCCACCAACGACGATGGCCTCGGGGTCGAGGCGGCGGGCGACCAGTTCGATACTGCGCGCCAATTGCGCCGCTGGCCGGTCGAGCCAGATATCGAGCGCCGGGCAGGTCCCGGGGTCGATCGCCTCCAGATCCGGGAAGTCCGCGATCTTCAGCCCGGAGGCGGCCAGATGCTCGATGAGGTCCTGTCCCGACGGGCGCGGCTTGTCGACGGGGAAGACGATGCCGATCACCCCGGCATTGCCATGTGCGCCGCGATAGGGCTCTCCCTTGAGCATCAGGGCGCCGCCATAGCGGAAAGCGATATGGATCTGGAAAAAACTGTCGAACGATCGGCCGATGCCGTGCATCTGCTCGCCGATCGCGGCGCAGAAGGGATCGGTTTCGAGCACGACCGGATAGGGCAGGCCGTCGCCCAGCCGCGCCGCCAGATCGATGCCCCGCAGCTCGGCGAAATAATCATGGGTGTGAAAGTGCCCGCGCTGGCTCGAAGCGGTGGCCGGGATATTGATGCCGATGCCCAGGATGCGCTTCGGGTCGATGCGGCACCGCCGCTGCAATCGCGAGACGAGGGTGCGCACCGAGCGCTGCAGCACCGCGCCGGAGAAATGCTCCACCTGTTCGCTGGCTTCCGCGCGGATATTGCCGGCCAGATCGAGCAGCCCCGTGGTGATGAGCCGTGGCGTGAAGGTGACGCCGAACGCATATCCGCCGTCCGGGTCGACCAGCAGCGGACGGGCGGGTTGCCCGCGCCGGCCGCGCTCGGGGTCTCCCTCCCACACCAGCCCCTTGGCGATCAGGGTCCGGGTGACCATCGTCACCATCGGCGCGCCCAGCCCGGTCAGATCGGCGATCTTGGCGCGGCTGATGCCGTTGGCTCCCCCGATTGCGTCGAAGACCATCCTCTCGACGGGACGGAATGGGCTGGCGCTCAGGGGCTCGCCATTCAGGCCCGCGCCGGTGGCCGGGTCCGGCGGCACCATGTCCTTTTCGACCTTGGAATGTCTGGGTGTCTTGGTGGGCATGGCCGCCTTCTTAGGATATACGAAAAAAGCGATGCAACTCGGTTTCTCGGGCCGATGCGCGTGCGTTATCTGGTCCAGCGCAGATATCTGCCATTGTCCAGGGCGGCGATCACCCCGATGGTGGCGATCGCCGCCATGATCAGAAAGCTCCGCTGGCCGAGCGCCTGCAACAGAAAGCCCGAAGCGCCAAGGGAAATGGCCGGGATGAGGCCGGTCTGGAAGCCCTGATTGATCCCCACCGCGCGGGCGTGCTCGCGACCGGTCAAGGTGTTGCGGATCAGCGCCAGCGTACCGATCAGCGACGCGCCGAAGCTGAAAGATTGCAGTGTCTGCGCGAAAAGCAGCACCGGAAGGGAGGTCGCGCTGGCAATGATGAGCCACCGCGTCGCCGCGCCCGCGCCTCCCAGCAGCAGCAGCGCGCGCGGCCAGTCGGCGATCCTGCGGCACAGCCACGGCGCGACGAGGAAGAAGCCGATCTCGGACACCGCCGCGACGGCCCAGAGCAAACCGATCTCGGCCGGGCCGCGGCCCTGCTGCGCCCATAGCAGCGGTGTCAGGGAATAGAGGCCGTTGCTCGCCTGGATCATCACGATCGCGATGACAAGACCGGCGACCCGGCCGGTCCGCGCATCTTGCGGACCGGGCACGGGCATGGGCTGCGCGGCATGGACCCGATTTCCAAAGCCATGGCCGATCGCCACCCCGGACAGGATCAGGATAGCGGAGGCGGCCGTCATCAGGGTCGGCGCTGCGGCCGCGCCCGTCACGAGGCCGCAACCGATCGCCGCCGTCGCGAAGGCCGCCGATCCGATCGCGCGACGGGTCCCATATGTCTGCGGGTTCAGCCGTGATGGCGCCGCGCCGCCGGAAGACAGCCAATCGAGCTGCGCCATCAGCGCCGCCACGAGCGCAGGAGCGATCAGTTCGACACCCAGCCAGCCCCATTTGGCCGCTCCCGCGAATGGGAGCAGAAGCGACAAGGCCGCCGCCAGGCTGATCGCCATGGCGCCCTTGCCGACGCGGCGATCGGCGGAGATCGCATGCAGGATCGCCGGAATGACCGCGACGCGCACGAGGCGGGACGCGGCCAGGGCCAGGCCGATCGCGCCGGCGGTCCAGCCGGCATCCGCCATCCAGCCTGGCACGCGTGTGTTCAGCAGCGCGCCGACGCCGCCGGCGCCGGCATCGGCGATGGCGACCGCCCAGGCCTGCCGCGAGGCGCTGGCCATCACCTGTCGAGCCCCGCTGCGATGTTCATTTTCTCCGCCACATCATGCCGGTCCTGTACCGGAGA
>JBDHSO010000312.1:0-2868 GCA_039808125.1 Rhodobacter sp. | reverse complement strand
CCGATCGCCTGGATGAAGGTGCCCTTGTGCAGCATCGGCCGCAGGATGCCGATGCAGCCGACCGGCTGGCTGTCGAACCCTTCGGTCAGCACCATGCAGTTGGTCAGGACCTGCACTTCACCGCGATCAAACCGGGCAATGAGATCGGCGCGGTCGCCGCCGGCCATGTCGCCCGAGATGGTTTCGGCGGTGATCCCGGCCGAGCGAAAGGCGGCGGCCACGGCGTCAGCATGATCAACCGTCGAGCAGAAGAAAATACTGCGCCGGTCACCAGCCTTCTCGCGCCAGTGCTGCACCACCGCGTCATTGAGCACTGACCGGTTCAGGACCTTGTCGGCCTGGCGCATGTCGAAATCACCAGCCATGGAATTGATCCCGGCGAGCTCGTCGTTCACGCCCAGATCCATGGTGTAAGTCCTGGGCGGGACAAGAATGCCGCGCGCAATCAGCGTGCCGATTTTCAGCTGATAGCCGATATTGTCGAAGGTCTGGCGAAGCGAGCGGCCATCACCGCGACTGGGCGTTGCTGACAGCCCGAGGATCTTCACGTCGGGATTGATCCGGCGAATATCCTTCACGATGTCGAGGTAGCCGGAAGCTGCGGCGCGGTGGCATTCGTCGATGACGAGGTGGGAGACATGCCCAATGTCCGCGCGGCGGCCAGCTCGCGCGAGGGTCTGGACGGTGCCGAAAATGATCTGCCCGGACCAGTCGTTCCGGGAGGCTTTGACGATCGACGACCGCAGGCCCGTAATGCCCTTGATGGCGGCAAGGTTCTGCTGGACCAGCTCATCCGTATGCTGAAGCACCAGCACCCGGGCATTGCGTTCAGCCTCGACCTCTTCGCCGATATAGAACCCGGCCACGGCCGTCTTGCCGGCACCGGTGGGCAGCATCAGGATGGTATTGCCATGGGCAGCCGTCCGCGACCGGGCGGCATCAACTGCCGCCCGCTGGTAGTCCCTGGGGATCATGGTGGTTGCTCCCGTTACTGGGCCCAGAACGGCGCGTTGCCGTTCGGGGAAGTGTTGGGCGACGTGGCAGGAGCCGTTGCAGGCGCTGCGGCATAGGCGGCGGGCGCGGTGCCCATGAGGGCCGCGTATTCGGGATGCTGGGGACCGATGGCGGCAACGATCACGTTGCGGCCCTGGTCATTGGGGTCGTTCTTGTCGCGCTCGATGCCAATCTTGGCGATGAACGTCAGCCCGCTCATGTCGCCGAAGCTGCGGATGCTGCGCCTGGCGCGGGCCTGTTCGGAGGTGTCGTCGGAGCGGACACCATGGGCGGATTCGAGGATGCCGCGCAGCAACGCGCGCCCCCGGTTGGCATAGGTGTCTTCGGCACCTGTACCAGCATTGCGACCGCGAAAACCGATGCGGGTGTAAATGCGGCGACGCGCATTCGGGCCTTCAGCGATGACCGCCTCGCTGTTGAGATAAAGAGCCGAACTGCTGCGGCTCTGGGTCAGCCAGCCTTCGGGGCCCGCACCGCCGGGACGGATGGTCAGGCAGACCTTGGCCAGCGTGTTGGCGGGAATGAGGGCGAAGGCCGAGTCCTGGGTGTCGGCGGTGTTGAAATCCATATCGGTCATGGCGTCAGGCTCCGGGCTGCGTATTGTCGGGATTGGTGGGGAGTTCGAAATCAAGCCGGGCCGCAGGCGGGCCAGCGAGCGGGCCACGGATCTTGTCCATCAGACGCCCCAGATGGGCAGGCTCGATGGCGGTCAGGCGGCCGGACCGGTCCTTGGCTGGAAAGCCGAACTCGTTGAGGGTCGTGCAGACGAACGCGCGGTACGGCGCACCTTCGGCCGGACGGATGTCCGCCAGGGTCACGATCTCGTCGACGATGCCAGGCAGTTCCAGGCCGGTCTTGCTGCCCTCGATCTGCAGCGAGAAATACGGCCGGTTGAAATCATCCAGCCGCTTGTCGAGCAGACCGACGAGCCAGACATTCTTGTCCGGCGTGTGCTGGAGGTGGGTCAACCACCCGATCATCTCCTGACCGAGCAGGCCGTAGGCCCCGCGCATATCGGCCTTGCCGCTGCGATCGGACATGGCCTGTGGCTGCCCCTTTGCCCATTGCAGGCAAAGGCGCGAGGCGACCGTGATGCTGTCGACGAAGATCGTGTCGTACTTGTCGAGTATGTTCGGCGGACCGAAGGCATTACATACCCGGGCATAATCGGCCCGACTGTAGGTTTGATCGTCGCGCATCGCGGGATTGGGGCCGCCGATCCAGCAGGCCAAATCCCGCGCGCGATCCCAGTCGCGGATCCGGATCTCATCGCCGGGCCAGCCCTGCACGGCCAGTTCACCCGCCTCGAGGTTGATGAACAGCGTGGTGTCCGGGTTGAGGGTCCAGAGCTGGGAGGTCTTGCCGATCCCGGAGATCCCGGTCAGCACGCCCTTGATCCCGCGGCGCTCGCGCATCCGTTCGTCGGCGGTGATGATCTGCAGCGGGGCGCTGCTGAAGGCGGCGCTCACTTGCCGCTCTCCAGATCACGCAGGGCGGCCGCGACCGCATTGTCGTAGCCATGGGCGCCCTGGCGACAGGCACGTTTGACGATTTCCGCCAGCCCGTAAGCGATGCTGTTGAGAGCGCTGGCCTGACGGGAGATCGCCACTTCCGCGAAGGCCACTTCGTCGAGCGTGGCTTCCTCCGTTGGAACGTAGGCCGCGGGGTCATCGCCCATCGCGGGCACGGTCAGAAATTCAGGGACATCGCGCAGCCACAGGGACTTGCGAAGGCGCTTGAGAGGCGAAGTCGTAATCATTTCGAGGGTCTCCTCGTTTCGTCGAAGGGACCAGGGTTCGTCAGGCAAACATCTGCCGGGCCCGACGCCGCCCTGGAGCACGCGGTCGGGTTGTT
>JBDHSO010000311.1:0-2871 GCA_039808125.1 Rhodobacter sp. | reverse complement strand
GACCGTGACGCTGTCCCCGGCCGGATCGGGCGGCACCATCCCCGCCATGCGCGACAGGTTCAGGATCAGGCCACCGGCCGCCCCCGACACCACCGCGCCGCACAGCCCCGTATTGCCGCCCTGCAGCACGACCGCGACGCCGGCGTGATGCGCCACCGCCATCACCGCCGCGACGTCCACCGTCGAGTCCGGCCGCGCGACGCCCAGCGGCGTTTCGCCGTAACGGTTCAGCCAGTCCAGCGACCAAGGCGCGCTGTCCGCCGCGGGAATCCAGCCGTTAGACCCCAAGATCTCGGCAAGCTCACGTTCCAGCATGATCCCCCGCAATGGTGTTGGCGGTCCTAGCCGGGGTGAGGTGGGAAATCCCTTCGCCCGCCAGCGGGCGGGGCTTCCCGTTCACCAGGGCAAGGCAGGCCCCGCCAAGGCCAGTATTCCGCAGCGTCAGCAGAGCGTCCGGCAAGAAACGCTTTCAAACGGCAAGTAAAACTTGGTCCACTGCCGCCGGTGCGCGCCCTTCCGGGCGGACAAGTGCCCGCCCCCGGGCCCATCTCCGGATTTATCGGCCGGTTCCGGGAAGTCGATCAAGCAGGCACCGATCCGCTCCAGCCGATTTTCACCCGCGTGCGGTCGGGCCGGTGGCCCTATTACACCGCGATCATCAGGCGGTAGGCGTCCAGCACCGCCGCATGGATGTTGCGGCTGGCGAAGGCATCGCCGATGCGGAACAGCCGGTAGGTTCCCGCGGGGTTGGTCAGGATGCCCTGCGGCTGCCCGGCGATCATCGCCTTCATGTCCACCTCTCCGCGGTTGATCGCGCCGTCCTTCAGCGCGGAATAAAGATCGTCCAGCGGCAGGGTGCCGTATTCGACGATCACCTGATCGGCCTCCTTCACCCGCTCCTGCCCGGCATATTCGTCGTTGAATATCGCCGCGATCCTGTTGCCGCGCCGTTCCAGCCGCTCGATGCGCAGGTTCATCGTGACGCGGGCGTTGCTTACGCTCAGGGCGCGCATATAGGCGGGATAGCTGGTCGAGCTGACATCGGGGGCAAGGATGCGCTCGGGCGTGACCAGATCCATCTCCTCGGCCCGCTCGCCCACGTATTCCGCGATGGTCATGCGGAATGGCCGCCGTTGTTGTCGATGACCTGCCGCGCCGGGGCCACCGCACCGGACAGGATGTCCCAGCTTGCCGTTGCAAGCTCGCCGCCGGAGGACAGCAGGTCGAGGTTGGGCATCCCGCCTGTCGCGACCACCACGACATCCGGCCCCTCGGCCAGAACCTCCCTCGCCTCGGCCCAGGTGTTGAAGCGGAAGGTTACGCCCAGCCTTTCGCATTCGGCCATGCGCCAGCCGACGATGTCGAGGATCTCGCGCCGCCGCTTCAATGCAGCGGTCAGCAGGACCTGTCCGCCGGCCTTGGCCGCCGCCTCAAAGACGACGACCTCGTGGCTCCGCTCGGCCGCGACGCGGGCGACCTCCAGTCCGCCGGGATCTGCATCCACCACGACGACCTTCCTGCGCAGCGGTGCCGCGGGAATCTCATGCGGCAGGTTTTCCTCGCGGCCGGTCGGGCATTGTGTATGCAGACAGCCTGGCCGGTGTAGATCGAATCGATGCAATATCCCATGCCGACGCAGGGACGGATGCGCGCCTCCTGCCCGGCCATGATCCTGCGGATGATGTGGGGTCGGCGATATGGGCGCGGGTCATCGCCACCATGTCGAGCTTGCCGCTCTCGATGGCATAGCGCGGTCGGCACATCCTGGATTCGGGCGGCACGGAAGGTCGGCAACTGCACGTCCGCCCGGATTTCGCCTGCGAATTCCAGATGCGGCGCCGAGGGCGTGCCCATGTTCGGGATGACCCGGGACAGGCCCTCGTCCGTCGCCACCCGGCCGCGGATGACGCTGATGAAGTCGATGCCGCCATCCGCCTTCAGCGCCCGCGCCATCGCCACGCCGTCGTTCTTCGCAAGGCCCTTCTGTCACTGTTCGTCGCAGACCATGCGCACGCCAAGGATCATCTCGTCCCCGATCCGGTCCCGGATCGCGGCGATCATCTCGCGCAGGAAACGCAGGCGGTTTTCCAGGCTGCCGCCATATGCATCATCGCGGGTATTGGTGCCCGGCGAGAAGAATTCCGCCACCAGATGCGACGCGACTTCCAGCTCGATCCCGTCGAGGCCGGCGGCCTTCACCCGCTCTGCCGCATTGGCATAGGCGTTCAGGACGCGGGTGAAGTCCCAGTTCTCCATCGCCTTGGGAAAGGCCCGGTGAGCCGGCTCCAGAATCGACGAAGGGGCGATCATCGGCAGCCAGTTGGCCTTGTTCCAGTTCGTCCACGCGCCGAGATGGGTCATCTGGATCATCGCCGTCGAGCCATGCGAATGCACGTCATCGGCCAGTTTGCCCAGCCAGTGCACGCAGTCATCCCTGTGCAGCTGGATGTTGCCGAAGACCTGCGGGCTGTCGATGTCGATCACCGAAGACCCCCCGATCATCGTCATCGCGATGCCGCCCCTGGCCTTTTCCACATGGTAAAGACGGTAGCGCGCTTTCGACAACCCGTCCTCGGTATAGCCCGGTTCATGCGTGGTCGACATCATGCGGTTGCGCAACTTCAGATGCTTCAGCCGATAGGGCTGAAGCAACGGATCATGTGACATTTCCGTTGGTTTCCCGGTGCCTGGGATCTTGGCCGGACGGTGCGCTTTCGGGCAACCTACGTGAAGGCCAATAAAACTCATGGAACCATGAGCAGCCCGCGCCGCAGCCTACGCCAGTCGATCCCCTCGCTGCACGGGTTGATGCTGTTCGAGGCCTCGGCCCGGCATCCGAACTTCTCCAAGGCGGCGGAGGAACTGGCGATC
>JBDHSO010000310.1:0-2884 GCA_039808125.1 Rhodobacter sp. | reverse complement strand
AGTGTTTCTGCTGTTCCAGCTGCGTCAGATCTCGCTGTGCCGGCGGACTGCCGCGACTATCGGCACCGGTCAGTCTTTGTCGAGTGGCGTGACTATGAAGGAAGCTACGGCCATGAGGAGGTTCACTACTGAGGAAATGAAGGACCGCCTCCCCCCGAACGATCGAAAGACGCAACCTCCAGAAACAGAAACGTATGCGCCGTCTCTGGCCCATTGATTTCAGGCTTGCGCATCGGGGTGCCGGACGGATCTGAGGCCTGTTGGTAGCTCAGGAAGGAGTCCTTTATGAGCTCATACCGGCAGGTTTTGCGGCCTGGGCATATGCCCATGGCATCAGGGCGTCGATGTTTTTGGCGAGATGACCATTGGCCAGGCTGGTGAAGAGATCGCGCAGGTAGGCATAGGGCTCGACGCCGTTCATCTTGCATGTGCCGATGAGGCTGGCGAAGCGAGCCCAGTTTCGGCCGCCCTCGTCATGACCGGCGAACAATGCGTTGCGGCGGTTCATGGCCGGGCTTCGGATAGCATTTTCGACGAGGTTGGAGTCGATGTCGACACGGCCATCGTCAAGGAACAGCCGGAAGCCTTCCTGGCGCTTGAGCATATAGGCCATGGCTTCTCCGAGGTCCGATTTGCGCGAGACACGGGCCGCCTGCGCCTTCAGCCAGGTGAAGAACTCATCGACCAGCGGGCGGGACAGGTCCTGCCGGACGGCCCGTCGATGATCAGGGTCGCTTCCACGGATGGTATCCTCGATCTTGTAGAGCGCGGCGATGCGCAGGAGCGCCTCGTCGACGATGGGCGAGCCCTTCTTCGGCCTGGCCTTGATCAGTTTCCTTCGACCGTGCGCCCAACAGAAAGCCAACAGCAAGGGCGCGCCCCCCATGCGTTTCGGCGTAGCGAGATGGGTATAAGCGCCATAGGCATCGACTTGGATCGTGCCATCGAAGCCAGCGAGGATCTCGGCGGCATATTCACCCTTTCGACCGGGCCGGTAGTGGAACACCACGCCGGGCGGAGCCGTGCCGCTCCATCCCCGGTCATCCCGCAATACCGCCCAGAGATAGCCGGTTTTTGTCGTGCCGCGCCCCGGATCAAGCACCGGGGCGGTCGTCTCATCGACATAGAGCCGGGAGCTTTCCGCCATCAGCCGCCGGGCCATATGGTCGACCACGGGCGCGATCAGGGCGCCGGTTCGGCCCATCCAGTCGGCCAGAACCGAGCGGTCGATCGGGACCCCGTGCCGGGCCATCACCACCGCCTGCCGGTTCAGCGGCATGTGCTCGGAATGCTTGGCCACGGCGATCTGGGCCAGCAGCGCCTCGGTCGGCCAGCTGCCCTCCAGCAGGTGAGCAGGCGCTCTGGCCTGCACCACGCCGGCACGCCCCTTGGGGCAGGCATAGCGCGGGCGCACCGTGGCGATCACCTGATAGCGGGCCGGGATGTAATCCAGCCGCTCGCTCCGATCCTCACCGATCCGGACCATGTCCCCGCAACCACAGGGGCAAACGATGCTGTCGGGCTCGACCATGCGCTCGACCCGAGGCAGGCTCTCGGGCAGAGCACGGGCCTTGCGGGGCGCCCGAGGCTTGCGTTTCTCGGGATCGGGTTCGCTGGCCGCAATCCTTTCTTCGAGCGCGGCGATCTGCGCCTGCGTCTCGGCGATGGCGGTCTCCTGGTCTTCCAGCGCCAGTTCCAACTGCGCCGGGTCCAGCTTTTCCGATTTCGGCCCGAACTTCGTGTGCCGGTAATCCTGAACCTGGCCTTCCAGCCGCTCGATCAGGGCCTTCAATTCGATGATGAAGGCGTCCTTCTCGGCCACCACCGCCTGCTCGTGCTGGCGCGCCGCGCGTTCGACCGATAGTTCGAACTGCATCGCCGCAAACTCCTTCCTCACCTCGGGAGGCAGATCCGGGAACAGGCTGAGATCGAAGGGCTGAGACATGTGCCTCCCTATCCGATCCAGACCAGAAAGCCCAGTAAAACAAGGTAAAATATGCCCGACGGATCACCCCGCCGCAGTCGGCACTGCCACGCGCCGCGCAACCGTCCGGCGCCAGTCCAGCCCCTCGAACAGAGCTTCCGCCTGCGCCCGGGACAACCGCATCACCCCGTCCTGAACCTTTGGCCAGGCGAAGCTGCCTTCCTCCAGAACCTTGTAGATCAGCACCAGGCCGGTTCCATCCCAGACAAGGATCTTCAGCCTGTCACCACGCTTCGACCGGAAGATCACCGTAACACCGGAATGCGGGTCAAGCTTCAGTTCCGCCTGAACCATCAGTGCCAAGGCCTGGTGCCCGCAGCGGAAGTCTACAGGCTTCGTCGCGATCAGGATCGGCTGCCGCGCGCCTGCAACGATCATGCCTCCCCTCGCAACGCGCGCACCAGATCGGCGGCACGCTCCACTGCAACATCACCGGGAACACGCAGCACAATGCCCGCGCCGATCTCTACTGTCAGAACCCCGGGCACGGCGGTCTCTGCCGATTGATCAGAGGGGGCGCCAACCGCCAGCGGCACAAAAAACGGCTCCGAAGAAAAGGAGCGGGGTAACTCGGGCTGTGCCACAAAATCTGCTGGAAGGGCCAACAATCCGCGCCGCGCACGGCTCCGCCATTCCGAAAGATGGTGGGGCTGCATATCATGACGCCGTGCTACAGCCGCCACGGTCGCCCCAGGTTGAAAGCTCTCCGCGACAATCCGCGCCTTCACAGCGTCAGGCCACCGCCGGTTGCTCCGGCGAGCCCCCACAACCTCGCAACGCCCAACAAATCCATCCCCGACATCCGCCATTCCGACACCCTTCTGAAAACTCAGAAGAAAAATTGCCGCTCAGGCGCAGGTCGGAAACCGCAAATCTCAATGGGGCGCAAACGTCGGATAC
>JBDHSO010000309.1:0-2890 GCA_039808125.1 Rhodobacter sp. | reverse complement strand
CGCCCAGCGGTCGAGTTGAAGACGCATTGCGACGATATGGTCATAGGAAATCATCCGACCCTCCATTCTGAAAGGCCAGATGACCGCAAGCCTGCTGACACCCCCTTGTCAGGAGGCCATGCTAGTCTGGCAGCATCCGTTCCCGTCAGGCCCCGCCCGCCAGGCCCCGCACCGACCGTCTCTTCGCCCTGATCCAGTCCCTGCGCGCGGCGCGTGGCCCGCGCACCGCCGAGGCGCTGGCGGCGGAGCTTGAGGTCTCGTCCCGCACCATCTATCGCGACATCGCCGTCCTTCAGGGCCTGCGGGTGCCGGTCGAGGGCGCGGCAGGGCTGGGCTATGTGCTGCGCTTCGCATCGGGCTGGCGCTTCTTGCCCGTTCGGGCGATGGCGAGTTGCAACGCGCGGCACAGCGGATACGCGACAAGGTGGATGCGCTGCACGGCCCCGCCGACTGGCTTCAGGTCGCCCCCTGGGGCGCGCCGCAGGACGATACGGCGCAGGGCAGCATGGCCATCTCGCGGTTGCGGCAGGCGATCCGCGAAGAAGAAAAGCTCCACCTGCTGTACGAACGGGCCGATGGCTGTCGCGGCCGGCGCATCATCCGCCCCGTCGCGCTGATCTACCACATCAATTGCGTCATGCTGGCCGCCTGGTGCGAATGGCGCGGCGGTTTGCGGCATTTCCGGACCGACCGGACCTGGGACTGCGCGCCCATGGGGCAGCATTTCACCGGACAGGCCGCCGCCCTGCTGGCGCCCTGGCAGGACCAGCAGGCCGCCGCCGCTCCCGACAGCCCGCCGGCGGACGAAACGGCCGACAATCCGGGCGCGGCGGGCCGGAGCGGCGCTGCGGCACCTTGACATGGCCCCCCGCCCGGGCAAGGCAGGGGCCGAACGGAGGCCCCGATGACCAAGCTGATCCTGCGCGCCCTGGCTGGCGAAACCCTGCCCATCCCCCCGGTCTGGATGATGCGGCAGGCCGGCCGCTACCTGCCGGAATACCGCGCCACCCGGGCGCAGGCAGGCGATTTCCTGTCGCTCTGCTATACGCCCGATCTGGCGGCCGAGGTCACGCTGCAACCGATCCGCCGCTATGGCTTTGACGCGGCGATCCTGTTTGCCGACATCCTGCTGATCTGCCAGGCGCTTGGCGCCGATCTGTGGTTCGAGACCGGCGAAGGACCGCGGTTGTCCACCGTGACCGATGCCGCCGGCCTCGCGGCATTGAAACCTGCCGGCGCGATCCACGACACCCTTGCCCCGGTCTATGAGACGGTCCGCATCCTGTCGCGCGATCTGCCGCGCGAGACCACGCTGATCGGCTTTGCCGGGGCGCCCTGGACGGTGGCCAGCTACATGATCGCGGGGCGCGGCACGCCCGATCAGGGGCCGGCTCATGCGCTGAAATCCGCGGACCGTGCCACCTTCGAGGGGCTGATCGACCTGATCGCCGAGGCGACCGTCGATTACCTGTCGGAACAGGTGAAGGCCGGCGCCGAGGTGGTGAAGCTGTTCGATTCCTGGGCCGGCAGCCTGAAGGGCCAGGATTTCACCGATTTCGCGGTGAAGCCGACGGCTCGCATCATCGCCGCGCTGAAGGCCCGCCACCCCGGCCTGCCCGTCATCGCCTTCCCGCGCGAGGCGGGGCCGGGCTATATCGGCTATGCCCGCGCCACCGGCGCCGATTGCGTGGCGCTGGACAATTCCGTCAGTCCCGAATGGGCGGCCGGACAGGTGCAGAAGGACGGCTGCGTGCAGGGCAACCTCGCGCCCGGCCATATGGTGACCGGCGGCGAGGCGCTGGTGCGCGAAACCCGCCACGTCGTGCGAGCCTTTTCCGGCGGCCCGCATATCTTCAACCTGGGCCATGGCATCACCCCCGATGCCGATCCGGCCAATGTGCAGATCATGATCGATACGATCCGCAACGGATGACCGTGCTCTGGCCTCTGGCTGCTTTGGCCGCCGCCGCGCTGCAAACCGCGCGCAACGCGATGCAAAGCGGGCTGACCGCGCAGATCGGCACCATCGGCGCGACGCAGGTGCGCTTTCTCTACGGCCTGCCCTTCGCGCTGGTCTTCCTGGCGCTGGCCTCGGCGCTGACCGGGCAGGACATCCCCCTACCCTCGGCGCGGGTGCTGGGCTTTGCAGCCATGGGCGGCATCGCGCAAATCGCCGCGACGGCGCTGATGCTGTTCGTCATGAAGACCAACGGCTTTGCCATCTCGACCGCCTGGCTGAAGGGGGAGCCGGTGATCGTCGCGCTGATCGGCTGGGCGGTTCTGGGCGACCCGCTGACGCTGCCGATGCTTGCCGCCATCGCGGCGGCGGTGTCCGGCGTGCTGATCCTGTCGCTGAAGCCCGGCACCGGCGCGCGGCTGGCAGAGTTGCGGCCGGCGGCGTTGGGGCTTCTGGCGGGCGGGCTGTTCGGCCTGTCGGCGATCGGCTTTCGCGGCGGCATCGTCGCGCTGGAACAGGGCGATTTCCTGATCCGGGCGCTGACGGTGCTGGTCGTCTCGCTGGCGATCCAGTGCCTTCTGCTGATCGGCTGGATGCTGGCCTTCGACCGCCCGGCGCTGACCGGCAGCCTGCGGGTGTGGCGGCCCTCGCTTGCCGCGGGGTTTCTTGGCGCCGCGGCATCGGCCGGCTGGTTCATCGCCTTCTCGCTCGCCTCGGCCGCGCATGTCCGGACGCTGGCGCTGACCGAGGTGATCTTCGCCCTTCTCGTGGCGCGGTTCCATTTCGGCCAGCGGGTGACGGGCCGGCAGATGCTGGGGATCGCCGTCCTGATGGCCGGCGTCGTGGCGCTGCTCTGGGCGGGCTAGGCTGTGGCCTCATAAGCGCGTGTCCAGAGCCTTGAGCATGCCATGAGGACGGCGGCGAGGTAGTTTG
>JBDHSO010000308.1:0-2903 GCA_039808125.1 Rhodobacter sp. | reverse complement strand
AAAAGCCGCGCCCATGTCGCCAACCACCTGCGCCTGCTGACCCTGCCGGAGCCGGTGCAGGCCCATGTCCGCGACGGCCAGCTGTCGGCCGGCCATGCAAGGGCGCTGGTCACCGCGCCCGATCCGGTGGCGCTGGCGCGGCGGGTGATCGACCGGGGCCTGTCGGTGCGCGAGACCGAGGCGCTGGTCAAGGCCGCCGCGCAGCCGAAAACCCCCCGCATCCGCCCGGCGCAGAAGGATGCCGATACCCGCGCGCTGGAGGGCGACCTGTCGGCGCATCTGAAGATGCGGGTGAATATCGACGCCACCGCCCATGGCGGCAAGGTCACGATCAGCTATCGCGACCTCGACCAGCTCGACCGTCTGGTGCAGATCCTCGCCGGCTGGTGAGGGCTAGATCGTCGCCGCGAAGGCGCCGCCGTCCAGCAGCAGGTTCTGCCCGATGATGAACCGCGCCTGCTGGCTGCACAGGAAGGCGCAGGCGGCGCCGAAATCGCCCGGATCGCCATAGATACGCGCCGGAATCGCCGCCTTGCGGCGGGCCTGGACCTCGGCCAGCGGCGCGTCCTCGGCCTTGGCGGCGGCGCGGTCCAGTGCGTCGATGCGGTCGGTGGCGTGGCTGCCGGGCAACAGGTTGTTGACCACGACGCCATGCGGGGCCACCTGCCGCGACATGCCGGCGACAAAGCCGGTCAGCGCCGTGCGCGCCGTGTTCGACAGCCCCAGCGCCGGAATCGGCGAGCGGACCGAGCCCGAGGTGATGTTCACCACCCGCCCCCAGCCGCGTTCCATCATTCCCGGCACCAGCGCCTGCATCAGCGCGATGGCCGACAGCATGTTGCCGTCCAGCGCCTTGATGAAATCCTCGCGGCTCCAGTCGGTCCATTTGCCGGGCGGCGGGCCGCCGGCATTGGTGACCAGGATGTCGGCCTGCCCGCCAAGCGCGTCCAGCACCGCCGCACGGCCGGCATCAGAGGTGATGTCGCCGGCGACCGGGGTGACGCTGACGCCGTGTTTCGCGGCGATTTCCTGCGCCGTGCGGGCCAGGACATCCGCGCTGCGGGCGTTGATGACCAGATCGACGCCGGCCTCGGCCAGCGCCTCGGCGCAGCCGCGCCCCAGACCTTTCGATGCCGCGCAGACCAGCCCGCGCTTGCCCCTGATGCCCAGATCCATTTCAGCCTCCGTTGATTATGCTCAGTAATTCCGCGCGCCAAAGAGGGCGCTGCCGACGCGGACATGGGTGGCGCCCTCATGGATGGCGGCCTCAAAATCGCCGCTCATGCCCATGGACAGGCCCGGCAACCCGTTCGCCTCGGCCATGGCGCACAGGGCGCGGAAATGCGGCACCGGATCGGCGCCTTCGGGCGGAATGCACATCAGGCCGAAGATGGGCAGGTCCATGCTGTGGCAGGTGCGCAGGAAGGTATCCAGATCCTCGGGCAGGACGCCGGCCTTCTGCGCCTCGCGCCCGGTATTCACCTGCACGAAAAGCCGTGGACAGGCGGCGCCGCGCTGCACCGCCCCGGCCAGCTTCTGCGCCAGCGAGGGCCGGTCCAGCGTATGGATGGCATCGAACAGGCGCAGGGCGGCACTCAGCTTGTTGGTCTGCAAGGGGCCGATCATATGCAACTCGATGCCGGGAAAGGCCTCGCGCCAGGCAGGCCATTTGCCCTGCGCCTCCTGCACGTAGTTCTCGCCGAAAATCCGGTGGCCGGCGCGCAGGACGGATTCGACCGCCTCGGCCGGCTGCACCTTGCTGACCGCGATCAGCGTGACCGATCCGGGTGCGCGCCCCGCATTGGCCTCGGCCGCGCGGATGCGGGCGCGGATGGCGTCCAGCGCCGGATGCGGGGAAAGGGTCTGTGTCATGGGGCGGCAGCCTAGCCGATTGGCGGGCATGGGCAAGGGCATCGGCGGCACGCAAAAGGAAAGGGCGGGGAAAACCCCGCCCTTCCGAACTGTCCTGATCGCGTGGGATCAGAATTTGAACTGGAGACCAACATCCGCGATGGTGCGCGAGAAGTTGTTGCCCGAACCGTCCTTGTCCTTCGAGTAGACGATGCCGCCTTTGACCAGCGCGCCGCCGCCCAGGTCGTAGGACGCGCCCAGACCGAGGGTGTTGACGTTGCCCGCATCTTCATAGCGGTCGGAGCGGTAGAAGCCCTGCAGGCCGACGCCGTTGGCCAGGGTGTAGGTGCCGCCCACGCCGATCTGCTTCAGCTTGGTGTCGTCATCCGACGATTCGACATAGAGGAACTTGCCGACGAAGCCGTTGAAGTCGCCCTCGGCCGACACACCCCAGCTGTCAACGCGGCCGAAGCCGAAGTCTTCGCCCGACGAATAGCCGATGCCGAAGCTGTACTGGTTCATGCTGTACTTGGCGCCGATCGACCAGCTGTTGCCGTCACCCCATTTGGTGCCGGAATAGGCATAGTAGGCGTCTTCGAACGAGGCCAGCAGGGTGACGTCGCCGAACTTGTAGGTATAAGCCACGCCCTTGTTGTCGTGATCGTCGAACGCGTCGGTGGCGGCATACCAGATCTCGTTGTAGAATTCGAGACCCGAGGTGCCGATTTCCGGCAGGTCGCCGATGGCCTGCTCGATGGCCGAGTCGACATCGCCGACGGTCAGCTTGCCGTAGGAGCCTTCGGCCCAGACGGTGGTGACCGACGAGAAGTTGTCACGGCTTTCGGTGTAGCCGCTGTGACCCGGGCGGAACTTGGCGCCGAAGGACAGGCCCGAATCGGTTTCGCCGGTCATGGTGACGGTCAGGCGGGCGCGGCTCTGGACGTTGACGCCCGAGGTGTTGCCGCCCAGGCCGCCATTGGCGTTGTCGTCCCACAGGCGGTTGTCGTATTTCATGCTGAATTGCGCATCGCCCGACAGGGTGATTTCAGCAG
>JBDHSO010000307.1:0-2930 GCA_039808125.1 Rhodobacter sp. | reverse complement strand
TCCGCGGGTTCTCGATGCTGCGCTCGAGAGCGAGCGAGCGCCCCAGCATCACCATCGTCAGCGACTTGCCCGAGCCCTGTGTGTGCCAGATCACGCCGCCCTTGCGGGCGCCGCTCACGTCGTGCTGCTTGACCGTCTCGACCGCGCGGCGGATCCCGAAGAACTGCTGGTGGCGCGCAACCTTGCGGACGCCGCCGTCGAACACGGTGAAGCGGCGGATGAGGTCGAGCAGCCGCTCGGGGCGGCACAGCGCGTACACCGTCCGATCCTGAACCGTGACCGCACGCTCGCCCTCGGCGGCCATCGCGTCGAAATACGGGCGCGCGCCCGCGAAATCGCCTGAGAAGATGGCGTCCTTGTTGATTTCCGCTGAGAGCTGACCCGGGGTTTCCATCGAGAATTGACCCGCCTGAAGTTTATGGTCTTGGGTTCAGGTGTGGGTCAATGCCGGTCGCCTCCTTCGTTTTGCGGGCTGCGCCAGAGCTGGCTCTGAAGCGGAAGCTGTCGTTGCCTGTCTCAAGGATGTGGCAGCGGTGGGTGAGGCGGTCGAGGAGCGCGGTGGTCATCTTGGCGTCGCCGAAGACCGTGGCCCATTCACTGAAGCTGAGGTTGGTGGTGATGACGACGCTGGTACGCTCATAGAGCTTGCTCAGGAGATGGAAGAGCAAGGCCCCGCCCGTGGCGCTGAAGGGGAGATAGCCGAGTTCGTCGAGGATCACCAAGTCGGCGCGCGTCAGGGTCTCGGCGATCTGGCCGGCCTTTCCCCTGGCCTTCTCCTGCTCGAGCGCGTTGACCAACTCGATCGTCGAGAAGAAGCGGACCTTCCTTCGATGATGCTCCACGGCCTGGACGCCGAGCGCGGTCGCGACATGGCTCTTGCCGGTTCCGGGCCCGCCGATCAGGACAGCGTTGTGGGCGCCGTCGATGAACTCGCACCGGTGAAGCTGGCGGACCAGAGCCTCGTTGACCTCGCTGGCCGCGAAGTCGAAGCCGGCCAGATCCTTGTAGGCTGGAAAGCGTGCGGTCTTCAGGTGATAGGCGATGGACCGGACCTCGCGCTCGGTCACCTCTGCCTTCAGCAGTTGCGACAAGATCGGCGTCGCCGTCCCGAATGCGGGCGATCCCTGTTCCACGAGATCCTCGACGGCCTGGGCCATGCCGTACATCTTCAGGCTGCGCAACATGATCACGATGGCGGCGCTGGCGGGGTCATGACGCATCGCGCGCACCCTGGGTCCGGCTCCGCAGGCCGTCGTAGCGATAGACGTTCGCCTGGGGCTCCTCGACCAGCGCCAGAGCCTTCGGCAGGTCGATCTCCGGCAGATCGGGCGCATTCCCGCAGGTCAGCCGGTGCAGGAGATTGAGGACATGCATCTTGGTCGGCACACCCGCGGTCAGGGCCATGTCCACTGCGCAGAGTACGGACTCCTCGTCGTGCTGCAGCACCAGCGCCAGGACATCCACCATCTCGCGATCGCCGCCTGGGCGCTTCAGCAGATGCTGCTGGAGGCGTCGGAACGCCTCGGGCAGTTCGGCGAAAGGCGCGCCGTTGCGAAGCGCGCCGGGCTTTCGCTGAATGACGGCCAGGTAGTGCCGCCAATCATAAATCGTCCGGGGCGGCAGGTGATGCGAGCGCTGGATCACTCGCGGATGCTCGCAGAGGATCTGTCCCTCGGCCGCGACCACGAGCCGGTCGGGGTAGACCCGCAGGCTGACGGGGCGGTTGGCGAACGACGCCGGCACGCTGTAGCGCGTGCGCTCGAAGCTGATCAGGCAGGTGGGCGATACCCGCTTGCTGTGTTCGACGAAGCCGTCAAAGGCCGGCGGCACGGGCATCAAGGCCGCCTTCTCCGCCGTCCAGACCTCCGCGATCGTCCCCGGCGCCATACCGTGCGCCGTGCCCTCCCACTGCTCGATGCACCGCTGCTCGAGCCAGGCGTTCAATGCGGCGAGATCGGGAAATCCCGGCATCAGGTGCAGGATCAGGTGGCGGGCGTCCTGCACGTTCTTCTCGACCTGTCCCTTCTCCCAACCGGCCGCCGGATTGCAGAACTCGGGCTCGAAGAGGTAGTGGCTGGTCATGGCCAGGAACCGGGCGTTGACCTGACGCGCCTTGCCCGAGCCGATCCGGTCCACCGCGGTCTTCATGTTGTCATAGATCCCTCGCCGCGGCACGCCGTCGAAGACCCGGAATGCGTGCCAGTGGGCGTCGAACAGCATCTCGTGGGTCTGAAGCAGGTAGGCCCTGAGCAGGAACGCCCGGCTGTGCGACAGCTTGACGTGGGCGACCTGAAGCTTCGTGCTCTCTCCCCCGATCGTCGCCCAGTCCTCGCTCCAGTCGAACTGGAAGGCTTCGCCGGGCTGGAAGACGAGCGGCACGAAAACCCCGCGTCCGGCGCTCTGCTGGTCGCGCTGCCGATCCGCCCTCCACTTCCGCGCAAAGGCCGCGACCCGGTTGTAGGAGCCCGCGTAGCCGAGGGCGACGAGGTCGGCGTGGAACTGCTTGAGGGTCCGCCGTTGCTTGCGGGACTTCCCCGCGTCGGTCTTCAGCCAGGCCGCCAGCTTCTCGGCGTAGGGGTCCAGCTTGCTTGGCCGATCGGGAACCTTGAACTCCGGCTGAACAGTTCCCAGCCGCAGGTACTTGCGGATGGTGTTCCGCGAAAGCCCGGTCCGCCGCGCTATCTCCCGGATGGAAAGCTGATCCCGCAACGCCCACCGTCGGATCACGCTCAGTAATGCCATGTCGATCACTCCGTTGACCCCTGCTGATCCAGCCGGGGTACGTTCGAACATGGGTCACTTCTCAGTGGAAATTCCTGGGGCCCCCGGGTCAGCTCTCAGCGGAAATCAACAGCCACATTTCTTCGAGTGGTATTCACGCACGCCCGAGTTCATCGATCTATGTCGCCGAGCGAGCGAGGGTTCGACAA
>JBDHSO010000306.1:0-2941 GCA_039808125.1 Rhodobacter sp. | reverse complement strand
CTTGGCTTCAACGTCGGCGCGCTGGAATTCGCCGTATTGCTCGAGGCGCTGGAATCCAAGGGCATGGTCCGCACCCTGGCCGAGCCGAACCTGACCGCGCTGTCGGGCCAGGAGGCCAAGTTCCTTGCCGGTGGCGAATATCCCATTCCGGTGCCCGACAACGACGGCATCACCATCGAATACAAGCCCTTCGGCGTCGAGTTGAACTTCACGCCGGTCGTGGTCGACGGCGATATCATCAACCTGACGATCAACGCCGCCGTCAGTTCCATCGACAACACGACCGCGATCGAGGCGAACGGCCTGACGGTAAACGCCTTCCGCCGGCGCGAAACCTCGACGACCGTAGAGATGCGCGATGGCGAGAGCTTTGCCATCGCCGGCCTGCTGCAGGACGATTTCCGCGACCTGAACGGCCAGGTGCCGTGGCTGGGCGACGTGCCGATCCTGGGCGCGCTGTTTCGCAGTTCGCAATACCAGCGCAGCCAGTCGGAACTGGTGATCATCGTGACGCCGCATCTCGTGACCCCCGTGCGGGGCGAGGCGCTGGCCCTGCCCACCGACCGGGTGCGGATCCCGACCGAGAAGGAGCTTTTCCTTTACGGCGATGTCGCCGGTGCGCCCAAGGGCGCGGCGGGCGAGGTGGCGCGGCAGGACTTCTCGTCCTCCTACGGCTATGTGATGGAGTAGGCCATGCGCGCGACCCTGATGGCTTCGGTCTGCTTCGCCGCCCTGGCGGCCTGCGGCCCCGACTACAACCGCGAACTCGGCGCTGCGGTCGACGATGGCACGTTCGGCAATGTCACCATGCAGAACACGCTGATCCAGACCGGGCAACTGGAATATACCGTCGCCCTGGCCGAGCGGTTCAACCGCGAGGTGCCCGACACCGTGACCTTCGCCTTCAACAGCGCGCAGATCACGCCCGAGGCGATGGCGATCCTGGACCGGCAGGCGAATTTCATCCGCCAGTTCCCCGAGGTGCGCTTCAAGGTCTTCGGCCATACCGATCTGGTCGGCAGCCAGAGCTACAACTACAATCTCGGCCTGCGCCGGGCCAAGGCGGTGGTGAGCTATCTTTCCGCCCGCGGCGTCTCTCGCGGGCGGCTCGAAGCGGTGGTCAGCTATGGCAAGACCCGGCCGCTGATCCAGACCTCGGCGCCCGAAGAGCGCAACCGCCGCACCGTGACCGAGGTGTCGGGCTTCGTGGAATCGGCGCCGATGGTGCTGAACGGCAAATATGCCGCCATCGTCTGGCGCACCTATTCGACCGGCCAGCTGAACGAGCCGGGTCTGGCCGCGCGGGTCCATCCCGACAACACGATCATCGAGACCGTCACGGTGCCGACGGGGAACTGAGGCTTTCCCTGCCCCGGACTACGGACGCGGCCGGGCCCCTGCCCGGCCCTGTCATTTGCCGGGCTGCCGCCCCGGCCCCGACAGTTACCCCAGATTGACGCCGATTCGGCCCCAATCTCGCCACCATCCTCCGCCAGTTTCGGATCCATGCGTAAGGCCGGGAGAAGAAATTTCCCTGCCCGGCGCGCGGGGCTGTTAACGGTTTACGCCACGATCTTGTGGCACGTTCCGGTTTCGCGCGACCGACGACCGAACGTGAGGCAAGATGAACAGTGTTGCGACCCTTCAGCCCGATCCCGCGCCCATCGTGGCGTGCACGGTCTCGCGCGATGTCCAGAACTTCGAGAAGCTGATCGACGACATGGAGGCCGAACTGGGCGAAGCCTGGGGCGATCTCGGCTTTGCCGATGCGCTGATCTTCCTGCAACAGCCCGATTCCGCAACCCTGCAATTCGTTGCCGTCGCGGTGGATGCCGAGGACGAAACCGACCTCGCACCGATCGCCGAGGTGATCCGCGCCGCGCGTGACCGTGGCGTCCGGGTGATTCTCGTCGCCAACGAGATCAGCCCGATGGCGCTGCATCAGCTGATGCGCCTCGGTGCCGACGATTTCGTGCCCTATCCGCTGCCCGATGGTGCCCTGCACGATGCAGTGCAGCGGATCCGGCGCCCGGTCCCGCCGCCGCCGCCCGCAGCCCCCCCGCCCGAGGAGGAAGCCGAACGCCGCCCCGCCTTCAAGGCCAGGGGCGACCGGCACGGCCGCCTGCTGCCGGTCCATGGCATGGCCGGGGGCACCGGCACCTCCACCTTCGCGGTCAACCTGGCCTGGGAACTGGCCAATGTCGAACGCGGCGACGCCCCCCGCGTCTGCCTGCTCGACCTGAACTTCCAGTACGGATCGGTGGCGACCTACCTCGACCTGCCCCGCAAGGACGCGATCTTCGAGGTGCTGACCGATCCGCAGGCGCAGGACAGCGACAGTCTTGTCAAGTCGATGCAGACCTATGGCGAGCGGTTGCAGGTCTTCACCGCACCGTCGGACATGCTGCCGCTCGATATCATTTCGGGCGAGGATCTGGGCCGGCTGATCGACATGGCACTGGCCAATTTCGATTTCGTCGTCATCGACATGCCGACCACGGTCGTCGCCTGGACGGAGGCGATCCTCAGCCGCGCGCATCTCTATTTTACCCTGATCGAACTGGATCTGCGCTCGGCCCAGAACGTGCTGCGGTTCGTCCGCGCGCTGAAGGCCGAGGCGCTGCCGCATGAAAAGCTGCGCTTCGTACTGAACCGCGCCCCGAAATTCACCGATCTGTCGGCGAAGAGCCGGGTCAAGCGCATGGCCGAAAGTCTCGACATCGACATCGAGGTGCAACTGCCCGACGGCGGTGCGCAGGTCACGCAGTCGAATGACCACGGCCTGCCGCTTGCCGAAAGCGCGGCCAAGAATCCCCTGCGCAAGGAACTGCAGAAACTCGCCAAGTCGCTTCACGACCTGCAAAAGGCCGCCGAAGCCGGCAAGGCCTGAACGCCGGAGCCCAAGCCATGTTCAGCCGCTTTCGCAAAGACGGCAACGCCC
>JBDHSO010000305.1:0-2977 GCA_039808125.1 Rhodobacter sp. | reverse complement strand
TCCGCAAAATCTGGACTTCAGAGCCGGAAAGATTCATCGTCAATCCGATCCAACAGATGCCGCGACTGAACAACTAGAGCGCGCAGTGCGTCGGTCCGCGCGGGGCGATTTCGGTCGTTGCCGTTTCGGTGGCCGCCGCCCCGCAGCCTGCGCCGGAATTCCAGCCGCGCGGCGACGGGTCGGCGCGGGGGCCGGCTTGCGTTTTCCCGCCATCCGGATAATTTGGAACCATTCTAAAGAGGCTTCCGATGTTCTCCGCACTCTCGAACCGCCGCCGTTTCCGCGACCTGAGCGAACAGGAAGTGCTGGCGCTGGCGATTTCGTCCGAAGAGGACGACGCGCGCATCTATCGCAGCTTTGCGGCACGCCTCGCGCCGGACTATCCTGCCACCGCTGCCGTTTTCGACCGCATGGCCGAGGAGGAGGACAATCACCGCCAACGGTTGATCGACCTGCATCAGGCGCGGTTCGGCGCCACGATCCCTCTGATCCGGCGCGAACATGTCGCGGGCTGGTATGCCCGCCGACCGGTCTGGCTGTCGTCGAACCTGTCGCTGGCGGCGATCCGGACCGAGGCCAGCGCGATGGAGCATCAGGCGGCCGAATTCTATCGCAGGGCGGCCGACCGCACCCAGGATGCCGCCACGCGCAAGCTGCTGGGCGACCTGGCCGCCGCCGAGGAGATGCATGAGGCGAAGGCCGACGAGATGACCGGCGCCATTGACGCCGAATCCCGCGCCGAGGAGGATCATGCCGAGCGGCGGCAGTTCATCCTGACCTGGGTACAGCCCGGCCTGGCCGGGCTGATGGACGGTTCGGTCTCGACCCTGGCGCCGATCTTCGCCACCGCTTTCGCCACCGAGGACAGCGGCACCACGCTGACCGTGGGCCTTGCGGCCGCCATCGGCGCCGGCATCTCGATGGGGTTCACCGAGGCGGCGCATGACGACGGTGTGCTGTCCGGGCGCGGCAGTCCGCTCAAGCGCGGCCTCGCCTCGGGGATCATGACGACGATCGGCGGGCTTGGCCATGCGCTGCCCT
Organism: Rhodobacter sp.; assembly: GCA_039808125.1. GTDB lineage: Bacteria > Pseudomonadota > Alphaproteobacteria > Rhodobacterales > Rhodobacteraceae > Pseudogemmobacter. Next base: position 1,936 of record JBDHSO010000305.1, on the reverse strand, counting down.
ATCTGATTTCGGATTTCTGGACCGCGACCGCCCTTGCCGTCCTGGTCGTCTTCGTCGAATTGTGGGCCATTGCCTGGATTCAGAACCGCTACATGGAAACACCCTTCGTGCGCGCGGTCTTTCAGGTCGTGGTGGGCGGCGCCCTGGTCTTTGCGGCCGGCGCCCTGATCGGAGGCGGATGATGTATCGACGGGGCGAGGTCGGGTATCACCCGCTTCCATTGCCGGACCGGGTTCAGCTCGACCCCGCCGAAAGCCTGCGCGCGGCCGAGGATTTCCTCGCCTTCATGCGCAAGCGTCATTCGGTGCGGCACTATTCCGACCAGCCGGTGGACGAGGCGGTGATCGCCGCCTGCATCGCGGCGGCCGGCACCGCACCCTCGGGTGCCAACCATCAGCCCTGGCATTTCGCGGCCGTCGCCGACCCCGAGATGAAGGTCCGGATCCGGGCCGCCGCCGAGGCCGAGGAACGCAGCTTCTATCAGGGCGGCGCCGGCGACGAATGGCTTGCCGCGCTGGAGCCGATCGGCACCGGCAGCGAAAAGCCGCATCTGACCGATGCGCCCTGGCTGATCGTGATCTTTGCCCAGCGCTGGGGAACGACCGGGGAAGGCGCGCGCTACAAGAATTACTACGTGCCCGAAAGCGTGGGCATCGCCACTGGCCTGCTGATCGCGGCGATCCACCATGCCGGGCTGGTCTGCCTCGAACACACCCCGAATCCCATGGCGTTCCTGAGCGGGATGCTCGGGCGCCCGGAGCAGGAAAAGCCGGTGATGATCCTGCCCGTCGGCTATCCTGCCGCCGGGGCGACCGTGCCGGCCGCCGCCAAGCGCAAGAAGCCGCTGGCAGAGATCCTCAGCATCTTCCGCTATGTGTTTGATCCCCCCGTTTGATGGTGCGATCTTTTCTTTGGCATGGAAGGCTGCGCTATGGGACAGGTTCGTCACGGCAGCGCCACGATCGAGCCATGAGAACGCCACTGGTCCGAGTGACCGTGGCGAGGGCACGCTGTCCGGGCAGCAATACGAGCCGATCGCAGTCGAAGACCTGCCCGCCATCGGTTCGAGGGCGGGTCTGAGGGCTCGCGCAGTTGAGCCGGGAGCCTGGTATCGACCCCGGGACCGTTGCGAAGTGGCGCAAGCGCGCGACGGTCGGGGATATGAAGACCGGGCCATCGGAACCGCGCTCTACGGTCCTGAGCTCTTCCCCGAAATTCGGACAGTGGCGGAAGCTTCGATCTGAAGTCTTCTGGTCTCCGGGCCCGAGGGGAACAGACCCTGTCGAGACGTGAGGCAACCACGATGCGGGGTTCAAGGCGCGGGTGGTGCTGGACGCCGTGAAGGGAGAGCGCACGGTTTTGGAACTGGACGCCGAATATGGCGTTCATCCGGCGATGATCCATCAATGGAAACGGTCGCTGCTGGAGGGTGCCGCAAGCATCTTCGAGCGCGGCGGCAAGGCCGCGGTGGCGGCCGAGGTTGCCGAAGAAACGATCCGTGACCTGCATGCCAGGATCGGAGAACTGGCCATCGCCAACGATTTTCTGTCACGAAAGCTCAAGCCCTGGATCGGCAAGTGAGGCGCGGGATGGGAGAGGAGAGCCACCCAAGCCTGTCGGTCCGGGTGCAGTGTCGGCTGCGGTCGATCTCCCGGTCACCGTTCCATTACGCGCCGCAGGGCAAGACTGCGATGAACCTCGACCTGATGCTCTTGATCGACAAGCAGTTTCTCGAGACACCGTTCTACGGCGTGCGGCAGGTGACCTGGCACCTGCAGAACGAAGGCCACGCCGTGAACCAGAAACGCATCCGGCGGCTGATGCGGCTCATGCGCCTGATGCCGATCTACCAGAAGGCAATCTTGATCAGACGGACGCTGGGCGACGCGCAATGGGCGCGGATCGAGGCCCTTCTCCCGGGCAAGAAGGGCGACCG
>JBDHSO010000304.1:0-3025 GCA_039808125.1 Rhodobacter sp. | reverse complement strand
CCCCATACGAATACATCTGCAAAATCCGGACATCAGAACCCGACAGATCCATCCTCGACCCGAGCCAACAGATGCCGGGACTGAACAACTAGTCGACCAGTTGCACGCCGAAAAGCCGCATATGCTCCTGAATCGCGAAGCGGTCGGTCATGCCGGCGACATAATCCGCCACGATCCGGGCCAGCGCCGTCCGGTCCGCCGCCGCGGCGACATCGGCCCGCCATTCCTCGGGCAGGAGGCCCGGTTCCGACAGGAACAGCGGGAACAGGTCGTCGACGATCCGGGTAACGCGGGCGCGCACCTCCATCACCGATGGCGCGCGATACATCCGGGCGAACAGGAAACCGCGCACCGCCTTCAATTCCTGATAGAGCGGCTTCGAGAAGCGGATGATTGTCATCCCCATGTGACGAATGTCGTCCACCGTCTGTGGCTGCGCGGCGGCGAGACGGTTCTGCGCCACCGCGATCACATCCTCGACCATGCGGCCGAAGACCCGGCGCAGCGCCTCGTGCCGGCGCCGCATCCGGTCGAGCCCGGGATAGATCTGGTCCACCTCCTCGAAGGCGGGGCCGGTCACGGGCAGATTCATCAGATCCTCTTCGGTGAACAGCCCCGACCGCAGGCCGTCGTGCAGGTCGTGATGCGAATAGGCCACGTCGTCGGCGATGGCTGCCACCTGCGCCTCGGCGCTGGCGTGGGTGTCAAGCTCCAGATCCCACATGGCATTGGCCTCCGCCAACGCATAGGGCAGCGCATGAGCCATATGGCCGTGTTTCGGATCGGCATCCGGCCCCGTCACCGGACCGTTGTGCTTGGCTATGCCCTCCAGCGCCTCCCAGGTCAGGTTCAGCCCGTCGAAATCGGCATAATGCCGCTCCAGCCGGGTGACGATGCGCAGGGCCTGGGCATTGTGGTCAAAGCCGCCATAGGGCGCCATCAGCCGCTCCATCGCATCCTCGCCGGTATGGCCGAAGGGCGTGTGGCCGAGGTCATGGGCAAGCGCGATCGCCTCGGCAAGATCGGTATTCAGGCCAAGGACGCCGGCGATGGTGCGCGCCACCTGCGCGACCTCGATCGAATGGGTCAGGCGGGTGCGGTAATAATCGCCCTCGTGCTCGACGAAGACCTGGGTCTTGTGCTTCAGCCGGCGGAAGGCGCTGGAATGGATGATCCGGTCGCGATCGCGCTGGAACGGGCTGCGGAAACTCGACATCCGTTCGGGATGGAGCCGCCCGCGCGAGGCTTCGGGAAGGCAGGCATAGGGGGCGAAGGTCACGGGCGGCGGGCCTTGTCTGTCGCGGCATCTGTCGCGGGGCGGATCAGGATCGGTCGGCATGCCGGCGGTCGGCTTGTCCGGGGCCGGCGTTCCCCCTATATTCGGGATACCCGCCGAAGGATACGTGAACAGCCATGGAACTGACGCTTCCCCCCCGTGTCACCGACCGCGCCTTTGCCCGGCTGGCCGAGATTGCCGGATTGACCGGTGACGCCCGCCCGTTGCGGGTAGGGGTGTCGGGTGGCGGCTGCTCGGGCTTTCAATACGAGATCCGGCTCGACGACGCGGCCGAGGATGATCTGGTGCTGGAAAAGGACGGCCAGATCGTACTGGTCGATCCAATCTCGCTGCCCTTCCTGCAAAACGCGGTGATCGACTTTTCCGAGGAACTGATCGGCGCGCGCTTCGTGATCGAAAATCCCAATGCGTCCAGTTCCTGCGGTTGCGGCACCAGCTTTTCAATCTGACCGCCCCGCCGGCCGCAGGGATTCGGGTATTTGGATCAAGAGGAAGATCATGCCGCTTCCTCTTGACCCAAATACCCCCTTTTGCGACGGGCGTCATGCGTGCCGGCGGTGGACGATGAAACGGTAACGGCCGTCGCCCTGCCCCTTCGGCGCGGAGGACATCGGTGGCGGTCAGGGCCGCGTCCGCCGGCAGCGGGGCGAGGAGCGGCTGCTTGCCCTTGGCCGGCTGACGGCGCAATATGCCGGCCGGGAGGCCGCCATGAAGATTGCAACCTATAACATCAACGGCATCAAGGCGCGGATCGAGACCCTGCCTCGCTGGCTGCGGGGCGAGGGTGTGGATGCCGACGTGATCTGCCTGCAGGAAATCAAGAGCCAGGACGCGAGCTTTCCGCGCGAAGTCTTCGAGGACATGGGCTATACGGTGGCCATCCATGGCCAGAAAAGCTTCAACGGCGTCGCGATCCTGTCGAAACTGCCGCTTGAGGATGTGACGCGCGGCCTGCCGGGCGATCCCGACGACGAGCAGGCGCGCTGGATCGAGGCGACGGTGACGGGGAGCCGCGTGCTGCGGGTCTGCGGGCTCTATCTGCCGAACGGCAACCCGGCGCCGGGGCCGAAACTCGATTACAAGCTGGCCTGGATGGCGCGGATGGAGGCGCGGGTGCGGGCGCTGATGGCTTTGGAAGAGCCGGTGGTCTTTCTGGGCGATTTCAACGTGATCCCGCAGCCCCTTGACGCGGCCAGGCCAGAGGCCTGGCAGGGGGATGCGCTGTTTCTGCCCGAAAGCCGGGCGGCGTTCCGGCGGTTTCTCTGGCTCGGCCTGACCGAGGCGATCCGGGCCCGCGCGCCTGCGACGCCGGGCCTTTACACCTATTGGGATTATCAGGCGAATGCCTGGGAGCGCGGCAACGGCATCCGCATCGACCATGTGCTGCTGACGCCCCAGGCCGCCGACCTGCTGGAGGATGCCGGGATCGACAAGCAGGTCCGCGCCGGCGACAAGCCATCGGACCATGTGCCGGTCTGGGTGCGGCTGGCGGCCTGACGCCGGCCCCGTTCAGGCACCCACCGCGTCGAAGCGGTAGATCCAGTCGTAGCGCGACAGGGCGAGGCCGGGCGCGGCCCGCCCGGCCAGGCGCAACGCGGCATGGGCCATCGGGCGCAGCGGGCCGGACAGGTGATAGGCGCGGGCGTTGCGGTTCGCGGCCTCGACGATCCTGGCGCACCGCGGCGCGCGGGCGCGTTCCCAGCCGGCGAGGGCTGCGGCCCGGCCGCC
>JBDHSO010000303.1:0-3025 GCA_039808125.1 Rhodobacter sp. | reverse complement strand
TGGCGAGCGTGTTCTTGGCAACGCGGACGGACCCGTTCACTTCGCGCATCTTCGCGCGCAGGTCCTGCATCTGTGCAACCGTCATGCCTTCGTAGTGAGCAATCACCACGACGCCAGAGCTTGCGAAGATCTGGCCGAGTTCCTCGACCACTTTCTCTTTCTGGGCTCTATCCACAGTTTCACTCCAAGTGTGGGGTTTCCCCCGGCTCATGTTTGCCCCCCGAAGGGGGCGTTTCGGTCCGCCTGGGGCTGACTGGCCAGGATCGCCTTGGAGGCGAAAGGTCGTCGTTCCCATCTCGGGCAGGAGATTAAGGCGTTTGCGCGCCACCCGCCGTCTCGGACAGGACGGGGCGTTTCCGCCCCGTCATCCCGGCCCCGAAGGCCCGGGAATTTCGGGCGGGACAGGCCGTCAGCGGCCTGCCCGCGAATGACTCACGCCGAAGCGGTGGTCGCCAGGTCGACCGAGACGCCCGGGCCCATGGTCGACGACAGCGAGACCTTCTTCAGATAGGTGCCCTTGGCGCCCGTGGGCTTTGCCCGGCTCACCGCGTCCACGAAGGCGCGCACGTTCTGCGCCAGCTTGTCGTCGGCGAACGAGACCTTGCCGATCCCGGCATGGACCACACCGGCCTTTTCCACCTTGAACTGGACTTCACCGCCCTTGGCCGCCTCGACCGCCGCCTTGACGTCCATCGTCACCGTGCCGACCTTGGGGTTCGGCATCAGGTTGCGCGGGCCGAGAATCTTGCCCAGCCGGCCGACCAGCGGCATCATGTCCGGGGTGGCGATACAGCGATCAAACTCGATCTTGCCGCCCTGGATGGTTTCCATCAGGTCTTCGGCGCCGACGATATCGGCACCGGCTTCCTTGGCTTCGTCGGCCTTGGCGCCGCGGGCGAACACCGCCACGCGCACGGTCTTGCCCGTGCCGTTGGGCAGGCGGACCACGCCGCGGACCATCTGGTCGGCGTGACGCGGGTCGACGCCCAGGTTCACCGCGATTTCCAGCGTTTCATCGAACTTGGCCGAGGCCGCGTCCTTGATCAGCTTCACGGCGTCTTCGACCGACAGGTTGGACTTGCCGGCAAAGGCCTCTTCCGCCTTCTTCAGGCGCTTTGCGATCTTGGCCATCTGGATCAGCCCTTCACTTCGATGCCGCAGGACTTGGCCGTGCCAAGGATGATGTTCATCGCCGCTTCGATGGAGGTGGCGTTGAGGTCCTTCATCTTCGTCTCGGCGATCTTGCGCACCTGCGCCACGCTGATCGCGCCGGCCACGTCGCGGCCCGGCTTCATCGAACCCTTGGCGCGGTTGCGCTTGCCCACCGGCGTCAGGCCGGCGGCCTGCTTCACCAGGAAGGACGCCGGCGGCGTCTTCAGTTCCAGGCTGAACGACTTGTCCTGGTAATAGGTGATGACGACCGGCGTCGGCGTGCCGGGCGGCAGATCGGCCGAGCGCGCGTTGAATTCCTTCACAAACGCCATGATGTTCAGCCCGCGCTGACCCAGCGCCGGACCCACCGGCGGCGAGGGGTTCGCCTGGCCCGCCTTCACTTGCAGCTTGAGGCTGCCCATAATCTTCTTGGCCATCTGGCCTTCTCCTCTTTCACTGCCCCGAAGGGAGCGGTTTAGCGGTGCGGTCCGTCACGCCGATTTCCGGCGCGCTCGCCTCCCGCGCGATGCACTCAGACGCCTTTCGACACCTGGGTGAATTCCAGTTCCACGGGCGTCGCGCGCCCGAAGATCGAGACCGAGACCTTCAGCCGGCTGTGGCCCTCGTCCACTTCCTCGACCATGCCGTCGAAGCCTTCGAACGGGCCATCCGTGACCTTGACCCGCTCACCGATGTCGAAGCGGATCAGGTTGCGCGGCTGCGCCTCGGGGGCGCCGACACTGCGGTTCAGCATCGCATTCACCTCGGCATCGCGCATCGGCATCGGCTTGCCCTGCGGGCCAAGAAACCCCGTCACCCGGTTGATCGACGAGATCAGATGATAGCCGCGGTTCGACATTTCCATGTGGACCAGCACGTAACCCGGCATGAAGCGGCGCTCGCTCGTCACCTTCTTGCCCCGACGAACCTCGATCACCTCTTCGGTGGGGACCAGAATCTCGTCGATCTCTTCCTGCAGGGCCGCATCTTCCACGGCCTGCTTGATCTGTTCGGCAACCTTCTTCTCGAAGTTCGAGAGGACGCTCACCGAATACCAGCGCTTTGCCATGGCCCCGTTTCACCTTCTTCTTCTGCGGGACGCGGCGGCGCCCCGTCTTCCCGGAACAAAAAACAGCGCGCACCCCGAATCGATGCGCGCCGGATATCCTTGGTCCGGGGCGGAATAGCCGCTTGTCCGCGGGGGATCAAGCGCAAACCGTCCGCCGACGCGGGGTCAAGCGCCGATGATCACATGCAGCCCGGTCCGGATCGCCAGATCGACCAGGCTGAAGAACGTGGCCGTGATGGCGGCAAGGATGAACACCATCAGCGTGGTCAGCATCACCTCACGCCGGCCCGGCCAGTGGATCTTGGCCACTTCCGAACGGACTTGCTGGAGGAACTGGAGCGGTTTCACGGCCATGGCGGGTTCCGGATCTTTCGTGTTCGAACGCCATGCAGATACGGCGGACGGCCGGGAAGTTCAAGGCGCCCGCAAGGGCCACGGCCGAAGCTTCCGATGCGGCGGAAGGAATGGCAGGGGCAGCAGGGCTCGAACCCGCGACCTACGGTTTTGGAGACCGACATAAGGCATTGATATAAAATAGAATTTCGTCCAATCGGACTTATTTTTGGGTGTTTGATTTCAATGGGTTATACAGCATTCCCCAACTGCACGGCGACTGTTTATAGGGTGCGATCCCGCATTTCCATCACAAGTGCTGGTTACACGTAATCGCCGGTTCCGCCATGAGCGAGCGCTACATGGCGTGATAACAGCGTGACCTTGCCGCACAGGTTCACCTCCAGCACCGCTGCGACCGGTCGTACTCCTGGTGGCCGATCAACCCTTCCAGCGTCTGCGGGTCGTGCG
>JBDHSO010000302.1:0-3027 GCA_039808125.1 Rhodobacter sp. | reverse complement strand
TCGATGAATTGCGATGAGGCCCGGCTGGGAAACTGGAGGCCGCCGCGCGGGCCTGGGCACTGGCGTGCAGGGGCCGGACGGACCGGCAAATGCCTGCCACCATGGATACGTCCTTGCAGGCCGAGTTCGCGCGGCTGGGCGTCCGGATCGACATGCCGGTCGACGATGGCGCGGAGGCGGATACGACGGAAATCCTGCCGCCCAACGCGCCGGCCTGTCGCGTCTGACTGGCCTGCGAGACGCAATGGCGGGTGGCGGCCGGCATGGCCGGGCTTGTCTGGCTCGGGTTGGACTATGCGGCGGTGGACATCGTCTTGCGCCGAAGCGGCACCGAGAATGCCGATGAGGTCTTCGGGGATCTCATGCTGATGGAAGAGGCCGCGCTGGCCGCGCTCTGGGAGGCAGATTGATGAGTGACGCCAGCTTCAATTTCGCGCTGGTTTTCCGGGCCGACACGGCCGCCGCGAAAACCGGGCTGGCCGATGTCTCGGCCGGCTTCAGGCAGGTATCCGCGGCTGCCGCCGATGCGGGGGCGGCAACGCGGCTGGAAGCCGCGGAACTTGAACGCCTGGCCGCCGCGGCGGTCAGGGCGACTGCGGCACAGGAGGGTGCCGTCGCGGCCGAAAGGCAGGCGCAGGAGGTGCGCGGCCGCGGGCTCGTCGCACCGCTTGCCATGCCGGTGGCCGATGTGTCGACCCTCCAGGCGGCATTCCGGGCAACCGATACCGCCGCCGGTTCGCTGCAGGCGGCCGTATCCGGGCTCAGCGTCAGCATCGGCGGCCAGGCGCGGGAGATGGTCGAAGCGGCCGCCGACGCGCGGGCCTGGCAGATGGTGCTCGACGACATCCGGGCGTCTTTCAACCCTCTCTTCGCCGCCAGCCGGGCCTATGAGCAGCAGCTCGACCGGATCGCCGAGGCCGAGCGGCTCGGGGCGATTTCCGCCCGCGAGGCTGCCGCGGCCCGTCAGGCCGCCGCGGCGCAGATGATGCCGGTTGTCCGGGGCGGCGGGGGCGGCCCCGGCAGCGCCTTTGCCGCGATGATCGGGGCGCAGGGGTTCGATATCGGCGTGACGGCGGCCATGGGGCAGAACCCGCTCATGGTCGGGCTGATGCAGGGCAGCCAGATCGCCGGCACCTTGCAGCAGATGGGCGGTGGCGCGCAGGCTGCGCGATCCCTCGCGGCGGGGCTTCTGTCGGTCGTCAGCCCCCTCAGCCTGGTAACGATCGACATGGCGGCCCTGGGCGCGGCCGGCATCCAGTGGCTCATGTCGTTGCAGGGCGAGACCCGGACCTTCGACGATCATCTGGAGGACCTGACCGGCACGCTCGGCCGGATGAAGACCAGTCTCGATCTTCTCGGCAGCACCCGCCTCGGAGAGCGGTTCGGCAGCCTGACGGGCGAGGCCCGCGCTCTTGCGCAGGGGCTTCTCGAACTCGACCGCGCCTCTCAATTGCAGAGCCTCGAAAAAGTGGCCGATTCCTTTCTGGACAAGGAGGTCGACGAAAGCTGGGGCCAGTTGTTCGGCCGCTCCCTGACCGCCGGGTTGCTGGCGCAGTCGGGCAGCTACAATGCCGCGGCCGGCCTGACGCCCGAAGTCAACCAGGCCACGAACTACGCGGCGCTGGGTGCCGCCAACAGCTACGAGGATTTCCTCCGGCGCCGGACCGAAATAAGCCGGCTGGCCGAGGCGGGCGATATCGAGGGTGTCACGCAGGCGCTGGTGGAATTGCAGCAGGCCATGACCGGCGGCGGCGCGGTCGCAACCATGTCCGACGAATTGAAGCAGCTTCTCGCCGGGCTTGCGCAGGCCGGCATCAAGACCGCCGAAATCGAGGCGATGTTCAACGGCACCGCGCGCGAGGAAGCGATCGGGCGCCAGGTCGACGCGATGGTGACGGGCCTGCGGCAGGAGATGGAGGTCGCCGTCGCCATCCGGTCCTTCGGAGAGGAATCGATCGAGACGGAACGGCTGCGGGGCCAGCACGCGAAGGAGAACCTCGCCATCCGTCTGGAAGAACTCGGTGTTGCAAAAGGCAGTGCCGATGAGAGCCGTGCCTATGCCGCGCTGGCGGACCGGCAGGTGGACAAGGAACAGGCGATCCTGACGGCGCGCAAGGAGCGGGCGCGCGACGAGGAGGATCGCATCGCGGCCATCGGGCGCGAGGCGCAGCTGATCGGTGCGACGGGCGCCGAGCGGCTGCGCGTGAATGCGCTGGCGGAGGCCGAGATCGAGATCCGCAAGCGCAAGCTGGCCGGCATGGAGGCCGAGGAGACCCGCGCCCGGGCGATCGCAAAGGCGGAAGCCGAGGCGGCGCTGGAGCGCCGGCGCTCCCTTTATTCCACCGGCGTCGGCGTCCTGATGGATGGCTATGATGCCAGAATTGCGGCCGAGCGGAATCCGCGTCGCCGCGCCGATATCGAGGCCGAGCGGGAATATACCCGCCAGGTCGCAGCCGGCGCCGATGCGGAGGTCGCGGCCGGCGAAGCTGCCCGGGTCCGGACGCGGGCTCTGGCCGACCTGACGCAGCAGCAGGCCGATTTCCTGCACGAGCAGGAGCAAAGCCTGGAGCAGCTGCAACTCGAACTGGGGCTGATCGGCGCCTCCATCGAAGCCCGGGGCCGGGCGCTGGCGCTCGCCCGGGCCGAGCGCGACATCGACCGGCTGGGCGCGGTCGGCGCCGATGCGGAGGCCATCCGGGCGGCCGCCCTTGCCCTGGCCGAGGCGCAAACCGCGCTCGGCGAAGCCAGATCGCTCCATGATATCGGCGTGGCCCGGGTGATGGACGACTACGATGCCCGCGCCGCGCGTGCCGATGACCCCCGTTTGAAGATCGCGATCGAGGCGGAGAAGGAATACGCCCGCCAGATCCTGAACGGCGCCAGTGCCAGCGTTGCGGCCGCCGCCGCCGAGCAGGTGCGCGTCCGCGCGCTGCGCGATCTTGCCCGGGCGCAGTCGGAGTTTCTGCGCGGCCAGGCCGGGCATCTGCGGCAGCTGGAACTGGAACTTGCGCTTGTGGGCCAGACCGG
>JBDHSO010000301.1:0-3063 GCA_039808125.1 Rhodobacter sp. | reverse complement strand
AAATAGGATCGGAGGCCCGCGCAAAACAGCAGTCAAATCCGCCAGCGCAGCTCGGCCAGGTCCAGCTCGCGGAGGAGTTTCTGGTAGCTGGTGTCGTCGATGGTGCGTTCGCGGCGCAGTCGGGCGAGCGCGCGACGTTCGGCGGCGACGCCGATCAGGCGCAGTTCGCGCTCGATGTCGTGGGCGTGCGGCGGATGCCCGGCTTCGCCTTCGTGAGGCTGGCCGTGGCCGAGGCGGCGGCGGTAGTCCTCGGCCAGATGGGTGGCGATGGCGGCGTACAGTTCCGGGTCCGGATGCTTTGGCGTTTCGGCTGCGCCGTGGTCCTCGATGGCGCGCAGTGCGGCCGCGGCGGCGGTCCGGCGCGCGGGTGCCTCGCTGGCGTGCGAATCGCCCCGGGGGATGTCGCGCAAAAGGCGCGGCAGGGCGAAGCTGGCGATGAGGAGCGAGGCGAGGATGACGCCGGCGGCGAGGAAGATCGCCAGGTCGCGGGCAGGGAAGGGCGATCCGTCGTCGAGCGTCAGCGGCAGCGTCAGGATGCCGGCGAGCGTCACGGCACCGCGCACTCCGGCCAGCGACATGGCGACGACGACGCGGCGGTCGGTGGCCGCATGCGGCAGCCCGCGCCGCCGCGCGCTCCAGGCTGAAACGCGCATGGAGGCGGCGACCCAGGCGTAGCGCAGGCCGGCCAGGGCGCCGACCACGGCGGTGACGTACACCGCCAGCCACCACGGGCTGGCGTGGCCGGTTTCGCCCACCACCTGGATTGCGCCATCGACCAGTGCGGGCAGCTGTTCGCCCAGCAGCACGAAGATCACCCCGTTGGTTGCGAACTGCACCGTGTCCCAGAAGGCGCGGCGCTGCACGCGGGTGCCGGCGAGCAGACGCGTGCTTTCCAGCAGCGCCATGCCGATGCCGGCCGCGACCGCCGCGAGGATGCCCGAGGCGTCGATGGCCTCGGCCGTGAGATAGGCCGCGAACGGGGTGAGCAGCCCGATCAGGATGCTGGAACCGGCGTCCTCGCCGATGCGCCGCTGCACCAGATCGAGCGAGCGGGTGACGCCCCAGGCGACGACCGCGCCGACCGCCAGCCCGGCCAGTGCGACCCAGACGAAGTTGAGCGCGGCCTGGGCGAGCGAGAACGAGCCGGTGACCGCGGCGGCGACGGCAAAGCGCATGCAGACCAGGCCGGAGGCGTCGTTGAGCAGCGATTCGCCTTCCAGGACGTGCATCAGCCGGGGCGGGATCGGGGTGCGCGAGGCGATGGCCGAGACCGCGATCGGATCGGTGGGCGAGAGGATCGCCGCCGCTGCGAATGCCACCGCCCAGGGCATCGCCGGGATCATCCAGTGCAGGAACGTGCCCAGGCCCAGCACGGTGAACACCACCAGCCCCAGCGCCAGGCCGATCACCATGCCCTTGTCGCGGAACAGCCCGTCCTTGGGGATGCGCCAGCCGTCCAGGAACAACAGCGGCGGCAGCAGCAGCAGGAAGAACACTTCTGGATTGAGCGCGACGCTTTCCCCGGTGTATTCGGCGATGCCGTAGCCCAGGGCGATCTGGATCAGCGGCAGAGGTACCCGCAGCGCCCGCGCCAGCGGCCCGCTGATCGCCACCGCCAGCAGGAACGCCAGGATGGTCATGATGGTGCTCATCGGCGGGCGTGCGCTGGCGCTGGGGTGGAGGGCATGTCCGAATTCTACCCAGTGGTGCCTGTACCTGAAGCCATGCCGTTCGGCCACAATGGCCTTCCGGGTTCGACGCCCCGATCCGACGCGGCGGGAGAATTCCGGGCGGGCCTTGCGCCCGGGTCGCGCAGCCCTCCGCCTGCGGGCGGGTCACCATTGACTGCGCTGGCCGACAGCCGCTTCCGCGCTATCCAACTTCGGGCTCACCATCAGGAGATCGACCATGAAATACACCTTCAAGGGCAATGTGGCGCTGGTCAGCGGCGGCGGTTCGGGCATCGGCGAGGCGACGGCGAAGCTGCTGGCGGCCAACGGCGTGAGCGTGGTGGTGTCGGACCGCAACCCCGAGGCTGCCGAACGGGTAGTGGCGGACATCACCGCATCCGGCGGCAGGGCCGTGGCGCACATGGGCGACGTGGCGAGGCCGGAAACCGGACAGGAAGCCGTGGACTGCGCGGTGAAGAACTTCGGCGCGCTGCACCTGGCCTTCAACAACGCAGGCGTCGGCGAGGCCACCCGCCCGCTGGCCGAAATGGACCCGCAGGAGTGGCAGCAGATCATCGACATCAACCTGGGCGGGGTGATGCACGCCATGCGCGCGCAGATTCCCGCGATGCTGGCCGCCGACGGGGCGCCATCGTCAACATGTCCTCGATCCTGGGTCTGGTGGGCGACCCCGGCGCGCCGGCCTACGTCGCGGCCAAGCATGGCGTTACCGGGCTGACCCGCTCGGCGGCGCTGGCCTACGCCAGTCGCGGCGTTCGCATCAATTCGATCCATCCGGGCTACATCGACACGCCACTGCTGTCGGGCCTGGCGCCCGAGCTGATGAAGGTGCTGGTCGGCCGCCACGCCATCGGCCGCCTCGGGCAGGCGGATGAGGTGGCCCACGCCGCGACCTTCCTGCTGTCCGAAGGTGCCGGCTTCATGGTCGGTGCCACGCTGGAAGTCGACGGTGGCTACACGGCGGCCTGATGCGAACCCATCCACCCTCGTTCCTGCCCTCGATGACCGTTGCGCGGGCGCTGGCGGCGGCCTCGTGCAGCCTTACGGTGGACCGGGTGCCGGCGGACGCCGCCGACGCCGACCCGCGCGCCCTGGGCTGGATGCAGGGCTTCCCGAGCTGAAGGACCGTGCCTTCGGTGACGGAGTACCTGATGGCGCGCGATGCCGCTGCGGGCCCGGCGGGCTGATGCCGGACGCGCCAGCGCCGGCTTCAGCCGATAGAATCCCGGCCCCTGCGCAGATTGCGCGCGTTGCATCTTCCCGAGAATTCATGATCGACACCACGCGGCACATCACCCGGACCATCGCCACCGACATCGCCGCCAGCCCCGTACAGGTCGAGGCCGCCATCGCGCTTCTGGACGAGGGCGCG
>JBDHSO010000300.1:0-3092 GCA_039808125.1 Rhodobacter sp. | reverse complement strand
CAACAAACTACCTCGCCGCCGTCCTCATGGCATGCTCAAGGCTCTGGACACGCGCTTATGAGTCCACAGCCTAGCGCAGCGCCGCCTCGATATTGCCGCCGTCGACCGTCATCACATGGGCGGTGGTGCGCTCTGCCTTTGCCAGCATCACGAAGGCCTCTGCCACATGCCGCGCCTCCACCTCGGCCTGCAACAGATTGCCCGCCATATAGGTCGCCTCGTCGACACCCCGGGCCGAGGACCGCGCAGCGATCATTCCCGGGGTCAGCAGGCCCGAGCGGATGCGGTCGGCGTTGATGCCGTTCACCCGGATCCCCTCGGGCCCGAGTTCCAGCGCAAGCTGGCGCAGGAGGAAGAAGGTCGTCGCCTTGGGCAGGCCATAGGCGGCAAAGCCCCGGCCAGGATTCACCGCCTGTTTCGAGACGTTGAACAGGATCTGTCCGGGCTCCGCCCCTCTTGTGCCGCGGCCCTGCGCCTGGGCGCGGAAGATGGCGATGGCCGCCTGGGCAAAGCCGAGATGGGCGAAGAAGTTCAGTTCGAAACTATCGCGCAGCGCCCGGTCGGACAGGGTGGCCACATCGCCCGTCACCGCAGCGCCGGCATTCGACACCAGGATGTCCAGCCCGCCGAAGCGCCTGACACAGGCGGCCACGGCCGCTGCCGGCGATCCGGGCGCGGTGATGTCGCAACCCTGACCGCCATGGTCGCGGCCGAGTGCCGCGACCGCAGCCTCCAGCGCCTCGTCGGGGCGGTCGACCAGAAAGAGGCTGGCGCCCTCGGCGGCAAAGGCACGGGCGGTGGCAAGGCCGATGGCCCCGGCACCACCCGTCACCAGCACGACGCGACCCTGAAGAGCGGGCGGGCGGCCCTTGCCAAGCTTGGCCTGTTCCAGCGACCAGTATTCCATGTCGAACAGATCGGCCGGCCCGATGGGACGGAAACCGCCCGCCGCCTCGCCATCGGCGCGGACCCGGGCGGATTGCAGGCCGATGTCGGCCGCGATCCGGGCCGCGGCGGCGCTGGCCCCCACGCCCAGCACGCCGGCACCTTCCAGCCAGACCAGCCCCGGCATCGGCGCCAGCATGCTCTTGGGTCCGGAGGCATTCGGCACATGGGCGGCGAAATAGGCGCGGTAGCGCTCGGCAAAATCGGCGACGGCGGCGCGCATCCCGCCGGGCGTCTGCGCATCGCGGCGCAGGACCAGCACCTCGCCCTTGGTGCGGATCACATGGTCGGGCGTCGCCACGCCGCGCAGCGCCAGATCCTCCAGATCGTCCCGCGCGACGAAGGCCTGCGCCTCCGGCCCGTCGCGCAGATCGAGCACGGGCAGGGCGGCCGCATCCGGCAGGCAGGAGGCCAGCGCGCCGCGCAGCCCGGCCAGGACGGGGGCAAGATCGGCGGGCGCCGCTTCGGCGGATGGCAGCGCCGCCGCCGGCACCAGCGGGGCAGGGCGGCGGTCGGCCAGCCAGGCCTCCACCAGATTGGTATGTTCGACGATGCGGTCATAGCTGGATTTCGCATCCGGCCCCCAGGCGAAATGCCCGTGGTTGACCAGAAGCAGCCCCTCGGCCGCGGGATTGCGGTCGAAGGCATCGGCCGCGACCTTGGCCAGCGCGAATCCCGGCATCACATAGGGCACCAGCGTCAGCCGGTCGCCGAACAGTTCCCGCGTGACGGCGGCCACCTCGGGCAGGTTGGCCAGCACCAGAAAGGCGGTGGCATGGGTATGGTCGACATAGCGATGCGGGATCCAGGCGTGCAGCAGCGTCTCGACCGAGGGGTTGGGCGCCCCCGCATCCAGAAGGTTCAGCCGCTGGACATTCACCATCGCCTCGTCCGACAACGCCGGCAGGCCGCGCAGCCGCATCAGCGGATCAAGCCGCACCGCCGGCAGGCCCCTGGCTTCGATCGTGTCGAGATCCCAGCCCGAGCCCTTGACATGCAGCACCCGCACCTCCTCGCCAAAGGTATCCGGCGCCATGGCCTTCAGCGAGGTATTGCCGCCGCCATGCATCACCAGATCGGGATCCTGCCCGATCAGGCGCGAGGAATAGACCCGCAGCGCCAGTTCCAGCGCCCGGGGATCGGGGCCCGCCGCCTCTTGCCAATGCGACGCGCCGGCTTCGGTCCAGCGGTTGGCGATCATGGCATTCTCCTGCTATGGGCCTGCGAAGGGGCCGCAGCCGCGGGCTGCCGCTTGGCTTTTGTACTTTTGTCAGATATGTCTGTCAAACGGCGAAATCGGGAGGCCGCGGCATGGGCGGAACGGCACGGCGGCGCAACCTGGCCCAGGTCAGCGGCGAGAATGCGGTGATCCAGGTGGCCTGGATGTATTATCACGACGGCCGCAACCAGCAGGAGATCGCCGCGGCCCTGGGGATTTCGCGCGCGACCGTGGTGAACTACCTGCAGGAGGCGCGCGAGAAGGGGCTGATCCGCATCACCCTTGCCGCGCCGGCCTTCACCACGCACCGGCTGGCGGTGGAACTCTGCGACCGCTTCGGGCTGTCCGGCGCCTATGTCGTCCCCGATGAGGGCGCGGCGCTGGAAGAGGCCTTCCTGCGGGTGGTGCATGGCGCGGCGCTGTGGCTGCCCGACCTGATCACCCCCGGTGACAGGCTGGGCGTGGCCTGGGGCCGGACGGTCTATGAACTGGCCGAGGTGGTCGAGGCGAAGCCGGTCGAGAATTTGACGGTGCTGCAACTGGTGGGCTCGATGGCGACGCCCTACGGTTTCACCGCCGAGGCCTGCTCCACCCGCCTTGCGCAGCGGCTGGGTGCGCGCTGCCTGAACCTGCATGCGCCGGCGATCCTGTCGCGGCCGGAACTGGCCGCCGACCTGCGGCACGAGCCGATCCTGAAGGCCCAGCTCGACCAGCTGGAGACGGTGAACAAGCTGCTGTTTTCGGTCGGCACCGCCACGGCCGACAGCCATATCGTGATGAGCGGCCTGGCCACCGCCGCCGATCTGGACTGGCATGTCGCGCGCGGGGCGGTGGGGGTGATCTGCGGCCGGTTCATCGACGCCGAGGGCCGGCAGATGCCGGGGCCGATGGAGGACAGGATGATCGGCATCCCGCTGCCGCGGCTGGT
>JBDHSO010000299.1:0-3099 GCA_039808125.1 Rhodobacter sp. | reverse complement strand
CGACCTGCGCGACCCGGCCGACCGCGGGATGCTGTCGCAACTGGTCGCCCGGGCGGATGTGGTGGTGGAGAACTTCCGCCCCGGCGTGATCGAGCGGCAGGGCTTCGGCTACGAGGCGGTGCGCGCGCTGAACCCCGGCGTCGTCTATGGCTCGATCTCGGGCTATGGCGAAGACGGTCCCTGGGTCGACCTGCCGGGCCAGGATCTTCTGGCGCAGTCGCGCTCGGGCCTTCTGTGGCTGACCGGAAGCCGCGACGATCCGCCGATGCCGATGGGCCTTGCAGTGGCCGACATGATGGCGGGCAATGCGCTGGCGCAGGGCATTCTGGCCGCGCTGGTCCGCAAGGCACGAACCGGCACGGGCGGCAAGGTCGAGACCTCGCTGATCGAGGCGCTGCTCGATTTCCAGTTCGAGGTGCTGACGACCTATCTGAACGACGGCAACCGGACGCCCGTCCGTTCGGCGGTGAATGGCGCGCATGCCTATCTGGGGGCGCCCTACGGCATTTACCGCACGGCGGACGGCTGGCTGGCGCTGGCGATGACCCCTTCGCTGGAGCGGCTGGCGGGGCTGATGGGGATCGGCGGGCTTGAACCCTACTATGGCGACCCGGCGGCGGCGATGACGGCGCGCGACACGATCAAGGCGCGGATCGCGGAGGCCGTGGCCCCGCGGACCACGGCGCAATGGCTGGCGATCCTGCAACCGGCCGACATCTGGTGCGCCGAAGTTCTGGACTGGCCGGCGCTGTTTCAGGCCGAGGCGTTCCAGCGGCTTGGCATGGTGCAGCGCATCACCGGCGCCGGGGGCCGCTCGCTCGACACGCTGCGGGGGCCGATCCGGATCGACGGCGCGACCCTCTGCCACGACCGCGCGGCCCCGGATCTGGGCGCCGACCGCGACAGGATCATCCGGGAGTTCAGCCTTTCGGGCTGACCCGGCCGGAACGGCACGCCGCCCGCAACAGGGCGGCGTGAAGCAATCGGCGCAGATGCGCCATATCGGGAGGAAGAACATGCGGACGATAACGACACTCGCGCTCGGGACGGCCCTGGTCGCCGTTGCAAGCCTGGCGAATGCCGACGAAACCTGGGGGGATTTCGCCGGCTATACCCTGCGCGTCAAACTGATCGGCGGGGCGCAATACGAAAAGCTTTATGCCGAGATTCCGAAATGGGAGGCGGCCACCGGCGCCAAGGTCGATATCGTCAGCCGCAAGAACCATTTCGAGCTGGACAAGGAAATCAAGCAGGACATCGCGGCGGGCACGATCGACTATTGCGTCGCCTCGAACCACACATCCTTTGCGCCGCAATACGGCGACATCTACATCGACCTGAACGGCGTGATGAAGCCGGAGGTTCTGGCGGAATTCGACGCGCTGTCGCTGAAGAATGCCACCGTCAACGGCGCGCTGGTGCAACTGCCGCGGCATTCCGACGTCTCGAACCTGTTCTACCAGAAGTCGCTCTATGCGGATCAGGCCAACAAGGACGCCTTCAAGGCCAAATACGGCTATGATCTGGCGCCGCCCGAAACCTTTGACCAGTTCAAGGACCAGGCCATCTTCTTCGCCAAGGCGCCGGATTTCTTCGGCACCCAGTTCGTCGGCAAGGACGAGGCGATCACCGGCCGCTTCTACGAGATGCTGGTCGCGAACGGCGGCGCGCTGTTCGACGAGAACTGGAACCCGACCTTCAACTCGCCCGAGGGTCTGAAATCACTGATGTGGTTCAAGGATCTCTACGATGCCAAGGCCGTCCCGGCGGGGTCGCTGAACTATCTCTGGGACGATACCGGCATGGGCTTTGCCTCGGGCACCGTCGCGCTTGATCTCGACTGGGCCGGCTGGGCGGCCTTCTTCAACGATCCGGCCAACTCCAAGGTCGCCGGCGACGTGGGTCTGGTCCGCGCGCCCAAGGGCGATGGCGGCAAGCGTTCGGGTTGGGCGGGAAGCCATACCTTCTCGATCACCACGACCTGCGACAACCAGGCGGCGGCCGTGTCGTTCATCACCTTCCTGACCGATCACGACAACCAGATGATCGAGGCGCGCCAGGGCCTGCTGCCCACCCGCACCAAGGTCTGGACCGACATCAAGGCGGAATTCGAGGCCGCGGGCAATCCGTTCATGGTCGAGGTCTTCGACGTCTTCGGCCAGTCGATGGCGGAAGACGCCTTCACGCCGCCGCTGATCGAGCCGTGGATCGAAGTGTCGAACGTGATCTGGCCGAACCTGCAAAAGGGTATCCTGGGCGAGATGGAACCGCAGGCCGCCCTGGACGATGCCGCCGCCAAGGCCAGGGTCATCATGGAAGACGCCGGCTACATCCAGTGATCGCCGCCGCGTGACCGTCCGGGCGGGGCTGCCCTGCCGCCCCGCCCGCCGCCTTCAGGACCATGAAAGGTTCCGCCATGCCGTTCTGGCGGCGCGAAAGCGCCATCCCCTATCTTTTGCTGCTTCCGGCTCTGGCGATCATGGCCCTGGTCGTGGCCTTTCCGCTGGTCTTTTCGCTTTACACCAGTTTCACCGGCTATCGTCTGGTCAGGCCCGACAGCCTTTACGACTGGGTGGGTCTGCGCAACTACAGCCGCATCCTTCAGGACTACGATTTCTGGGTGGCCTTCGGTCGGACGGTGCTGTTCCTGACCGTGGTGCTGAACGTCGAATTCCTGCTTGGCCTCGGCATCGCGCTGCTGATCAACCGGATCACCTGGGGTCAGCGGACGCTGCGCACCATCATGATGTTTCCGATGATGTTCTCGCCCATCCTCGTCGGCTTCCAGTTCAAGTTCATGTTCAACGACAACATCGGCATCGTGAACAATGCGCTGCAATCGCTGGGCCTGTCGGACGGTGCGATCGCCTGGCTGGTCGACGGCAAGCTCGCCTTCTTCTCGATCGCCTTCGCCGAGGTGTGGATGTCAACCTCGGTCTTCGCGATCCTGCTTCTGGCCGGACTTTTCGCCATGCCGCGCGATCCGCTGGAGGCCGCCAAGGTCGATGGCTGCAATGCCTGGCAGGCCTTCCGCTACATCACGCTGCCGTTCCTGATGCCCTTCATCTATATCGCCATGGCGATCCGTTCGCTGGACGT
>JBDHSO010000298.1:0-3111 GCA_039808125.1 Rhodobacter sp. | reverse complement strand
GGGGGCCGGGCATGAGCGCGGTGGTGCAATGGTTCAACCGGCGTGGCTGGCGCGACCTGATCATCGGCCTGCCTTATGTCTGGCTGGTGGCCTTCTTCCTCCTGCCATTCCTGATCGTCATCGCGATGAGCGTGGCGACCCGGACCCCGACCGCCCCGCCCTTCGGCTATGGCGGCGACAATCCGGTGATCAACCTCGACGGATACCGGCGGCTCGTGTCCGATACGCTCTATCTGCGCGCCTTCGCCACTTCGCTGCTCAATGCGGCCGTGGCCACGCTGCTGTGCCTGCTGCTCGGCTATCCGATGGCGCTGGGGCTGACACGGGTGTCGAAGGGCTGGCGCAACATCCTGCTGATGCTGGTGATCCTGCCGTTCTGGACCTCGTTCCTGCTGCGGGTCTATGCCTGGATGGGCCTGATGGGGCGGAACAGCTGGTTCAACCAGATGCTGACCGATGGCTGGAACTGGCTGGTCCCCACTTCCTGGGCGATCACCAGCGTTCCGATGATGCATACGAATTTCGCCGTCGTCCTCGTCATGGTCTATACCTATCTGCCCTTCATGATCCTGCCGCTTTACGCCAATCTCGAGCGGCTCGATCCGCTTCTGGACGAGGCGGCGATGGACCTTGGCTCGCGGCCGTCCCGGGTATTTCTCGACGTCACCCTGCCGCAATCCCTTCCCGGCATCATTGCCGGCGGCCTTCTGGTCTTCATTCCCGCCGCGGGGGAACTGGTGATCCCGACGCTGGTCGGCAGTTCGGCCTCGCCGATGATCGGCCGCGTCATCTCGGACGAATTCGCCCAGGTGCGCGACTGGCCGATGGCCTCGGCGGTGGCGGTCGCGCTCCTGATGCTGATGGTGCTGCCGACCATGGCCTACAGCCACTACCAGTCGAAAGCCGAACATCGCGAGGATGACACGCCATGAAGCGCAGCCCCGTGTTCCTGATCACCGTGCTGTGCTTCGGCTTTGCCTTCTTCTACATCCCGATCCTGTCGATGATGGTCTATTCCTTCAACGACTCGCGGCTGGCCACCGTCTGGGGCGGATTCTCGATCAAATGGTATGAATCGCTGCTGTCGAACCGGCAGGTCGGGGTGGCGCTGCTCCTGTCGCTGGAGATCGCCCTGATCTCGGCCACCTGCGCCACGATCCTTGGCGCCATGGCCGGGATCACCCTGGCCCGCTTTCGCCGCTTTCGCGGCCGCACGCTCTTTTCCGGCATGGTCACGGCGCCGCTGATCATGCCCGAGGTCATCACCGGCATTTCCTCGCTGATGTTCTTCATCATCCTCGGCCAGTGGATCGGCTGGCCCGGACAGCGCGGCTTCACCACCATCACGCTGGCCCATATCACCTTTTCGATGGTCTATGTCACCACCGTGGTGCATTCGCGCATGTTGCAGATGGACAGGTCGATCGAGGAGGCGGCGATGGATCTCGGCTCGCGGCCCTGGCAGGTGCTGCGGGACGTGACCCTGCCGGTGATCTCTCCGGCGCTGCTGTCGGGCTGGCTCCTCGCCTTCACGATCTCGCTCGACGATGTGGTGATCACCTCCTTCACCACCGGCCCCGGCGCAACGACGCTGCCGCTGCTGATCTGGTCGAAGGTGAAACTTGGCGTCACGCCCGACATCAACGCGCTGGCCACGCTGACCGTTCTGGCGGTCGGGTTCTGCGTGGCGATCGCAGGCGTGGTGATGAACCGGGCCGAGGCGCGGCGGCTGGCCGATGAGCGGCTGGCCTATCAGGCCAACGGATGAGCGATCTGCTCTGGCATCTGCTGACGCAGCCGCCGGGAGCACCGGGATCGGCCCGGGCCCGCTATGCCGCCGCCATGGCTTTGCACGGCGCCGGAATGCTGACCTGGCAGGAGCTTGAGGCCTATCGCGAGGCGACGGCCTTCGATGTGCAGGATCCCGCGCGCGTCCTGCGCGACCGTGGCCTTGCCCCGCCCGCACCGCGGCCCATGCCGGCGGCGGCGCTGCTGGCGCTGCTGCTGGCCGAGATCGACCGATACCTTGCGACCCGCGCCGGCCCCGGGATCGCCGAGGTGCGCGGCGCGCTGGCGCCGGCATTTCAGGCGGCGATCCGGCCGGGCTCCGATCCGCCCAACCCGGTGGCCGAGGCGTATCTGCCGGCCGCGCTTGCCCTGCTGGAACAGGACGATCCCGCGCTGGCCCATGCCATCGCCGCCGCGGCGCCGCATCTGGGCTGGATCAGCTATGACGCCTATGACCCTGCGGCGATCGGCCCCGTCTATCCCCGCGCCCATGCCTTTGCGAGCCTGGTCGGCGCCGCCGCACCGCTTGCGGTGCAGGATTTCGATCTTGGCCTGTTCGTGATCGCGCCCGATGTCCTTTACCGCGACCACGCCCATGCCGCGCCAGAGCTTTACGTGCCGCTGACCGGCCCGCACCGCTGGCGCTTTGCGCCCGGGGCGGCGTTCAGCGGACGGCCGGCACATGGGCCGGTCTGGAATCCGCCCCATCGCCCCCATGCCATCCTGACCGGCGCCACGCCGTTTCTTGCGATCTTCGCCTGGACGCGGGATGTCGACGCGCCGGCCTATGTCATACCGGCGCCCGACTGGGCCGCTTACGAGGCCTGAGCGTCAGGTCTTCGGCTTCTTCGGCGGCACGAAACGCTTCGAGGTATCGCGCACATCCGCCTTCGGCGCCGCCGGTTTGCCGGCCGGCTTTCTGGCATAGGGCTTGGCGCCCTCCGGCTTGCCGGGATGGCTTCTGGCGCCCCAGCTCCGGCCCTCGGGCTTGCCGGCGGGTTTCGCGCCCTCGCGCTTCACGAAGGGGCGGCCGTCCGCACCGCCTTCACCCCTCGCCTTGCGCGGCGCCTCGTCGCGCGGCGCGGCATCCTCGCGACGGCGGAAGCCACCTTCGGCGGCATGGCTCTTGTAGCCGCCCGCGCGGGCGGGCTTGCCCTCGCCGCCGCCATGCGACCGATACCCGGCAGAGCGGAACGGCGGTTTTTCCGGGCGTTCGGCCCGCTCCTCGCGCGCGCGCCAGGGCTTGCGCTCGGGGGGCCATCGGTGCGGCGCGGTTTGCGGTCGGACTCGTCCTCGGCGCGGCGCGGGCCGCGCTCAGCGCCA
>JBDHSO010000297.1:0-3112 GCA_039808125.1 Rhodobacter sp. | reverse complement strand
TCGAACAGCTTCGAGGCCTTCACCTATGTGCGCGAGGATGCGCCGTTCTTCACCATCGCCTCGATCTTCCAGAAGGATCCGCAGGTTCTGATCGGCCATCCCGATACCGGCTTCCGCAGTTTCGAGGACCTGAAGGGGCGCACGTTGTTGATCGGCAGCGGCGGACGCGTGACGTACTGGCCTTATTTGCGCAAGAAGTATGGTCTGCAGAACGAGCAGCTCAGGCCATACAACTTCAATATGGCGCCCTATCTTGCCGACAAGAATGCCGTGCAGCAGGGCTTTCTGTCGTCGGAACCCTATTCGATCGCCCAGGCGCTCGGTCGCGAGCCGCCGGTACTGCTGATCGCCGATGCCGGCTTCAGTGCCTACCAGACCACCATCGCGATCTCGCGCAAGCTGGCGACGGAAAGGCGCGACCTCATCCAGCGCTTCGTCGATGCGACGCTCGAAGGCTGGGCGCAGTATCTCAAGGGCGGCCCGGCTATCGAGGCCGCCAATGCGCTGATCAAGAAGGCCAATCCCGAGCAGACGGACGATCGCATCCAGTACGCCATCAAGGTCCTGAACGAGCGGGGCATCGTCATGTCGGGCGATGCGTTAACCAATGGCATCGGTGCCATGAGCGACGCGCGCTGGAAGAGTTTTTATGAGTCGATGGTCGAGGTCGACGTTCTGCCCAAGGGGCTGGATGTCGCCAGGGCCTACACGCTCGATTTCGTGAACAAGGGTATCGGAAAGCCGTAAGGCGAGGAGAGAGGCATGTTTCAGGTCAGTGAAGAGCATCAGATGCTGCGCGAGCTGGTGAAGAAGTTCGTTCGCAATGAACTGATGCCGCTCGAAAAGAATGTGCTGGATCGCTTCGCCACCGGCCAGCCGGCGTCGCTGTCCGACGAGGAGAACGAGAAGCTCTTCAAGCAGTGCAAGGATCTCGGCCTGTGGGCGCTCGACGTGCCGGAGGAGGTGGGGGGCGCCAACCTGCCGGCGGTAGCGCTGGTCGGCGTCAACGAAGAGCTGGGCTATACCTGCGTGCCCTTCACCTTCCCGCCGGACTCGCCCAACCTGCACATGCTGTTGGCGACGGCCAATCCGGAACAGCGCAAGAAGTATCTCGAACCGTATGCGGCGGGTCTCACAAGCTCCGCTATCGCGATATCGGAGCCCGGCGCAGGCGGCGACCCCGCCGGCATGAAGACCAAGGCGGTGAAGGACGGCAACGACTGGGTGATCAACGGCCGCAAGATCTGGATCAGCCGCATCGCCAAGGCCGACTTCACCATCGTCATGGCCGTGACCGACTCCAACCTCGGATCGCGCGGCGGCATCACCGCCTTTCTGGTCGACAAGGGCACCAAGGGCCTGGTCGTGGCGCGCGCGATCCCGATGCTCGCGGGCCAGCGCACCTACGAGGTCGTGTTCGAGGATTGCCGTGTGCCCGAAACGCAGGTGCTGGGTCGCATCGGTGCGGGCTTCGCGCCGATGCAGCTTCGCCTCACCGTGCGTCGCCTGCAGATGGGATCCTGGTGCATCGGCATGGCCCAGCGTGCGCTCGACATGCTGGTCGAACATGCCAGCCAGCGCGTGACCTTCGGCCAGAAGCTCGCCGACCGGCAGGCGATCCAGTGGTGGGTCGCCGATGCCGCCATGAAACTGCATGCCTGCCGCCTCATGGTGATGGACGCAGCGGTCAAACAGGACGAGGGCCGCGACGTGCGTATGGAGGCCTCGATGATCAAGGTCTATGCCACCGAGATGGCGACTGAGGTGATCGACCACGCGCAGCAGGCTTTCGGCGCCATGGGCGTCACGCAGGAGCTTCCGTTGTCGATGATGGCCCAGAAAGTTCGCACCATGCGCGTCTACGAGGGGCCGTCGGAAGTGCATCGCATGGTCATCGCCCGCCGAATCTTCGGTGGCCGTTGAGAGGTAATGGTCGGCGTTGACAGCAAAGGGGCGGCGGGCGGATCATTTCCGCCCGTATTCCGACCTGCATTTCCAGGAGCCATCGCATGACCTACTCGCTCGAGAGTTTCATTGAGGACGCGCAGGCTGCCCTCAAGGCAAACAACAACTCTGCCGGCCGCGAGCAGGTGCGCGTGCTGCTGGAAAAGCTGCTGGCGAACAAGGGCTTCGTCGAGGAAGCCGTGGGGCCCGCCGCGCCGATCGGCACGCGCAAGCTCTACGAGGACAAGGATCTCGGCTTCGTGGTGCTGGCGCACTGCAATCCCAAGGCACACAAGAGCCCGCCGCACGATCACGGCGCATCTTGGGCGATCTATGGCCAGGCGATCAATTACACTGACATGAGCGAATTCAAGCGCCTCGATGGCGGCGAAGGCGCCGGTGAGGCGAAGCTCGAGAAGGTGAAGAGCTATCGCCTTCAGCCGGGCCATGCCGGCGTCTACGATGTCGGCGCCATCCATGCCATCGACTATCCCGAAGGTAGCCGCTTCGTGCGCGTCACAGGCCGCGATCTCGACTATGTACGCCGGCTGAAGTTCGACATGGCCGCCGGCAAGGCGATTCCGATCGAGAGTGCCACGGCGGGAGCGGGCTGATTCTCGCACATCGGCCGCCGTTCGTTTGATCTTCTGGCGCCCGGCCGGCGCAGTAAGTCATCCTAGGCGGATACCTTGCAGCGCTGGCGTGGGCCGTTCTTCTCACCCCAGGCTTCCATCGCGTCGAGAAGCGGGCCGAGGGTCCAGCCTTTCCGCGTGAACGCGTATTCAACGTGCGGCGGAATGGTGTTGTGCACCGTGCGCGCCACAATGCCGTCCTGCTCCAGCGCCCGTAGTTGCAACGTCAGCATGCGTTGCGTGATGCCCGGGACGAGGCGGCGTAGCTCGTTGAAGCGGCGCGGCTGGTCCTTCAGGTGAAAGAGGATGGTCGGTTTCCAGCGCCCGCCGATCACCTCGACGGTCGCGGTCACTGGACACCAGGGTGCTTTGGTCGATGCCATTAGCGATGCCTCTCAGGCCCGTCCGCATATCCATGCGTGACACTTAGTATAAAAAATGTGCGTACTTATGGAAAGTGTACCGGCGTGATAGCAGCGACCTCGTCACTCGTGGAGGTCTGCGATGCTGGTCTTGATGGGAACGACAGGGCAGGT
>JBDHSO010000296.1:0-3153 GCA_039808125.1 Rhodobacter sp. | reverse complement strand
GCTGATCGACCCGAACCTGACGATGCGGATCTTCCCGAAGGGCCGGCATGCCGACGGCACCTGGTTCTTCATGTTCCACATCGACGAATCCTACTTCGCCCCCGCCGTGGCTCACGACCCAACCCCGAAGAAACCGAGGAAACGGAAATGACCTATATCCTGCGAGACCGGCCGGACGGGCAGGTCGAAATCATCGTCACCCGGCCGACCCTGATCGGCGTCTTCCCCGAGCGGGAGGTGGCACAGTGCGTCCGCACCTTCCTTCAGGAAGAGGAGATCAACTGGCCCGAGGATCAGCCCGCGAATTTTGCCGTGGCATCGGACGACGTGTCCGAGGCGATGAGCGAAGACCTCGAAGCCCTGGCGGAAGACATCTCGCCTGCGCCGGCGGATGCGCGCGTCGCGGGTGTCAGAAACCTGCCGGCGCTGACACCGTCGAGGCCGACCCCGCCGGCGTTCCTGGCGGCGGGGACGAAGGCCCTCTCGGAAGATCAGCGCGATGCGGCCTTCCGCCGCCTGATCGAGGGCGAAAAGATCACCGCCGTCGCCCCCGACTTCGGCCTCTCGACATTCCAGCTGCAGGGCATGTGGGGTGCCCACCGCAAGCAGTTGCAGCGCCATATCGCCGAGGGCGGGCAGATTGCGTGCCGGCATTGCAGGCGGCCCTTCACCTCCTCGATCACGAATCCAGATACTTGTGCCCGGTGCAGCCATGAGTGAACTTGCAACGGTTTCGCCACGCCCCGAGAAGGCCGGCCGGCACTGCCGGCATTATTCCTGGTATATCGGCACTGGTCCGGGCGACAGTGGTCCGGCCTGTGCCCTGGCGAGGCTGGGGTCCGAACCCGGCGCAGCCGCGGCATGCATGCCGGTGCCGGGGCGAGTTTGTGCATTTCGGGCGGAATGGACCGACGAGGAGCGGAACGCCTGGGATTCCTGGCGCAATGAACGTCTCTCTCGCCTGTTTCGTGCGCTGGATTCGTTGCCGCCCGCCATCCCCGAAGGAACGACCGGGGCGGTTGTCTGCCCCAACTGCGGGGGCGCCCTTCATTTCTGCCGCTGGCAGCGCGGTGCCATGGTTCGTTGCGAAACCGCGGATTGCTGCGGCGCGCGGTTGAACATCGACGCCGGCGCCGAATGGCCCGCCCGCCCGGGAAAGGCGCTGCCATGAGCCTTGGCATCGTCGATCCGGTCGAGCGTGGCGCAATTCCCGGCGGCGGCCTCGCCTGCGCGCCGATGGCGAGGCTGTCATGAACACCCTGAAGATCATCCATGTCGCCCGCAAGGAACTTGGCCTCGACGAGGACACCTACTGGGCGCTCCTCCTGCGCGTCACCCGCAAGGCCTCGCTTCGCGAGATGTCGGAGCGCGAGAAACTCGCGGTGATCGAGGAATTGAAGGGCAAGGGCTTCCGTATCCGGCCCGGCAGGGGCGGCAAGCCTTTGCCCAGGGCTTTCCAGCCGCACAGCCGATTGATTCATGCGCTCTGGACCAGCTGTCACCGCCTTGGCGTGATCGACAACCCTTCGCGCGAGGCGCTGCGGGCCTTCTGCAAGCGCTTCGTGGCCCATGGCCAGGACGGCGTGGTGGTGGATCCCGACCTGCTGTCGCGCGCCCAGGCCACGCCCATCATCGACGCGCTGAAGAAGATGGAAGCGCGGGGAAAGGCAAAGGCAAAGGCGACATGAGCCAGAACACCAGCACCGCCGTCATGCAACGCCGCCGCGAGCCGCATGACAGTCTGGACGATTTTCCGACTCCGCCCTGGGCCACGCGGGCGCTGTGCGAATGGATCGGCGGTCCGATCGACATGATGGACTGTCGTGAGCCCGCGGCGAACCGCGGCTACATGGCGCGCGCCCTGCTTGAATATTTCGACCGGGTAGAGGTCGCCGATATCCATGACTACGGCATGGGGTATCAGGTGAAGGACTATCTGTTCGGCCCCGCACCGGAAAAGACCTGCTGGACGATCACGAATCCGCCGTTCCGCCTGGCCGAGCAGTTCATCGATCGGGCGATTGAAACCTCCATCGAGGGCGTAGCCATGCTGCTCCGAACCTCCTTCATGGAGGGGTGCGGACGGTATTCGCGGCTTTTTCGGAACCGACCGCCGACCCATGTGCTCCAATTCGCCGAGCGGGTGGTCATGCACAAGGGCGGGATTGTCGATCCCGACCTCGCGGTCGAGGTTGTCGACCCCCGGGGACGCAGAACCAGGCGAAAACCATCGACCGCCACCTCTTACGGCTGGTTTGTCTGGGTGCTGAACTCCCCCGGACCGACGCGGCTGATCTGGATTCCACCCTGCCGCCGCCAGATGCAGCGGCCTGGCGATTACATGGGCTTCAATGCGGGTTTGATCGCGCCCCATGGCTGAGAATCTGCCCGCCGCCCGTTCACCCCTGCCGGCGTCCCTTGCGGATGTAGCCGAGGTACTCGGTCTGCGGGTCGCCCTGGTGCTGATGCGCGATTTCGGCGGGCGCGACCTGAGGTTTCCGGTCTCCCCGCGCGAAGACCATCCGGTCGTCAAGGCGCTCGGAATGGAGGATGCCCGGGCATTGGGGGCGTTTCTGGGTGGCGACCAGATCTACATCCCGCACAACCGGCGACGGCGCCGGTCCTATCTTGACGACATCGCGGCGCTGGAAGGCAAGGGCAAGACCCGGCCCGAGATCGCGGCCGCGCTTGGCCTGTCCGAGCGCTATGTCCGCATGCTCGTGCATGGCGCGCCACCGCCGTCGCTGCCGCTTTTCCCCGACGAAGACTAGGACACGGGCCGCTGCCCGGAAATCTGTTCCGTGCGAAGTTTCGTGGGCGCCGTGACAAGGTCGCGCAGCCACAGACGGATGCACCCCATGACCAAAGCCGCCATTTCCCTGATCCAGACCGGATTGCGCGATCTCGGATACTCACCCGGAGCCATCGACGGGCTCTATGGCGCGAAGACGGCGGCGGCAGCCCATTCCTGGCTTCTCGCCCGCGGTGCGGCGTCGACATCGGTCCTTCGCCCGAGCACCTCGACGCTGATCTATCAGGGCAAGGCGCGCTATCCCCCTGTTGAGTACGACGCCTAGTTGTTTGATCCCCCGGTTTGATGGTGTGATCCTTTCGTTGGAATGGAAGGATGCCTTATGGGACAAGTTCGTCATG
>JBDHSO010000295.1:0-3159 GCA_039808125.1 Rhodobacter sp. | reverse complement strand
ATCCTGCAGGAGGAGACCGGCATCACCCATGTCGTCGATCCGCTGGCCGGCAGCTATTACGTCGAAAGCCTGACGGCGGAACTGGCCGAAAAGGCCTGGGCGCTGATCGAGGAGGTCGAGGCGCTGGGCGGCATGACCAAGGCTGTGGCCTCCGGCATGCCCAAGCTACGGATCGAGGAGACCGCGGCGCGGCG
Organism: Rhodobacter sp.; assembly: GCA_039808125.1. Classification (GTDB taxonomy): domain Bacteria; phylum Pseudomonadota; class Alphaproteobacteria; order Rhodobacterales; family Rhodobacteraceae; genus Pseudogemmobacter. The sequence continues at coordinate 2,965 of JBDHSO010000295.1, read as the reverse complement.
GCAGGCGATGATCGACCGGGGCGAGGAGGTCATCGTCGGCGTCAACAAGTACCGCCGGGCCAGCGAGGATGCGATCGACATTCTCGACATCGACAATGTGAAGGTGCGCGAGGCGCAGGTCGCGCGGCTGAACGCCACCCGCGCGGCCCGCGACGAGGCGGCATGCCGGGTGGCGCTGGCCGAACTGGCCCGGCGCGCGGCCGAGGGCGGCAACCTTCTGGAAGCGGCGATCGAAGCGGCGCGGGCGCGCGCCTCCGTGGGGGAGATTTCGGACGCAATGGAAAAGGTGTTCGGCCGCCACCGGGCGGAGGTGAAGACGCTGGCCGGGGTCTATGGCGCCGCCTATGAGGGCGATGCCGGATTTGCCCGGATCCAGCAGGATGTCGAGGCCTTTGCCGAGGCCGAGGGCCGCCGGCCCCGCATGCTGGTGGTGAAGATGGGGCAGGACGGCCACGACCGTGGGGCCAAGGTCATCGCCACCGCCTTCGCCGACATCGGCTTCGATGTCGATGTCGGCCCGCTGTTCCAGACCCCGGAAGAGGCGGCGCAGGATGCCGTGGACAACGATGTCCATGTCGTCGGCATCTCCAGCCAGGCCGCGGGGCACAAGACGCTGGCGCCAAAACTGATCGCGGCGCTGCGGGAGAAGGGCGCCGGCGATATCCTCGTCATCTGCGGCGGGGTCATTCCGCAGCAGGACTATGACTTCCTGAAGACGGCCGGCGTGAAGGCGATCTTCGGGCCGGGAACGAACATTCCCGCTGCGGCGAAGGAAATCCTCGACCTGATCCGCGCGGCCGGCCGCTGACCGGGCGGCCGGGGACCGGACGGCGCGCGACCGACGGCAGCGATCAGCCCCAGGGTCAGAGTTCGATCTCGCCGTTCGGCCCGGGCTGCGGCGCAAGCGGCTCGGGCGCGGCGGGCGGTTTGCGCCGGATCAGGATATCGCCGTTCGGCAACCGCACCGGCGCCTCGTAATTCCTGAAATCGCCGACCATCTCGGCCAGTTGCCGCAGTTGCGGGCCAATCTCCTCGATCGCCGGGGCGATTTCGTCCATGGCCCGCGCCATTTCGTCCAGCGCGGGTTCCATTTCGGACAGGAAGCCGCGGAAGAAGAGTTTCGCGCCCTCTTCCATCAACGAGGTGCCGGCCTCGGCCCCGGGCGCCGTCTCCGGCACGGCGGGATCGGGCAGGGTTTCGGCCGGGGCCATGGGCGCAAGGGCCAGAACGACGGCAGCGGCAGCGGCTAGTCTCATCGGAGCCTCCCTTCGGGCTGTTCCCTGAAATATAGCGCCGGTCGGTCGCTATTCAAACCGCGGTCGCGGCAAGCGGGATGTCCAGCGTCACCGGAAAATGGTCCGACGCCTGCAACAGCGCCTCGCGCAGTTCCGGCACGGCCGTCACCAGCGGATCGTTGTAGGGATGCCAGATCCGCCAGTCGGGCTGGCGGGCGGCCATCCCGGGCGAGACCATGATGAAATCGAGAAGCGCCTCGAAATAGCATTTCTGCCGGGCAAGATAGAAGCGGGCAGTTGTCGGCGTCAGGCTGACCCGCGATTGCAGCGCCATGGTCGCATGCGGGTCATAAAGTCGCATCGCCGGTTCTTCCTCGGTGCCGAGGACGATCTCGATCCCCGAACGGCCGAAGAGCTTTTCGAACTCGTCCAGCCCCGGGCCATCGTTGAAATCGCCCAGCACGATCAGATTGTCGCCATGCGCCAGGTGTTCGTCGACCCGCTGGCGCAGCCAGATGCATTGCGCAAGCTGTTTCCGGCGGTTCTCGATCGAGATGCGCACCGCTGCCGCAGCATCGGCGGCGCCATGCGGATTCTTCGATTTGGCATGGACGCCGATCAGCCGCAGCCGCAACCCGCCCGGGGCGCGGACGGCAAGCTCCAGCGGCGGCTTGGAAAACCGGATCAGATCGGGCGCGCGGTCGGTGTCGAGGTCATAGCGGAAGGTTCCGTCGAAGCGCGGCGCGAGGCTGCTGCCCTTCTTGCCGGTCGGCGTGCCCCGGGGGGCGTGGCGCGGGCTCAGGCGGGCGGGATCGTAGAGGAAGGCGATTTCCTGTTCGGTATCCGAGGCAAAGCCCATGATCGCGCGATGGGCGCGCAACCCGAACTTGCGGGCGAAATTTTCCAGCGCCCGCACGGTCGAGCGGCGGCTGTTGGTATCCGGCGCCTCGATGACCATGATTCCATCGGCGTCGAGCGCGGTGAAGACGATCCCCAGCGCGCCGAACTGCGTACCGCGCGAGATGCCGTAGCGCGACGAGGGCGCGTCATCCTCCAGCGGCTGACCGGCGTCGTCGAACAGCGCGTTGAACCATTCGGCATTGTAGGTCGCCAGCCGCAGCACATCGTGGCGCATCAGGCCGCCTGCCTGTCGGAGATTTCCTTCCAGGCCGCATTGATCGCGACAAGCCGGCGCTCGGCCAGGCGGATCGCCTCGGGCGGGACGCCGCGGGCGATCATGGCATCGGGATGGGTGTCGCGGACCAGCGCCTTCCAGGCGGCGCGCGCCATTTCGCGGCTGGCGGCCGGCGGGATGCCAAGGACCTCATAGGGGCTGCGCGGCGCACCTTCGACCAGCCGGGCGCGGACGGCCGCGAAGCAATCGTGATCCAGCCCGAATATCCCGGCCACATGTTCCAGAAAGGCATCTTCGCCGGGATGATAGCTGCCGTCGGCCAGCGCCACGGTGAACAGCGCCTCCAGCACGTCGACCAGCACATGATGGTCGTTCGAGCACAGCTTTGCGCCCTGCGGGTTGAACAGCCGCGCGATCTTGCGGGCATAGCTGTCGAAACCGGCAACATCCTGCCGCGCCAGATTGAACACCCGGGCGGCATGGGCCTCTTCCCCGGCGGAAAAGGTGAAGATGCGGCGGAAGGCCGTCACCTCGTCGCGCGTCACCTCGCCATCGGCCTTGGCCATCTTGGCGCCAAGCGACAGCACCAGATCGG
>JBDHSO010000294.1:0-3208 GCA_039808125.1 Rhodobacter sp. | reverse complement strand
CGGCAACACGCTGAACCTGACCCATCCGATGGTGCTGCGCATGGCGATGGATGCGTTGCGCTACTGGGTCGAGGTCACGCATGTCGACGGCTTCCGCTTCGATCTCGCCACCGTTCTGGGGCGCGAGGCGAACGGGTTCGATCCCCAGGGCGGCTTTTTCGATGCGATCCGGCAGGATCCCGTGCTGTCGCGCGTCAAGCTGATCGCCGAACCCTGGGATATCGGTCCGGGCGGCTACCAGCTCGGTGCCTATCCCCATCCCTTTCTGGAATGGAACGACCGTTTCCGCGATGGCGTGCGGCGGGTCTGGCGGGGCGATGCCGGGATGACCCGCGATCTTGCCGCCCGCCTGCTGGGCAGCGCCGAACGCTTCGACCATTCCGGCCGGGCGGCCACCTCCTCGGTCAACTACATCACCAGCCACGACGGGTTCACGCTGGAGGATCTGGTCAGCTACACCGTCAAGCGCAACTGGGACAACGGCGAGGAAAACCGCGACGGCCATGCCGAGAACCACTCGGACAACCTCGGGGTCGAGGGGCCGACGAACGACAAGGCCGTCCGCACGGCCCGCGCGCTGCGCAAGCGCAACCTGCTCGCCACGCTGTTTCTGTCGCAGGGCGTGCCGATGCTGCTGGCGGGCGACGAGATCGGCCAGACCCAGGGTGGCAACAACAATGCCTATGCCCAGGACAACGAGATCTCCTGGCTGAACTGGCACGAGGCCGATGCCGCGCTCACTGCCTTCGTCGCCCGGCTGTCGGCCCTGCGCAAGAGCCATCCCGTGCTGCACCAGCGCCGCTTCTTGCATGCCCAGCCGCGCGAGGCCGACGGGCTGCGCGACGTGATCTGGCACCGTCCCGACGGGGCAGAGCCCAGCCCGCAGGACTGGCACGACCCGGCCTTCCGCTGCCTCTGCGTCGAATTGCGCATGGTGGCCGAAGGCGGCGATCCCTCGCCCGAGGCACTGTTTCTGGTGTTCAACTGCGGGCCTGCCGTGGCCCTGACCCTGCCCGCGACCGCGCCGGGCTGGGAACTTCTGCTCGATACCACGCGGCCCGATGTGACCTCGGGGCCGGCGCCCGCCATCGCGCCGGCCCAGTCCGTCCTCGTCCTGCGCGCCATCCAAGCCCCACCCCAGGGAGAGAATGCATGATCACCACCGTCGCCACGCAGCCCATCGCGGGCCAGAAGCCCGGCACCAGCGGGCTGCGCAAGAAGACCGCGGTCTTCATGGGCCGGCACTATCTGGAGAACTTCATCCAGTCGGTGTTCGATGTGGTAGGGGCCGAGGGCCGGACCTTCGTCCTGGGCGGCGACGGGCGCTATTTCAACGACCGGGCGGCGCAGGTGATCCTGCGCATGGCGGCGGCGAACGGTGCCGCGCGGGTGATCGTGGGGCAGGGGGCGATCCTGTCGACCCCGGCGGCAAGCCATCTGATCCGCCTGAACGAGACCGATGGCGGCATCATCATGTCGGCCAGCCACAATCCCGGCGGCCCAGAGGCGGATTTCGGCGTCAAGTTCAACATGCCCAACGGCGGCCCCGCCCCCGAGGCCGTGACCGAGGCGATCTACCGGCGCACTATGGAGATCGCCGAATATCGCATCGCCGAGGCGCAGGATGTCGATCTGGGCCGTACGGGCCTCCACCGCATCGCCGGGATGGAGGTCGATGTCGTCGATCCGGTCTCGGATTATACCGCGCTGATGGAGACGCTGTTCGACTTCCCCGCAATCCGGGCGCTGTTCCAGGGCGGCTTCCGCATGCGGATGGATTCGATGTGCGCCGTGACCGGGCCCTATGCCAGCGAAATCCTGGAAGACCGGCTGGGTGCCGCGCCGGGTACGGTGCTGAACGCCACCCCGCTGCCCGATTTCGGCGGCATGCACCCCGATCCCAACCCGACCTGGGCCCATGCGCTGATGGCCGAGATGATGGGGCCGGAGGCGCCGGATTTCGGCGCTGCCTCGGACGGGGACGGCGACCGCAACATGGTGGTCGGCCGCGGCATCTATGTCTCGCCCTCGGATTCGCTCGCCGTTCTGGCGGCGAATGCCCATCTGGCGCCGGGTTATGCCGGCGGGCTGAAGGGCGTGGCCCGGTCGATGCCGACCTCGGCCGCGGCCGACCGGGTGGCCGCGGCGCTGGGGATCGGCTGCTACGAGACCCCGACCGGCTGGAAGTTCTTCGGCAATCTTCTCGACGCCGGCCGCGCCACGATCTGCGGCGAGGAAAGCTTCGGCACCGGATCGGACCATGTGCGGGAAAAGGACGGGCTCTGGGCCATCCTGCTCTGGCTGAACATCCTCGCGCGGCGACGTCAGCCGGTGGCCGCGATCATGGCCGACCATTTCGCCCGCTATGGCCGCAACTACTACAGCCGCCACGATTTCGAGGCGATCGACACCGCCGCGGCCGATGCGATGATGGCGGCCCTGCGCGCGGCCCTGCCGGGGCTGGCCGGCACCGAGATGCAAGGGTTGCGGATCCTCGAGGCCGACGATTTCGCCTATACCGATCCGGTCGACGGTTCGGTCAGCCGGGCGCAGGGCGTGCGGGTGCTGTTCGAGGGCGGCTCGCGCTTCGTGATGCGGCTGTCGGGCACCGGGACCGAGGGCGCGACGCTGCGGCTTTACCTCGAGCGCTATGTGCCGGGGCCGGAAGGACTGGACAAGGACCCGCAGGAGGCGCTGGCCCCGATCACCCGCGCCGCCCATGCCATTGCGCAGATCGAGGCCTTCACCGGCCGCAGCCGGCCCGATGTCGTGACCTGAGAGGGAAGGGGGCTCGGTCCCCGCCGTCCCCGCCGGGGCGGTGGTCCGGGTCCGGCGGGATTGGAGTGTGGTTTCGGTTGCACCGGGATTGTGGCGGGGTCTGCGGGGTGTGGGGGTTTGGCTTTTCGGCTTCGATCGTGGTGGTGACGCCGGTTGGGGTGATCTTGTGCCGGGCGCCGGTGATGGGCGGGAGGCGGGCGGCATGGGGGCGGAAGCCGATGGCGGGGATGCGGCCCTCGGCAGCGATGGCGGGGTGCCCGGCATGGTGATGGCGGGGCGGTCGCTGGCCCGCGCGTGATCTCGCGGGAGGCTGGGCTTGCGGTGCCTGCCGGCATCGTCATCGTCGGACGGAACACCTGTGGGCTGCGCCGGCGCACCGCCGGCGAATTGCGGGCCCCGGCCTTGTGGCTGCGGCCGTGGCGGAGCGTCC
>JBDHSO010000293.1:0-3213 GCA_039808125.1 Rhodobacter sp. | reverse complement strand
ACGAGGGCCTGCGCTTCGCCATCCGCGAGGGCGGACGCACCGTCGGCGCCGGCGTCGTCACCAAAGTCGTTAAGTAATGCTCTAGCGATTATGCCGCCGGCAGTCTATGAGACCGCTGGCGGCACGTAGGAGTGTAGCTCAGTTGGTAGAGCATCGGTCTCCAAAACCGAGGGCCGGGGGTTCGAGTCCCTCCACTCCTGCCATTTTCTGAAGAAAAGCGAGCATGACGAAGAATCCGATAGAATTCGCCCGCGAAGTCCGCGCCGAGGTGGCCAAGGTCACCTGGCCGACCCGGCGTGAGACCATGATCACCACCAGCATGGTGTTCATCTTCGTCGTGATCGCGGCGTTGTTCTTCCTGGTGGCCGACAAGCTCATCGGCTTCGTTATCAAGCTGCTGCTCGGGGTTTCCTGACCATGGCCCACCGCTGGTACGTCGTTCACGCCTATTCGGGCTTCGAGAACAAGGTCGCCCAGTCGATCCGCGAGCAGGCCGGCAAGAAGGGCCTGGCCGAGGAAATCACCGAGGTCATCGTGCCGACCGAAGAGGTCGTCGAGGTGCGCCGCGGCGCCAAGGTGCAGACGGAGCGCAAGTTTTTCCCGGGCTATGTGCTCGTGAAGATGGATCTCACCGACGACTCCTGGCATCTGGTCAAGAACACGGCCAAGGTGACGGGCTTCCTGGGCGGCGGTGGCCGCGGCAAGCCGGTGCCGATCTCCGACGCCGAGGCCAGCCGCATTCTGAAGCAGGTCCAGGAGGGCGTGGAACGGCCCAAGCCCGCGGTCAGCTTCGAGATCGGCGAGCAGGTGAAGGTGGCCGACGGCCCGTTCGCCTCGTTCAACGGTACGGTCGAAGACGTGGACGAGGAGCGGGCCCGCCTGAAGGTCGCGGTGTCGATCTTTGGCCGGTCGACCCCCGTCGAACTCGATTACGCGCAGGTGGAAAAGATCTGATTCACCCCCATATTGGGGGACAAATTCAGGCTTGTGGCGGGCGGTTGGATTTGGTAGACCGCGCGCCCTTGGGAGGGCTGGCCGTGCGCCGGCCTTTTCTCGTGAGGCTGGTTAAGTTCCAAAATCCATGAGGATCAAGGACTTAGCCTTAACATAGGGTGCGGGAGGCCGGCCATGGCCGTACCGCGCCGCCCATAGGAGGGGCAGGCATGGCCAAGAAAATTCAGGCCTACGTCAAGCTGCAAGTGCCGGCTGGCAAGGCAAATCCGTCGCCGCCGATCGGGCCCGCGCTCGGTCAGCAGGGCGTCAACATCATGGAATTCTGCAAGCAGTTCAACGCGAAGACGCAGAAGATGGAACCGGGCATGCCGATCCCGGTGGTCATCACCGTGTTCCAGGACCGCAGCTTCACCTTCATCACCAAGACTCCGCCGGTGACCTACTTCCTGAAGAAGGCCGCGGGCGTCGAGTCCGGCGCCAAGACGGTCGGCACGCAGATCGTCGGCAAGGTCACGACGAAGCAGATCGAGGAGATCGCCAAGCAGAAGATGCCGGATCTCAACTGCGATACGGTTGAATCGGCGATGGCGCAGATCGTGGGCTCTGCCCGCTCCATGGGCCTCCAGGTGGTGGAGTAAGCTATGACCCAGGGCAAGCGTTACAAGGCGGCGGTCACCACGGTCGACCGCGAGAAGATGTACCCCCTCGATGAGGCGGTGAAGATCGTCAAGGCGAACGCCAAGGCGAAGTTCGACGAGACCATCGAGGTCGCGATGAACCTCGGCATCGACCCGCGCCACGCCGACCAGGCGGTGCGCGGCATGATCGAGCTGCCGAACGGCACCGGCAAGTCGGTGCGCGTCGCGGTGTTCGCGCGTGGCGCCAAGGCCGACGAGGCCAAGGCAGCCGGTGCCGATCTGGTCGGTGCGGAAGACCTCGCCGAGAAGATCAATGCCGGCGAGATGAATTTCGAGCGCTGCGTCGCCACGCCGGACATGATGGGCGTGGTCGGCCGTCTCGGTAAGGTGCTGGGCCCGCGCGGCCTGATGCCGAACCCGAAGCTCGGCACCGTGACGCAGGATGTCGCCGCGGCCGTGAAGGCGGCCAAGGCGGGCTCCATCGAGTTCCGCGCCGAGAAGGCCGGCATCGTGCACGCCGGCGTCGGCAAGGCCTCGTTCAGCGAGGAGGCGATCGTCGCCAACGTGAAGGCGCTGGTGAACGCGATCAACCGCGCCAAGCCGAGCGGCGCCAAGGGCACCTTCATCAAGAAGGTGTCGCTGAGTTCGACGATGGGTCCGGGCATCAAGCTCGACCCGGCTTCCGCGCTGAGCTAGGCGCGGCGCCAGAGAGTTTTAGAGTTTCCGACGTTGGCCCCTCGATTGCAGGGGCCGGCGGAGGAGGGAGCGACGGGCCGCAAGGCTCCGAGCTCCACCTGTCCGAGACCGCCGGTGACCACTTTCGGGTGGACGTAATGGGGAAACCCGCCAGCGCAGACGGGGGCAAGGGAATCGACGCTGCACCTTCTGGTGCGCGCACGCGCCCGAACTTCCGGGGCAGGCGAACCGGACCGCAAGGTCTCCGTTCGCGCTAACCCGCCAACGGAGGCTGCGCAGTCTGTACCGCAGCCGGTCCGACCTGGATCCTCTGGGTTGGGCCTTATTTGGAGAAAGCCGTGAATCGTTCGGAAAAGGCCGAAGCGATCGCCGAGCTGAACCAGACCTTCAAGGGCGCAAACCTGGTGGTGGTCACCCGCCAGACAGGTTTGACGGTCGCGGAGGTCACGGACCTGCGTCGCAAGATCAGGGCAGCCGGTGCAAGCTACAAGGTCACGAAGAACAGGCTCACGCTGCGTGCCCTCGAGGGTACGTCCTTCACGGCGCTCGGCTCCCTTTTTTCGGGGCCGACTGCCATTGCCTACTCCGAGGATCCGGTCGCAGCGGCGAAGGTCGTTGCGGCGTTCGCCAAGACTAACGAGAAGCTGACCATCGTCGGCGGTGCATTGGGCGAGAAAGTTCTGGACGTCGCTGGCGTTCAGGCTCTTGCCACGCTGCCCTCCCTCGATGCGCTGCGCGGCAAGATCATCGGTCTCCTGCAGGCCCCGGCCACCAAGGTGGCGGGTGTTCTCCAGGCGCCGGCCGGCCAGCTCGCTCGTGTGTTCGGTGCGTACGGAGCCAAGGAAGACGGCGCGAAGGCGGCGTAAGCCGCGCGTCAAGCTATCCAAGTTACGTTCAACGAAGTTCGGGATATCAGGAGAGTTAA
>JBDHSO010000292.1:0-3224 GCA_039808125.1 Rhodobacter sp. | reverse complement strand
TTCGAGTCCGCCAAGCAGCGCTTCTTCGGCCATCTTCTGACCTCGATGAAAACCCCCACCCTGATCGCCTCGATCGACGCCGATCTGCTTGCAGGGCATTCCGCCGTCATTCAGATTGTGTCGACGGGCGAGGCGCTGATGGAGCGTCGCCTCTCGGACATCCCGACCGAGGAGTGGAATGATATCCGCGTCGACATCACGCCGCGGGAATATGTCCTCGATTACCTCGCCCATTCCTTCCCGGTGCAGCTCTACGAGCCCTTCACCGACAGCGAGGGCAATCTGTCGTCGCGACCCGTGGTCCGTGACGGCCAACCAGTGGAATGCCGCGAGGCCACCCGCAGGCGCGACGCGCTGATCGAGAAGCTGGCATCACTCCCGCCCGTGCCCGGGGCGCTGGATCAGATCGTCCAGCGCTTCGGCACCGACCTCGTGGCCGAGATCACAGGCCGCTCGCGCCGCATCGTGCGCAAGGGCGAGGGTCCGGCGGCGCGACTTGTCGTGGAAAGCCGAGCGGGGTCTGCCAACCTCGCGGAAACCGCAGCTTTCATGGACGACCAGAAGCCCATCCTGATCTTCTCGGATGCCGGCGGCACGGGGCGCAGCTATCACGCCGATCTCGGTGCCAAGAACCAGCGGCTGCGTGTCCACTACCTGCTGGAACCCAGTTGGAAAGCCGATGCGGCCATCCAGGGTCTCGGGCGCACCAACCGCACCAATCAGGCGCAACCGCCGCTCTTCCGGCCGGTGGCCACGGATGTGAAGGCGGAGAAGCGGTTTCTCTCGACCATCGCTCGCCGCCTCGACACGCTCGGGGCAATCACGCGAGGGCAGCGCCAGACCGGCGGGCAGGGGCTGTTCCGGCCTGAGGACAACCTCGAGTCTCCTTACGCCCGCGACGCCCTGCGCCAACTTTACCGCCGCATCTATCGCGGCGATGTGGCTGGCTGTTCACTCGGCGCATTCGAGGATGCGACCGGCCTCAGCCTGACCGATGACAACGGTCTGAAGGATGACCTGCCGCCGATCACGACCTTCCTCAATCGCTTGCTGGCGCTGACGATTAACATGCAGGCTGTGCTCTTCGCGGCCTTCGAAGAAATTCTCGATCAGCGGATCGAGGGTGCCATCGCTGCCGGGGTCTACGACCTCGGACTCGAAACCCTGCGCGCTGAGAGCTTCCGCGTCACGGATGCGCGGGTGATCTACACCCATCCTGGCTCCGGTGCCGAAACCCAGCTTCTGACCATCGCAGAAAAGCGTCGCAACACGCCAACCTCGCTGGCGGACGCGCTGGACTGGCTCGACGATCCGAAGGCACGCCTTCTGGTCAACAGCCGCTCAGGCCGTGCCGCCGTGCAGGTGCCCGCCACCAGCCTGATGCTGGACGACGGCACCATCGAGCCGCGCCTGCGGCTGATCCGGCCAACGGAAACCCACACGTTCCCGGTCAAGATGATGGAGGACACCCATTGGCTGGAGGCTGATCGCGCGGCCTTTATCGCCGCCTGGACAGATGAATTCGCGGAAGTTCCCGAGTTCTCCGAGTCCACGATCCACATCGTGGCGGGCCTGCTGCTGCCAATCTGGAAGCAGCTTCCGCAGGATGAAACTCGCGTCTACCGGCTGCAGACCGATGACGGCCAGCGCATCATCGGCCGCCGTGTCTCGCCGGCCTGGGTCGCGACCACGCTAGCCGAGGACGCGCCGAAGCTCACGTCGGCGCAGGTCCATGCGCTCGTTCTGGAGGGCAAGACCGTCGTGCGCTTGGCCGAAGGGATGGAGTTGCACCGGTCCCGCGTCATGGGGGTGAACCGGATCGAGCTCTCCGGGTTCACGGAAGCGCAGAAGGACCGGCTCAAGGCCGATGGCTTTTTCTCGGAAATCATCGCCTGGAAGCTGCGCCTCTTCTGTCCGACCGATTCCGGCGGTGTGAAAGTGCTCGATCAGCTGCTTGCACGTTTCCCCATCCAGGGTCTACATGCACGCAAAGGTTGTTAATCGTGTGTGCCATGTCATTGGAAACAGAAGAGATACTGCGAGACCTCTCGCAAAATGCCGAAAGCGTTTGCCGCCATTATCTTCCCGCCGGCAGGCGGGAAGGCTCCTATTGGATGGTCGGTGATCTGCAAAACAATCCGGGCCGCTCACTGTTCGTCAGGCTGACCGGTCCCACCTCGGGGCCGGGAGCTCGGGGCAAATGGACCGATTCAGCCACGTCGGAATTCGGCGATCTCCTCGACATCATCCGCGAACGCACGGGGATCACCCGATTTCCCGATCTTCTGGCCGAGGCACGGATGCATCTTGGCCGTCCGCAGCCGGTTCTCCCGGATGCCAATTTCCCGCGCAGCCGAAAATCCCCCTCGGGTACGCCAGCAGCAGCGGCGCGCTTGTTTGCGGCCTCGCTGCCATTGGCAGGCACTCTGGCAGAAGCCTACTTGCGCGCCCGGGGCATCACCCAAGCGTTGCAGAGTTCAAGCCTGCGCTTCCACCCGAAGTGCTGGCATCGGGATGAAGGTCAAACCAAACCTGTTCCCAGACCAGCGTTGATCGCCGCGGTCACCGATGGGGCAGGGGCCTTGCAGGGCGTGCATCGCACTTGGCTCAGCAGCAACGGACAGGACAAGGCGGCTGTCGACACACCGCGTCGGGCTATGGGTCACCTCCTCGGCAATGCCGTCAGGATCGCACCAGCAGATCAAACCCTCGTGCTGGGGGAGGGCCTCGAGACCATGCTTTCCGTCCGCGAGGCGGCACCTTCTTTGCCCGTCTGGGCGGCACTCTCGTCGGGTCACCTCGGAGCCGTCCTGTTGCCGGTGGGATTGCAGCGCCTCTACATCGCCATCGACCGCGATCCGGCGGGGCAACGTGCGGCGGAAAGGTTGACCGCCAGAGCAACCGAGGCCGGGATTGCCGTAAGGGTGCTCGAGCCGCAGCTCGGGGATTTCAACGACGATCTTCGCGCCCACGGCGCTGACGCGCTGCGCCAGCATCTGGCAGAGCAGATCGACCCCAAGGATCAGCATCTGCTGACGATCTGAACTCTCAAAGCGCAAAGGCAGTCAGGGAGCGGGGCAGGGGGTCAAGCATCGCTTGAGGAACAGGGCCGCGTTTTTGCCCAACCCCCGGCTGTCAAACCCGCGCAGGCATCCGCACGTCCTTCAAGAGATGGGCAGGCGGCCGTCAAAGGGGCCGCCCCTTCAAGGACGGGGGGCAACTGA
>JBDHSO010000291.1:0-3254 GCA_039808125.1 Rhodobacter sp. | reverse complement strand
CGCTGCACGGGTTGATGCTGTTCGAGGCCTCGGCCCGGCATCCGAACTTCTCCAAGGCGGCGGAGGAACTGGCGATCACCCAATCCGCCGTCAGCCATGGTGTGAAACAGCTTGAGGAGGCTCTGGGCCATCCGCTGTTCCTGCGCGAAAACCGGACGCTAACCCTGACCTGCCAGGGCGAGCGGCTGTTCGGCAGCGTATCGCGCGGCTTCCTGTCGATTGCCGAAACGGTGGAAGACATCAGCGCCGCCGATCAGACGGATACGGTCGTGGTCAGCTGTTCGACGGCGCTTGCCGTGGAATGGTTGTTGCCGCGCCTGCCCCTGCTGCGCGACAGCCAGCCGAATCTCAGGATCGAACTGCGCTGCCTGGACCGCGATCCCGACCTGACGGCCAATGGCATCGACATGCAGCTTCGGCTTGGTGACGGCCCCTGGCCCGGGCTGGAGGCGAGGACCTTCTGGCCCGAGCAGATCGTTGCGGTTGCAAGCCCGGCCTACCTGCGCCGCTTCGGGCCGATCGCCCTTGCCGATCTGCCTCGCCACCGGCTGATCAGCTATGTCGATCCGCATCGTTTCCGGATCGGCTGGGCCGAATAGCTGCGGTCGCACGGGGTGCAATGGACCGAACGGCCTCAGGTCGCGATGCAGGTGAACGACTCGCTCGTGGCGCTGAAGGCGGGCGAAGGGCTGGCGTCCGCTGATCGACCGGGCGCTGGTCGGGGGGCGGCTGGTTCAGGTCCTGCCCGAGCGGCTTCTGACCGGCCGCCACCACCATATCCTGACCGTCAGGAACAATCCCCGCCGCGCCATACGGCAGGTCTACGACTGGCTGCTGGCGCAGGAATAGGCCGCGCGAAGCGGCCATCGCCGGGCCGGTCGCCCCGTCCCGTCGCAGGAACCGGGGGCATCGCCCCATAAGCGGCCGGCCCGTGACCTCGCCCCTCACTCCGCCGCAGCGGCGGGGCGCGAGAGGCCGGCCGAGGCAAGGCGCTCCAGCGCCTCGCTCACTTCCACGCGGCGGCAGGTTTCCGTCGCGAGACCCTCGGCCGAGCGCAGGGCCTCGCGAGCCGCCAACGCCCTCTCCCGGTCTCCGGGCTTCAGTTCGGTGTCGCAGGCGTCCAGCCAGCGGGCATAGTCATCGTCGGCCTCCTTGATCGGAATGCCGCTCGACGAGACGGCGCCGGGCGCGCGGCGTTGCGAGACGATCTCGGAAACCGGGCGCAGCGCCTGCGTCGGATTGAACTCGGTCCGCTTGTCGGTGCCCGCGATCTCGACATCACCGCCCGCGAGCCGCCCCGAGGCACTGTAGACGAAGGCCGAGGCGATGCGGTCCAGCGCGGCCTCCACCTCCTTCGGGCGATGGGCGACCTCGCGCCGGGGCCGATCGGGCACGGCAAGGCGGGTGATGCCGCGGTCGTTGATCGCGTCCAGTATCTCGCGATGGTCGTCGGTGCGCAGGATCACCTCGCGCCGGGCGGGCCAGAAGTCATAGGGCGCGTGGGCGCCATGGCTCTTGCCGATGTGAAAGGCGTAGATATCGGGATAGACAGCACGGCTGGTCCTCCGCGCGGGTTTGACATCGTAATAGGCCATCATCGCACATTGCAGCAGATGAGTGGCGCCCACCCCGCCCAGAGGTTCGTCGATCACAAGGCCGAAGCGGTCAAGCGCGCCCCAGTCCGGGAACAGATCGCCCAGCGTCGCCGCCGCGCCGCCAAGGCGGATACTGAACATATCGGTGCGAAGTAGCGATACGACATGCATGATCGTCCCCTTCCGCTGTCAGAGTGCGCCCAGTATAGGCCCCGCATCCTGCCGCCGCCACAGGCTTGGCGGCGGCAGGCAGTGGTCAGGGACAGGACACCGGGATCGCGGACCGCCCGTCGCCGGGCCAGCGGCGAAAGGCCCTGCCCGGCAACGCGCGGGACTGCCCTTCGCCCCAAAGGTCACGCCGCGCGGATCACGCCTCGGGGATCGCCATGCCATAACTGGCAAGCGTGATGCTCTCGGGCTCCGGACCGCTGCGCTTGCCGGTGTCAAGGGCGCGGATCGCGGCCATCTGCCCGGCGGACAGTTCGAAATCGAAGACATCGAAGTTTTCGGCGATGCGCGCGGGTTTGACCGATTTCGGGATCGCAGAGCGGCCCTCCTGAAGGTGCCAGCGCAGCATGACCTGCGCCGCCGACTTGCCGTGCTGGCCCGCGATCCCGAGGATCACGTGATCCTCCAGCGCGCTTCCGCTGTCGCCCTCCCGGTAGAAGGTGATGCCGCCAATCGGCGACCAGGCCTGCGTCAGGATGCCGTGCGCGGCATTGAGCTTTTGCAGCTCGACCTGCTGGAAGTATGGGTGCAGTTCGATCTGGTTCGCTGCGGGAACGATCGTCGTCTCGACCAGAAATGGTTCCAGATGCCCGGGTATGAAGTTGCTGACACCGATGGCGCGCACCTTGCCTTGGGCGAGAAGCGTCTCCAGCGCCCGGTAGGCCGCGATGGTACGGTCGAAGGCGGTCGGCAGCGGCTGGTGCAGCAGCAGAAGGTCGATCTGCCCGACATCTAGCTTGGCGGCGCTCTTCTCGAACCCGTGCAGCGTTTCGGCATGACCGTAGTCGCTGATCCAGATCTTGGTCTCGACGAAGATCTCCGCGCGGGGAACGCCCGAACGGCGGTAGGCCATACTCAAGCAAAGCGGCGATCAGACGGCGATAATCCTCGGCGGTGTTCAGCACCGTCGTCCGACGCCGACGCGATTTGCCGGGCATGGCGATCAGCACCTCGTGCCGGTGTTTGGAAATGTCGATGCCTACCAGAACGCGGGCATCCGAAGTATGCTCAACCTTGGCCATGGCCGGTCTCCTCCGTGGTGTGGTTCCCAAAACCACCATAGAGACCTGAGACCCGGTTATGGCCGCCTGCTGCGCAATTTTGGAGGCTGCGCAGGCGGCCATAACCCTCAACGGCGCGTCATTTCCAACATGCTACGGGACGGAGTTCATCTCCCGCGACCTCGATCTATGGGCCTACGCAAACGACGTCACTCTGGACTTCTCCCGGCCCGGCAAGCCCACCGACAACGGCTTCATCGAAGCGTTCAACAGCAAGCTCCGGACGGAGTGCCTGAACGCGCACTGGTTCATGGACCTTGCCGACGCCCGCAAAAAATGGAAGCTTGGCGCAGCGCCTAGGTCATGTTGACAAATGGCGGAGCCATAGCCTGATGCAGGCGATGTCGATGAAGCCGAGGAAGCTTTCGGC
>JBDHSO010000290.1:0-3261 GCA_039808125.1 Rhodobacter sp. | reverse complement strand
ATCTCTGTCCTCACCCCGGTAGGTGTTGCCCTGCTTGGCCTCAGTCCGGGAGCGACGATCTCGTGGGTCACGCGGGAAGACGAAACACGGCAACTGGAAGTTTTAGAGGTTCGGCCGCCATTGACCCATGATTGACCGCAGAGTGAGTCGCGAGCACGCGAGGCGCCGAGCCTCGCGTGCTCAAGGTAAGTGCTTCAGACGAGGTGGTCGCAGCCCCCGGCGAGGAATGGAGGATTAGTCGCCATCCCAGGCGACATGAAGCGATCGTCAACGGCAGCGATCTGCCGGTGTGACCTATTGCGAGATGCCACCGCAATCTGCCCAGGTGTCGGGAAACCGGTTCCGATCGGGGCACGTCTTCACACCTCACGTCCCGTATGGTGGGACGGCGATGCCTGCCTCGGTCACGACGGCATCCAGCGCGATGTCGTGCGGTTGGGGGTAGATCGTCGCCAGACGGGCCGACTGAAAGCCGATGCCGATGGTGAAGGGGCGCGGCAACAAGGCCGCCAGCGTGCGGTCGAAATAGCCGCCGCCATAACCCAAACGAAAACCCTCAGCCGTCCAACCCACCACCGGGGCCAGCGCGATTTCGGGCGTCACCGCTTTGGCTTCGGGCGGCGGGACGGGAATGTTCCAGTCGCCACGCACCATCCGGGTCTCGCGCGTCCAGCACCGGAACACGAGCGGCGCGGCCTTCACCTCGACCAGCGGCAGGGCGACCAGGGCACCTTCGGCGTCCAGCGCCGCCAGCAGCGGGCGCAGGTCCGGCTCGCCCTTGATCGGCCAGTAGCCCGAGAACACTCGCCCCCGCATCGTGCCGAACCTTTTTCGCAGCAGGTCGGCCAGATGGCCGGCAATTGCCGCCCCGGCGGCCTGGCGATCGGCTACAGAGAGGGCGTCACGCTCGGACCGCAGCCGGGCCCGCTCGGCACGGCGCCAGCGCGCGACGTCGCGCGCCTGTTCAGGATCGACCGCCAGCGGATCGAAATAGGCCGGGTCGACCTCGGCCGCCATGCAGGGCGGCGAGGCATAGCGGCCCGGGGCTTCGGGGTCGGAGGTCATGGCCGCGGGCCGGGCCGGGCCAGGCAATCCCGGGCCTCATCGACGATCTGGCGCAGCCGGTCCGCCGCCGGCACCACGTCGCGGATCGTCCCGACACCCTGCCCGGCGTACAGCGCCATCTCCTCCAGCGCACCAGAGGTGTGCCGCATCGGAGAGTCGGTGCTGTAGCGTAGCAGCGGCTGACCGCTATCATGGGCAATCACCACGCGCGGCAGCGTGGCGGGATCGTGGCCCATCAATTGCCCGTCCAGTCCGGCGGTGACGCTGTTGCCCAGCACCCGCACCGCTGCGCCCTTGGGCCAGTTCAACACGAAAACATCGGTGAGCACAGTATCGTCGACGTTGGCGGCCGCCACCCGCGCCTTGTGGTAGTCATGCGCCCAGGATTCCTTGGTTGCCAGAAAGGCCGTGCCACATTGCACACCCTGCGCGCCCAGCATCAGCGCGGCGGCGAGCCCGTGGCCGGTCGTGATGCCGCCGGACACCACGACGGGAATCCGGGAGCCGTCCAGCACCGCCTCGGCCAGGGCGAAGGCGCCGGTGCGGCCATGGACGTGGCCACCGGCCTCGATCCCCTGCGTGATGATGACGTCGGCGCCGGCCGCCTCCGCTATGCGCGCCGCAGCCAAGGTGCCGACCTGGTGCAACACCTGGCAACCTTCGCGCTTGACCTGGCCGATGACCTCGGGAACCACATCCCAGAAGAAGGTGAAGGCCCGCACCCCCAGATCAAGGCATCGCGAGATCTGGGCTTGCAACAGCGCCGGATCGGTTGCAGACGGGATCACGTTGACAGCAAAGGGCCGGTCGGTCGCCGCGCGATAGGCGGTGATCTCGGCCTCAATCAGGTCCGGATCTTCACGCACCATCCCCAGCATGGCGTAGCCCCCGGCGCGGGCGACGGCCGCCGCCAGTTCGGCACGGGCGACCCCGCCCATGCCTGCCAAGAGTACGGGTACCTCGCATCCCAGGAGATCACAAAGGGGGGTGCGCAGGGCGGGTCTCTGGTCAGGGCCGGGCATCGGGATCCCCCTTGTTCGCAAGATGTTGTCGCAGGTGGTCACGCAACACGGTGGCGTTGTTGCGCGTCTCGGCGCTTGAGGCGAACAGCAGGGTCAGCACACCATCGACGGCCATGCTGGCCAGATCACGGGCGAGATCGTCCTTCAGGGTCAGTTCATGGCGATAGCGGGCCACAAAGTCCTCCCATTGGTCGGGGTGGGCGTGGTACCAGCGACGCAACTCATCGCTGGGCGCGATCTCGCGGCACCAGGAATGCAGGCGGGCGCGGTCTTTCGACATGCCACGCGGCCAAAGCCTGTCGACGAGTACGCGATTGCCGTCCGACACCCGTGCCGCCCGGTAGATGCGTTTGACCCGAATCCGGTCGGCGGCGGCGCCGGGGATGGGCGGAACCGCAGGCATCAGTCCGCCCCGTCGCCCATGGCTTGCACGGCCTTCAGCGCATGGGCATAGCTGGCCCCTGCCCGCATCTCGGCGGCGATCCAGATCGCCTCCATGATCTGCTCGGGGCTGGCGCCCTCGCTCCGTGCGGCCTTTACATGGCCCTCGATGCACCAGGGGCATTGCGTGACATGGGCAACCGCCACGGCAATCAGCTGCTTGGTGCGCTTGTCCAACGCGCCTTCGGCAAAGACGGTCTTGGAAAAGGCGCGGAAGGCATCTTCGGCCCCGGGCGCCAAGTTACGGCGGCGTTCCACCATCTCGCGCGTGGCGCGTGGCAGCGACGGATCAGACATGGGCGGCCTCCGTCTCGAAAGGTGGGAACAGCACGTCGTTTTCCAGCCGGATATGCTCTTCCAGATCAGAGATAAATTCGCCGAGGCCAACATAGAGCGCGGTCCAGCTGCGGCAGGCCCCCTCGGGCAGGCCAAGGTCGCCAGTCAAGCGGCGGATCTCGGCCACGTCCTGGGCGTGGTCGTCATGGTCGGCACGCATCACCGCAATCGGCGTGCCGATCCCCGGGCCGCCGCCCTTGCGGATAGCCGGGAACAGGATCAGTTCTTCCTTCTTCATGTGGACCTCAAGCGCGCCGATCATGCGCTGCAAGAGGTTGGCCAGACCCTCGGGCACATGGTCGTCGCCGAAATGCACCGTCTCGACCTTTTCGGCCAGAGCGGCCAATGCGGGCAACTGCTCGCGGTGGCGGGCGTGGAACCGGGACTCGATGTGACG
>JBDHSO010000289.1:0-3276 GCA_039808125.1 Rhodobacter sp. | reverse complement strand
TGAAATTCGGCCTGATCCCCGAATTCGTCGGCCGCCTGCCGGTGATCGCCACGCTGGAGGATCTGGACGAGGCGGCGTTGGTCACGATCCTGACCGAGCCGAAGAATGCGCTGGTGAAGCAGTATCAGCGCCTCTTCGAGATCGAGGGCGTCAAGCTGACCTTCACACCCGACGCCCTGACCGCCATCGCGCGGCGCGCGATCAAGCGCAAGACCGGCGCGCGGGGCCTGCGCTCGATCATGGAGGATATCCTTCTCGACACGATGTTCGAACTGCCCGGGATGGAGGGCGTGTCCGAGGTCGTGGTGAAGGACGAGGCGGTGAACAACGGCGCGAAGCCGCTTCTCGTCCATGCCGAGGCGAAGAAGAAGGAATCCGCGGCGGCGGGCTGAGCCCGGCCGCGCGTGCAAGACTGGCGCCGTCCCCCGAAAGGGGGGCGGCGTTGTCGTTCGGGGGAAGGGGGAAATCATGGCAATCCGGCGGATCCGGACGGGATCGACCTGGGAGCCGACGATCGGCTATGCCCGCGCGGTGGTGGCCGATGGCTGGGTTTTCGTTTCCGGCACGACCGGGACCGACCATGCGACGGGCGAGATCCCCGAGGGCGTGACGGCGCAATGCGCGCTGGCGCTGCGGATCATCGGCGCGGCGCTCGACTCGGCCGGGGCGGGTTTTGCCGATGTGGTGCGGGTACATTACATCCTGCCCGACAGGCGCGAGTTTCCGGCCTGCTGGCCGCTGCTGGCGGCAACCTTCGGCGCCGATCCGCCGGCCGCGACGATGATCGAGGCCGGGCTGATCGACCCGCGCCACCGCATCGAGATCGAGGTGACGGCGCGGCTTCCGGGCTGAGGGCGGGCGCAACGGCGCATCCGGGCCGGCGCGGGACCGCCCGCGGGTCAAGCGGAGCGGCTGCGCCGCAAGAGCCCGTCTCGCCTCTGGCCGTGCCGGCCAACCGGCTCGGGCCGACCGCGCCCTGCCGGCCGCGCGCGCGGGGAGCGGGCCAAGGCGCGGAGGGCGCGGCCGAAGCCTGCGCGCGCTGTTGCGGCTGGACCTTCGCCGTGCAATCGGCCATATCAGGGGCATGACGGAAGCCCGGAGGGTTCGGATGAAGAAGTTCCTGCTCAGTCTTGTGACCTGGTGGAACAGCGAGACGCTGAACACCCGGTTCTTCACCTGGCGCAAGGGGGTGAAGGTGGGCGAGGACGACCAGGGCAACGTCTATTACCGCTCGAAGGACGGGACGCGGCGCTGGGTCATCTACAACGGCGAGATGGAGGCGAGCCGGGTGCCGCCGGACTGGCACGGCTGGCTGCATCACACCTATGACAAGCCGCCGACCGAGGCGCCCTTTGCCCACAAGCCCTGGGAAAAGCCGCATAGCGAGAATCTCTCCGGCTCCGACCTGGCCTATGCCCCGCCGGGGTCGATCCGCCGCGGCGTGCCGGATGCGCGGCGCGATTACGAGGCGTGGCAGCCGGAATGAGCCATTCTGCCGCAGAAGTCCTGGCCGGGGCCGCGGTTCTGGCCGTGGCCGTGGGGTTTGCAGTCTACGCGGCCGGAGCCTCGGGCCTGGGCGGCGCGGCGGCGACCTATCCGCTGACCGCCTCCTTCCGCTCGATCGAGGGCATATCGGAGGGCGCCGACGTGCGGCTGGCAGGGGTGAAGGTCGGCACGCTGCGCGACATCCACCTCAACCCGCAGACCTATTTCGCGGATACCACGATCGACATGGTTCAGGGCGTCGAACTGCCGGCCGACAGCGCGATCCTGATTTCGCAGGACGGCCTTCTCGGTGGCAGCTATGTCGAGATATTGCCCGGCGGCGCGGTCGAGATGCTGGCCCCCGGCGACGAGATCGAGGATACGCAGGGCGCGGTCAGCCTCATCTCTCTCTTGATGAAATTCGTCGGCGGCTCGGGCGGCGGTTCCGATGCCCCGGCGACCGGGGGCGGCGGGTGAGGACGGCGGCGCTGATCCTGGCGCTGGCGGCCGGCCCGGCCGCGGCCGAGGGCGGCTTTGCCGATGCCCAGGGCGGGGTGATCCGCTGGCTGGACAAGCTGACCGGCCAGACCGGCAATGTCGAATTGCAGCGCGGCCAGTCCGCCACCAACGGCCGGCTGACGATCCAGCTCGACGCCTGCCGCTATCCGGCCGACAATCCGGCGGCCGAGGCCGAGGCGCATCTGACCATCCTTGATGCCAACAGCCCCGATCCGGTGTTCGCGGGCTGGATGCTGGCCTCGTCGCCGGCGCTTTCGGCGCTGGAGCACCCGCGCTACGATGTCTGGGTGCTGCGCTGCGTGGTGCCGGGCTATACGCCGCCCGAGGCCGCCGAAGACCCGCCCGAAAGCGATGCCACGACCGAGCCCGCCGAAGGGGAATAGCCCGGCGGATCGAAGCGGGCGGTCCCCTCCAGCGCGGCGGCAAGCCTGCGGCGATAGTCGGCCCGCGGGATCTCGATGCCGCCGAGGCTTGCCAGATGCGGTGTCAGGAACTGGGTGTCGAACAGCGTGAATCCCCCCGCCCGCAGCCGGTGAACCAGCCAGGCCAGCGCCACTTTCGAGGCGTCGGTGCGGCGCGAGAACATCGATTCGCCGAAGAAGGCCGTGCCCAGACAGACGCCATAGACCCCGCCGACCAGCGCCGCGCCGTCGCGGATTTCCAGCGAATGGGCAAAGCCCGTGTCGAAGAGCGCGAGATAGAGCGCGCGGATCGGGGCGTTGATCCATGTCTCGGGCCGGTCGGCGCAGCCGTCCAGCACGCCGGCGAAATCGCGGTCGGCGGTGACGGTCCAGCCGCAGCGGCGGATCCGGCGGGCCAGGCTGCGCGAGAGGTGAAAGCCGTCCAGCGGCAGGATGCCGCGCTGGCGCGGGTCGATCCAGTGGATCGCGGGGTCGTCGCGGCCCTCGGCCATGGGAAAGATGCCCGTGGCATAGGCGCGCAGCAGCAGTTCGGGGGTGATCGGTCCGGTCACGGCCAAAATCCCTCGGAGGATTTTGCTGGCATCTTGCGCGAAACTTGCGGCGGCGCGGCCGGGACCGCGCCGGCCAGGGTCAGCCGAACTGCGCGGCGAGCCACTTTTCCAGCCAGTGGATGTTGTAGTCGCCGGCCTGGATGTCGGGTTCGTTCAGCAGTGCCTCGAACAGAGGCACCGTGGTGTCGACACCATCGACGACCAGTTCGCTCAGCGCTCGGCGCAGGCGGGCCAGCGCCTCGGGCCGGTCGCGGCCATGCACGATCAGCTTGCCGATCAGGCTGTCGTAATAGGGCGGG
>JBDHSO010000288.1:0-3288 GCA_039808125.1 Rhodobacter sp. | reverse complement strand
GAAGGCGCCGGCGATGCATGCGCAGCGCGCCGCCGCCCAGCCCACGCCGCAGCCCGCCGCCCAGCCGGCGGCCGCGGGTCGCCCGCGCTTCGGCATCGGCAGTCTGATCAACCGGATGGCCGGCCATCCCGAGGGCGGTGAACGCCCCGCCCCGCAGCCTCGTCAGCAACCGCCGGTAACGGCCTATGATGACGAAACCGAACATGGCGCCGACCATGACCGGATCGAAATTCCGGCCTTCCTGCGCCGTCAGGCAAACTGACGCGGGGCAGAACCTCTTCGAGCACAGGCCCGGGAGACCGGGCCTTTTTTTCTTTTTTTCCGGATGTTTGTCGGCCGAAATTAAGTGTCACAATCCGTCGCAAAAGGTGAATTGAGTGATGGCCCCCGCTTTACTAACTAAGATACAGCCGGACCGGGCCAGAACCGGGCCGCGCCGACCGGGGTAATCGAAGGGCCTGAACGTGCAGAATACGCTGAAATCGGCGGCCGTCTTTACCGGGGCAGGGCTCCACGGCGGCCTTCCCGTGCGCATGACCGTACGGCCTGCGGCGGCGAACACCGGCATCTGGTTCCGCCGCATCGATATCGACGGGCCGCAGGCAATGGTGCCGGCGATCTGGTCCGCGGTCACGCCCACGCGGCTGTGCACCGTGGTCGAGAATGAGGCCGGCGTTTCCGTCTCCACCATCGAGCATCTGATGGCGGCCTTGGCGGGCTGTGCGATTCACAACGCATTGATCGAGATCGACGCCCCCGAGGTGCCGATCCTCGACGGTTCGGCCGAGCCTTTCGTGGCCACCTTCCTTGCGCGGGGCCTGCAGCCGCAGGATGCCACGGTGCAGGCAATTGCTGTTCTGCGCCCCGTCGAAATCCGCGAGGGCGAGGCGATGGCCCGGATCGAGCCGGCCGACATGCTGCAGATCGACTTCTGCATCGACTTTGCCGATGCCGCGATCGGCCGGCAGGCGCGCAGCCTGCTGATGTCGAACGGCGCCTTCGTGCGGGAACTGTCCGACAGCCGGACCTTCTGCCTCCAGTCCGATGTGGACTCGATGCGCGAGAAGGGCCTTGCGCTGGGCGGCACGCTGGAAAACGCCGTCGTCTTCGACGGCGACCGCGTGGTCAGCCCCGGCGGCCTGCGCCATGCCGACGAACCCGTGCGTCACAAGATGCTGGACGCGCTGGGCGATCTCGCGCTTGCCGGCGGGCCGCTGCTCGGCCGCTACACCGGCGTGCGTTCGGGCCATGCCATGACCAATCGGCTTCTGCGCGCCCTTTTCGCCGATCCGTCGAATTACCGCATCGTCGATTGCGGCCATCGCGTCGGTGACAAGTTGCCGGGTGTGGGCGTCCATCGTGGCGATCTGCCGTCGGCCCGGCATCTGGCGGCCTGAAAGGGTCGGTCGTATCCCGTCCCCGCCGTCATTTGCCCTCGCGAAAGCGTTCTCCCAATCCGGCTATGGCTGGATTTCTTTTTTGTTTTCGAGGGTTATGCGGGCGGGGCTGTTAATCGGCCCGAGCGATGAACTGCGCGCAAGCGGTCTCTCCGAGCCGATATTCACCGGACCTGTTAACCGCGCCAGATCCGGTAAATAGTCTCAAGTCATTGCTTTCATGAGGATTTTTTGATCCAGGAAAGCGTTCATGTTGGAAAGTCCATCCGACTGGCGGAAGGAACGGAGATCGAACGGATTAGTCGGCGGCACAAGCGCGCCGCATCCCACTAGCGTTCGAAGTCAGGCGCGCGTTCCTGCTTTGTGCCGGGTCAAGTGCGTGCTACCATCAGAAAAATGCGAGGCGAGCAGTTGGCCCAGAAATCAGAGATCGAATGGACGGACGCGACATGGAACGCAGTGACCGGCTGCACCAAGGTCGGCCCGGGATGTGACAACTGCTACGCTGAACGCTTTGCAGAGCGCTGGCGGCGTATTCCGAGCCACCCTTATGAGCAAGGATTTGACCTGACGCTCTGGCCGGCGAGGCTGAAACAGCCCGCGCTCTGGAAGAAGCCGCGGATGATCTTCGTGAACTCAATGAGCGACCTGTTCCACAAGGACATCGACCGATCCTTAGTCGACAAGGTGTTCGATGCCATGGAGCAGGCTGACTGGCATGTCTACCAGGTCCTGACCAAGCGCAGCTCCCTCATGCGCAACTATGTCCGCAATCGCTATCAGGGCGGGCCGGTTCCCCGCCACATCTGACTCGGTGTCTCGGTTGAGGATGCCGCGCATACCAGCAGGATCGTACACTTGAAGCAGATGAATTCCGACGCACGCTTCATCTCGTTCGAACCGCTTCTCGGCCCAATCGGGGACGTGGACCTTCAAGGTGTCGCATGGGCTATCGTCGGAGGAGAGAGCGGGCCTCGCGCTCGACCGATGGAGGAAGGCTGGGCTCGTCAACTCCGGGACATTTGCGACCGTGACGGCGTAGCGTTCTTTTTCAAGCAATGGGGTGGCGCAAGACCGAAATCCGCTGGCCGCCTGCTCGACGGCGAAGAGTGGAATGGTTTTCGCTGGCAGGTCGTTCCCGAACCGATCATTCACGCCCTGCAGTCCGAGGATGCCTGATGGCGCCAAAGATAGAGAACTACCACGGGCGCGAGCAGTCCCGGCCTCAAGGCCCGTTTCCGGTTCTGCGAACGGAACCCTGTCTCCGTCGCGAAATTAAAGGAGTTTGCGGCCGAGAAGCCCGAATTCGACATTCAGGTGTTCTCCGGCCCGTTCGAAGACAACCTTGACGGCATTCGCACTGCGTGCTGGGGCGGCTTCACCTTCACCTTCACCTTCACCTTCACCTTCACCTTCACCTTCACGTTCATCGATCCCACTGGCTGGAACGTTGAATCCGCCAAGGTGTTTGAATTTCTGCGGAGCCTGAACGGCGAATTCCTATTCAATTTCATGGCCGAAGAGGTGAACGGAGACGCCGGCTGGGATGGCGTTGCGGCGTCCGTCGGTCGTTTCCTAGCGGATCCTGCCTGGAAGGATGCGTTCGAGGCAATGCCAGAGGGTTCCAACGACATCAAGATCCTGCAGCTCCTCAAGGCAAAGATGAAGGAGGCCCGGGTCGCCACATACCTGCCCGTCGCCTCGAAGCCGATAGTGACCGGTAGGCCATACTCAAGCAAAGCGGCGATCAGACGGCGATAATCCTCGGCGGTGTTCAGCACCGTCGTCCGGCGCCGACGCGATTTGCCGGGCACGGCGATCAGCACCTCGTGCCGGTGTTTGGAAATGTCGATGCCTACCAGAACGCGGGCATCCGAAGTATGCTCAACCT
>JBDHSO010000287.1:0-3304 GCA_039808125.1 Rhodobacter sp. | reverse complement strand
CGCAGGTGCGAGGACTACAGGGATCCGGCGATGGCGGCCACATAAGCCGATGCTGTCGGGTTGTCGCCGGATGTGAGAGGGAGCGAGGGAAGGTAAGGGCAGACGGTCAAGAGACCGGGTCGGGCGAACCAGCATTCCGGACGGAGCGCCATCGAGCGCGGGTAAGCGAACTGGTCCCGACCTGCATATCTCCATAAAGGCCCGCGGCGCATGACAGGCCGCATCTTCGAGGCCGGACACACGACCGCACCCGATCACATGCCCGAACGTGCCCAAGATTCCGCTTGCACCCATGGGCGCGTCCACACACGGCCGGCCTGACCGCTATCGGTTCCAGCGCCAGGGCAGCAGGTCGTGGACCTTGGTGATTTTGTAGTCCGGGATGTGTGCGAGGGTATCGGCAAACCAGGCCTGGGGTTCGACCGCGTTCAGTTTGGCCGTTTTGATCAGAGTGTACGCGATGACGGCTGGCCAAGTGGTGCGCGCCCTGGCCTGGCTTGGGCCAGAAGAAGCACCCGGTGCGCTTCACATCTTGCGGTCCAAGCTCACAGGCACCGCAAAGGCGGAACTGGTCGCCGCCGCGCCGCAGTTCCCGACGTGGCTGGCCCAATTGATTGGGATGTTGATCTATGGCTAAGGCATTCCTGCGCCTCGGCACTGCCATCAAGCTTGACGCATTTGGTACTGGAATGGCTTACCAGGCTGCTGCTGAAGTCGGTTCTTGGCGTGATTTGGGGAACATGGTTCACCCACGGTTTGGTTTTGTCGGGGGTGATGATGCGCGGGACGGGCGGGACGGGCGGTTCGCTGTTCAGCCATGTCGATCTTGATGAGCGCATCCCCGCGCGGCACCCGCTGCGTCAGATCCGGCAGGTTGTGAACGATGCGCTGGCCAGCCTCGATGCCGAGTTCGAGGCGCCCTGCACCGATTTTGGCCGGCCCTCGATTGCGCCGGAGCGGTTGATCCGGGCGAGCCTGATCCAGATCCTGTTTTCGATCCGGTCGGAGCGGCAGTTGATGGAGCAGATGCAGTATAACCTCCTGTTCCGCTGGTTCGTGGGCCTCGGGATCGACGACCCGGTTTGGGGTGAAGGGCGCCCGGAAATCTGTCCGGTGGGCAGATTTCAGCCCTGAACGGGCGAGGCCCCGGGCCGAAGGCCGACCGTGTTCGGCAAGAACCGCGACCGGCTGCTGACGACCGAGATGTCGCGCAAGGTGATGGCGGCGATCCTGGCGCACCGCGAGGTCGCGCCGCTGTTGTCGGACGACCACTTCCCGGTCGACGGCACGCTGGTCAAGGCGTTCGCCATGGGCCTCGGACCAGTGGCGGCTGCAAGGCTCACCCTCGATGAAGAGTTTCCAGCCCAGGGCCGACGATACGTCGCCCGACGACGATCCTGGCAGCCCGCCCGGACCCGATGCGACTGCTGAAGACCAGACCGAAGCAACCCAGGCCGAGACCGCCCCGATGCCCCGCCCCACCCGCCAAAGCCGCAATGCAGAAGTCGACTTCCGGGGCGAGAAGCGATCCAACGCCACCCATGCCTCCACCACCGACCCCGACGCACGGCTTTACAAGAAGTCCCCCGGTGCCGGGGCCGTGCTGTGCTTCATCGGCCACGCGCTGATGGAGAACCGAAACGGCCTGATCGTGCAGGGCGATCTGACCCAGGCCGACGGGCGGGCCGAACGGCGCGCGGCGCTCGACATGGTCCATCGCCATTCCCCCGGATCGACCCGACAACTGACACTGGGCGCCGACAAGGGCTTTGACGCGGCAGAGCTCGTCGCCGACCTGCGCCAAGCCTGCGCCACCCCGCACGTCGCGCGAAAATCCAGACAGTCTGCAATCGACGACCACACCACCCGGCACAAAGGCTATGCCCTGTCGATCAAGCACCGCAAACGGATCGACTTGCGTCGGGACAACGATCCCCCGGATCGTTGTCTGATCCTCCTCACCTTCGGCTGGGCCAAGACCATCGGTGGCATGGCACAGACCGTCCATCGCGGCATCGAGCGCGGCCGATCCCGCTTCATCCTGACAATGGCCGCCAACAACCTCGCCCGCTTGCCCCGGTTGCTGGCAGCATGAAGCCGAAAGCCGGCATCGGCTGCATGTCACCCGTCGGGACCGCCCCAGCGCCGAAGGCTTCCCGACCGCACACCGGAAAACCGCTCCAGAGCGCCAACTATCTCAGCAACCTGTTAAAGCAAGCGGTTGGCGGCCAGCCTTGAGGTATGCACTTGACCAGCCTTGAGGTATGCACTTGAAATGTACGTCGATTTGGCGTACATATTGGAAAAGTTATCAGGAGGCGACCATGCTTGGTTTCCAAGACACTACGCGCGCGATCGATGAGCGCAACGAGGCCCGGATGAATTTCCGGACCAAGCCGCGCATCAAGACTGCGATCCAACAGGCGGCGGCGCTTTCTGGCGTCGACGACTCCGTCTTCACGATGAATGCGGCTTACCAGGCCGCGCTGGCAACGATTGCGGCGCATGAACGGACAGTGCTGCAGCCGGTCGATCATGAGGCTTTTTTCGCGGCACTTGATGCCCCTGCGGCGCCGACTGATGCCCTGCGCGCGGCTTTCCGTCGGCACAGTGACACGGTTGTGTCGAAGTAAATGGCGGCATCCGAACCGGCCGCCTACACCATTGAGCCGTTCGATCCGGAGAAACATGATCGAGCGGCTTTTTCTTGCGGTGTCGAACAGGTCGACAATTACTTCCAAAAGACAGCCAACAAGCTCGCCAAGGCAGACAATGTTCGCCTCTATGTGATGGTGGACCCTGCAAGCACGGTCATTGGGTTCTATGCGCTCAATGCGCATGCCATTCAGTTCACCGATCTGCCCGCAAAGTTTGCGCGGACCCGGCCTTTGCATGGAAACATCCCGGCCGCCTACATCTCCATGATCGGGCGGGACCAGAAGTTCCGCGGCGGCGGATATGGCGGCGATTTGCTCGTCGATGCCCTGCGCCGTATTGCGGTCGCAGCCGATGCCATCGGCGTCGCTGTCGTCATGCTTGACGTGCTCGACTGTGGTGATCCCGAGCACGTTGCACGCCGTAAGGCACTTTACGAAAGCTACGGTTTCCAATCGCTGGCGTCGAACCCTCTGAAGATGTTCTTGCCCGTCAGTGTGGTTCGAAAGCTCGTTGCAGAAGCATAGGACTGACTGGCAAAAGAAAAACGCGGCGCTCACGGAACTGGCGTATGACCCAGCGGAATCTGCTCAGGTTAGGCCGCTAATCTGAATGCCTCGGCCGGCGTCCGCATGGCAAGCGCCTGATG
>JBDHSO010000286.1:0-3305 GCA_039808125.1 Rhodobacter sp. | reverse complement strand
GTCGCCACCATCGCGGCAGAGCACGGGCCGGAGCCGACGGGCGCCGCCGCGCTGAAGGACGCCCCCCGGCGATCCCCGCGGCCAGACCGCCGGAAGCGGCCCGACCCTCCGCATCCGCCGCGCCAGAAACCGTAACGCGCGCGCCACCGTGAAGGGCGGCACGCTCCTCCGCCCCGCACGCGGGCCGAGGGCAAGACCGCCCGCGGCCTCGCCCCGCTGCCGGTGCCCGTCCACCGCACCGGCCAGACCGGCTGGTCACTGATGCTCGCCACCCGCGAGGCCTGGAAATCGGTCGAAGCCACTGGGAAGACCGGGACGGGCGGCAAGGTCGGGACCGTGACCGGGGGCGGACCCGGGTGGTGGCCTCGACGCTGGGCGACGGCGCGCCGGTCAGGACGCTCCGCCACAGCCACAGCCACAAGACCGGGGCCCGCAATTCGCCGGCGGTGCCCGTCCACCGCACCGGCCAGACCGGCTGGTCACTGATGCTCGCCACCCGCGAGGCCCGGAAATCGGTCGAAGCCACATGGAAGACCGAGACGGGCGGCAAGGTCGGGACCGTGACCGGGGGCGGACCGGGGGGGCGACGGCGCGCCGGTCAGGACGCTCCGCCACGGCCACAGCCACAAGACCGGGGCCCGCAATTCGCCGGCGGTGCGCCGGCGCAGCCCACAGGTGCTCCGTCCGACGATGACGATGCCGGCAGGCACCGCAAGCCCAGCCTCTCGCGAGATCACGCGCGGGCCAGAGACCGCCCCGCCATCACCATGCCCCGCACCCCGCCATCGGCCTCCGCCCCGGTGCCGCCCGCCTCCCGCCCATCACCGGCGCCCGGCACGAGATCACCCCAACCGGCGTCACCACCACGATCGAAGCCGAAAAGCCAAACCCCGACACCCCGCAGACCCCGCCACAATCCCGGTGCAACCGAAACCACACTCCAATTTTGCCGGATCCGGTCCAGTGTGAAACCCCCGGGGCCGGCCGTCCCCATCCCTGCCGTCAGATGTCTTTCACCAGCCGAAGCGCATCGTAGATCGCGGCATGGGTGTTGCGCGCCTCGACCGCATCGCCGATCCGGTAGAGCGCAAATCCGGCCGGGCCCTTGCCGGTTGGTTGCAGCCGGCCCTCGATCAGCGCGGAATAATCAACCGCGCCAAGGTTTTGCGACAGGGGCTTCAGATCGAAATACAGCCCGGCATTGGGCTCCGTCCCGTGATTCACCACGATTTGGTCGACATCGCGTTCCATGACCAGGTCGCGCCGATAGTCCGAACCGATCACCGCCTTCAGCCGGTTGCCGTCGCGCGCCACCGACAGCAGGCGGAAGGTGACGGTAAAGGTGACGGATCTCCCTTGCAGGTCACGCATGTAGGGGACGAGGTTCATCCCCATCACCTCCGGCGCGAAACTGCGGTCCGGCGTCATCACCTCGACCGTGGCACCCGATGCGGCCAGCACCTCGGCCGCCTGCAACCCGGTATGGTCGCCGGCATCGTCGAACAGCAGCACATTGCTCCCGGGTTTCACATCGCCAGACAGAATGTCCCAGGCCGTTACCGTCAGGTCGTCGCCCCCCGTCAGCCCCGCCTTCTGCGGCAATCCGCCGGTCGCCACGATGACCACTTCGGGGGAAAGCTCCAGCACATCAGAAGGTTCTGCCCAGGTGTTGAAGCGGAATGCCACCCCCAGCGCCTCGCATTGCGCCAGGCGCCAGTCGACGATGCCGATCATCTCGGCCCGCCGCCTGGTCTGCGCGGCCAGCCGGATCTGGCCGCCCGGACGGTCGGCCGCTTCGAAGACCGTCACCTCATGGCCGCGCGCGGCGGCCACGCGGGCGGCCTCCAGCCCGCCGGGGCCGGCACCGACCACCACCACCCGCTTTTTCACCCCGGCGGGGGGCAGGTCGTGCGGCATCCCCTCGACCTCGCGCCCGGTGGCCGGGTTATGGATGCACAGCGCCATGCCGCCCTGATAGATGCGGTCGAGGCAATAGGTCGCGCCGACGCAGGGGCGGATGTCATGCTCGCGCCCCTCGGCGATCTTGCGCAGGATATGGGGGTCGGCGATATGGGCGCGGGTCATGCCCACCATGTCGAGAAGCCCGGCCGCGACGGCATGTCGCGCCGTCGCCACATCGGGGATACGCGCGGCATGGAAGGTGGGCAGGCCGATCTCTGCCCGGATGCGACCGGCAAAGTCGAGATGCGGCGCCGAGGCCATGCCCTGCAACGGGATCACATCCGCCAGCGCGGCATCGGTATGGATGCGGCCGCGGATGACATTCACGAAGTCGATCAACCCGGCGTCGCGGAAGCGCCGCGCCATCTCGATCCCGTCCTCGGTGGTGATGCCGCCCGGATGGTCCTCGTCGGCGACATAGCGGATGCCGAGGATGAAGGCCGCACCGACCCGGCGGCGGCAGGCATCGAGCACCCCGATGGCAAAGCGCAGCCGGTTGTCGAAACTGCCGCCATAGGGTCCGTCCAGCCGGTTGGTCAGCGGGCTGAACATCTGGTCCATCAGATGGCCGTAGACCTCGAATTCCACCCCGTCCAGCCCGGCCGCCTGCATGCGTTCGGCGGCATCGGCATAGTCTTCGGTGATGCGGGTGATGTCCCAGTCCTCGATCACCTTGGGAAAGGCGCGATGGGCCGGTTCGCGCAGCGGCCCGGCGCCAAGGACGGGCAGCCAGTCGCCCTTGTCCCAGCGGGTGCGATAGCCCAGATGCGTCAACTGGATCATCACCGCCGCACCCGCCTCATGGCAGTCGTCGGCCAGCCGCCGCATCCAGGGCACGACCTCGTCCTTCCAGGCGAGGACATTGCCGAAGGCAGGCGGGCTGTCGCGGCTGACGCTGGCCGAGCCCGCCGTCATCACCATGGCGACACCGCCCTTCGCCCGCTCCAGATGATACATCCGGTAGCGGTCCTTGGGCATGCCGTCCTCGGTATAGGCCGGCTCGTGGCTGGTGGTCAGGATGCGGTTCCTGAGCGTCAGGTGGCGCAGCCGGAACGGCTGCAGCAGCGGATCGTTGGTCGGTGCGGCCATGGCTGTCCCTCCGGCTGGCCGGGGCAGGGTGGGCATCGGCCGCGGGCAGGTCAATCGCGAAACCGACGGGGATGCCGATGCCGGCGACACCCGGTTGCCCGGGCCTCCGCGGCGCGGCGGCGACCGGGGTGCGTTTCCCGCTTGACGCCCCCCCGCCGCACCGGCTATCAGCCCGGCATTGCGCGGTTGTAGCTCAGTTGGTTAGAGTACCGGCCTGTCACGCCGGGGGTCGCGGGTTCGAGCCCCGTCAACCG
>JBDHSO010000285.1:0-3317 GCA_039808125.1 Rhodobacter sp. | reverse complement strand
CATCAGGCGCTTGCCATGCGGACGCCGGCCGAGGCATTCAGATTAGCGGCCTAACCTGAGCAGATTCCGCTGGGTCAATACAGAAATACGCAACAGGTCCATTCCGTCCTGCCTGTGCCCATGGTTCATCTCCTTTGCTGCACATTACGTGATCAAAGGAGCGGCACCAAACCGCGACAGGTCCATGGCTCAATCGTAGCGCTGCCGTGACGAATTTGTCCCATAGGGCAGCTTTCCATTCCAAAGATAAAGATCGCACCATCAAACCGCAGGATCAAACACATAGGCGAAATGGATGATCTCCACCTCGTCCTCGGCCGAGACGCCAAGGAAGGGGTGCGCCGGGATGGTGATCGAATAGGCCGGAATATCGACCTCGGTTGCCACGGCGTCCGGGTCGTCCCGCTTCACGAAACGCGGCGCGAACGTCTGGCGGGTGGGATCGAAATGCCGGTAGATGCGGCCCTTGCGCGCCGGCATGTTGATCGTGCCGCCGAACTGGTGGATCGCGCCGTATTTCGCCTTGGCTGCAGGGACGCCGACTCTGGCGCTGTCCGCATCGGCCTCGGAATTGATCGAGGCGACAAGCGAGCTGCCGGTCAGGCCCACGCCCCCGCTCCTGCTGTTCGACCGCAGGATGCGGATCGGTATCTGACCGGCGCGCCTGCGCTTGCGGATGGTCGAGGGTTTCAGCGGCTCCCAGGGCGCGCCGTCCGGCCCCGCTTGCCGGTCGAAATTCTTGCGCGCGGAATCGGCAAGGAGCACAGCGACATTGGCATAGAAGCCGCGCCGGTCCTCCATGCGCCGGCCGAGGGCCAGCAACTCGCCCTCGGCCGCCTCGCTGTCGATCGTCACCGAAAATATCACGCCGGCCATGTGGAACTCCTTGTTGCCATCATATACATTGGGGTCGTCGGCATAGCGATGAACGGTGATGTTCCTGTCAGCTCCTCGATATTGCCGCCGGATCACCCCGGCGGTTTCGTCTTCCTCGACCAGACCAGCTTGCCGCCCCGCCGCAGGTCAAGGGCGCGCGGATCGGGCTTTCCCTTTCGGTCGGCCGGCGGATAACTGGTCACCGACCGCCACCATTTCCGCCCGATCTCGAAGACGACCATGAGGCCGGTCTTGCCATCCGTGCGGATGTAGCGGCGATCCACCACCAGCTGTTTCTCTCCGGTCCGCTGATCGGTCTTGCGGGCAAGGCCGACCCAGATTTCATCCGGGTCTTTCAGGGTTTCGGCCATCAGTGGCGTCAGCACCGCACGGTCGCGCTTGCCGACCTTCCAGGCCCCGGTACCGGATTCGCGGAAGAATTCGTCGGAGACCGGGATCTGCATTCCCGTCGGATCGGTCCAGGTCACCGCATGGCCGATCTTCGCGCCGAAGGGTTCGAGGAAGGCCGTGACATAGTCCTCCTCCGTCAGGTTGAGCGGCAGCGGCCTGGCCTTGAACGGCGTGGCCGCAGCGACCAGATCCGCGATCGGCTCCGGCGTGTCGATCCGGACGGCTTGCCGCCCGTCCGGGATGAGGCCGCCGGCCTCTTCCTCCAGCCGCGAAGGCACAAGGCCGCGCTCCCAGAGATTGCCGGGCTGATAGTCCCAGCCAAGACCGATGCCCTGCGGCACCTGCACCGTGCGCTGATTGGCCCGGTCGAGGACATTGCGCATCATGTCCTTCGGTGGCGGCTGACCCCAGCGGGGCTGCAGCCGCGCCCGCCGCTCGGACATCGCACGGACACCGCAGGAGCACATCCAGTCGTTCGGCGGGAAATGCACATCCCACCAGGGATCGTCCCAGCGCGCGAGAAGGCCATCCCAGGACAGATGCATCGGGCGCGGCTGCAAGGGAGAGGGAGGTCCAGATGCGGACACTGCCTTCGATCGTCCGAACCGACAGGCCGATTTTTTCGGTGATCGTCTTGCCAAATCCGAACACGCCGGTCCCATCAGGATCAAAGCGCAAACTTTGCGCTTTGATCTTCTCCGACTTCCGGTCGCCGCCCGCCGCAGCCTCTGGGTGAAGGGCCAGCCACGCCTTCTTCAACTCATAGAGATGATGGCAGCGGTCGAGCGCGATCAGCTCGGCCCGGCCGAGGTTTTCCATCACCTCCTCCTGCCGCGCCATATCGGCGCTGGCAGCACTGGAGACGGTGACGGGCACCGTGTCGCGCTGAAGCTTCTGCAGGGCGCGCAGCCGATGCAGGCCGCTGATCAGCGTGTAGCGGTTGCCATCAGCCCAGACCCGGATCGGGTGCTGCAGCCCCTGCGCCGTGACGAGGGCGGCCAGCATGTCGGCATAGGCCTCGTCATAATCCCGCGCCCGGTCGGCGGGGATGTCGATATCCCGGATCGGCAGATCGAGGATGGTCAGTTCGGTCATGATATGCCTGTCGTGTTCTTGTTGGAATTCGCGCGTCCCGGCGGGGTCTGACCCTCCGCCGGGACGCTGAACCCGGGCCTTCGGGCAGCTTTCGGCCCGGGTGGTTCGGATGCCCATGTCGCCATGACGGCTTCGCCGGTCGCCGGCCGACAGGGTGGCCCCGGCTGTCAGGATCGGCCGTGGTGGCGGGAAATCCTGACATTTGACCGGCCGGCCTTCGGCCTGACAGGATGGATGCTGCCGGACGATTTCCGTCGGCCGGCAGCTTTCAACCCTGCGTAAAGGACCAGGCCGCGATGCCGGAAACGGACGAAATCGACCAGATTCGAGAACAGCTTGCCCGGCTGGAGGCGCGCATCGACGCGCTGAGCCGCGCCTTGCAGGCCGGCATCATCGATGCGCCGCGCCTTCGCCGGAAAGGCATCATCGGAATGCTGGACGGCTTGCGGCTCGAACATTGCCTGCCCGGCGCCAGGGCGGCCCTCCCGGGCTCCACCAACAGCCCCGATCCGATCAGCCAGCCGGATGGCTAGCCGAGCCGGGCGGGCCATTCGGTGCTTCGCCCTCTCGGCCCGCGCGGCCCGCTCGACCTCCATCGAGACAAACGGCACCATCAGCGCACCTCCTGAAGCAGTTCGTCAGCGGCCGAGGACAGGCCGAACCGGGCCGCCACCCAGAAGCCGCCGGCCAGCAGCAGGAACAGGGCGATGGCGCCGATCACATCGTCGAAGCGGACAGGTTGCATCACGACACCACCTCGAACCGCGCGCCGGGACGCACGAAATTGACGCTGCATTCCGGGAACATATCGGCATCTGCATCGGGTCGACCGAAGCGAGCGCGCCCGTCAGGACCGCCCGCGCCAGGACCTCGCGCGCCTCCTGCTGCCGCGCCTCCTCGATCAGGAACCCCTGCAGGACCCGCAGCGACAGGCC
>JBDHSO010000284.1:0-3336 GCA_039808125.1 Rhodobacter sp. | reverse complement strand
ATGCACAACCGGGGCCATATCGACATGGCCGACCGCAAGGTCTGGTGCTTCCTCGGCGACGGCGAGATGGACGAGCCGGAAAGCCGGGGCGCCATCGACCTCGCCGCGCGCGAGAAGCTGGACAACCTGATCTTCGTCATCAACTGCAACCTGCAACGCCTTGACGGGCCGGTGCGCGGCAACGGCAAGATCGTGCAGGAACTGGAAGGCGACTTCCGCGGCGCGGGCTGGAACGTCATCAAGCTGCTCTGGGGCAAGGGCTGGGACGAGTTGCTGGAAAACGACACCTCGGGCCGCCTGCGCCAGTTGATGGACGAGACGGTGGACGGCGACTACCAGACCTTCCGCTCCAAGGACGGCGCCTATCTGCGCAAGCATTTCTTCGGCAAATACCCGGAAACGGCGGCGCTGGTCGAGGACTGGACCGACGACCAGCTCTGGGCGCTGCGCCGGGGCGGGCACGACCCCGAGAAGGTCTATACCGCCTTCAAGAAGGCGACCGAGACCAGGGGCGTGCCGACCTGCCTGCTCATCAAGACGGTCAAGGGCTACGGCATGGGTTCGGCCGGCGAGGGCCAGAACACCACCCACCAGCAGAAGAAGCTGGCCGAGGAGCAGTTGCGCGCCTTCCGCGACCGCTTCAAGATCCCGGTTTCGGACGAGGATCTGCCGAATGCGCCCTTCGTCACGCTGAACAATGCGCAGAAGGCCTATCTGGCCGACCGGCGCAGCGCGCTTGGCGGGGCCTTCCCGCAAAGGAGCGCCACTGCCGCCAAGCTGGAGATCCCGCCGCTGGAGACCTTCAAGGCGCAGCTCCAGACGACGGGCGAGCGCGAGATTTCGACCACGATGGCCTTCGTGCGCATCCTGACCACGCTGCTGCGCGACAAGCAGGTGGGCAAGCATGTCGTGCCGATCGTGCCCGACGAAAGCCGCACCTTCGGGATGGAGGGGCTGTTCCGCTCGATCGGGATCTACAACCCGGCGGGGCAGAACTACACCCCCGAGGACCGCGAGCAGATGTCCTATTACCGGGAATCGGTCGATGGGCAGGTGCTGCAAGAGGGCATCAACGAAGCCGGGGCCATGGCCGACTGGATCGCGGCGGCGACCGCCTATTCCAACCACGGCGTGCCGATGATCCCGTTCTTCATCTATTACTCGATGTTCGGGTTCCAGCGCATCGGCGATCTTGCCTGGGCGGCGGGCGACAGCCGGGCGCGCGGCTTCATGCTGGGCGGCACCGCCGGCCGCACGACGCTGAACGGCGAGGGGTTGCAGCACGAGGACGGCCACAGCCACATCCTGGCCGGCACCATCCCGAACTGCGTCAGCTACGACCCGACCTTCCAGCACGAGGTGGCGGTGATCGTCCATCACGGGCTGAAGCGGATGTATGAGAACCAGGAGGATGTGTATTTCTACCTGACCCTGATGAACGAGAACTACAGCCATCCCGACATGCCAGCGGGCTGTGAAGAAGGCATCATCCGTGGTCTCTATCGCCTGAAAGAGGTGAAGAAGCCCGGCAAGAAGCACGTCAACCTGCTGGGTTCCGGCACGATCCTCGTGCAGGCGATGAAGGCGGCGGTGATGCTGGAAGCCGATTTCGGCGTCAGTGCCGACATCTGGTCCGCGACCAGCCTCAACGAACTGGCCCGCGACGGTCAGGACGCGGCGCGCTGGAACCGCCTGAACCCGCTGGCCGAACAGCGTGTGCCCTATGTCACGCAGCAGCTCGCCAAGGCCAAAGGGCCGGTGATCGCCGCCACCGACTACATGAAGAACTATGCCGAGCAGATCCGCGCCTTCGTGCCGAACCGCTTCTCGGTGCTGGGGACGGACGGCTACGGGCGTTCGGACAGCCGGGTGAACCTGCGCCGGTTCTTCGAGGTGGACGCCAACCACATCGCGGCGGCGGCCATGGTCGATCTGTTCCGCGAAGGGGCGATCGACGAGGCCACGCTGAAATCCGCGCTGAGCAAATACGACATCGACGGCGAAAAGCCGAACCCCCGGCTGGTCTGAGTCGGAACGAGGGGAGAACCACATATGGCTATCGAAGTGAACGTTCCCGATATCGGCGATTTCAAGGACGTGCCGGTCATCAGCATCCTGGTTGCCGTCGGCGATACCGTCGCGGCCGAGGATCCGCTGATCGAGCTGGAATCCGACAAGGCGACGATGGAAGTACCCAGCCCGGCGGCGGGCAAGGTCGCCGCGATCTCGGTCAAGGAGGGCGACCGGGTGTCGCAAGGTGCGCTGATCCTGACGCTGGAGGCGGATGGCGCGTGGGCGGCGCCCGTGGCCTCCGCCCCCGCACCGGCTGCCGCGCCCGCTGCAGCACCGGCCCCGGCTGCGGCGCCCGCCGCCGTGACGGATGCGGGCTTCGGCAAGGCGCATGCCTCGCCCTCGGTCCGTGCCTTCGCGCGCCAGCTTGGCATCGATCTTGCCAAGGTCAACGGGACGGGCCGCAAGGGCCGCATCCTGCGCGAGGACCTGGTGGCGTCGCTCAAGGCCGCATCGGCCCCCGCCGCCTCGGGCGGCGCGGTCCAGGGCGGCATGGGCATCCCGCCGATCCCGGTCGTCGACTTCTCGAAATTCGGCCCGGTCGAAAACGTCGAGATGGCGCGGATCAAGAAGATCTCGGGGCCGGCGCTGCACCGTTCCTGGCTGAACGTGCCGCATGTCACCCACAACGAGGAAGCCGACATCACCGAGATCGACCAGTATCGCAAGGAACTGGACGACGCGGCGAAAAAGGACGGCTACCGGGTGACGCTGCTGTCCTTCGTCGTCAAGGCCAGCGTCTCGGCGCTGAAGCAGCATTGGGAGTTCAATTCCTCGATCCATCCCGATGGCGACAAGCTGATCCGCAAGTCCTACTACAATATCGGCTTTGCGGCGGACACGCCCAACGGGCTGGTGGTGCCGGTCATCAAGGATGCCGACCGCAAGGGCATCGTGCAGATCTCCAAGGAACTGGGCGATCTCTCGGCCAAGGCCCGCGCGGGCGAGCTGAAGGGCCCGGACATGCAGGGCGCCACCTTCACCATCTCGTCGCTTGGCGGCATCGGGGGCACGTCCTTCACCCCCATCGTCAACGCGCCCGAGGTGGCGATCCTGGGCCTGACGCGCTCCAAGCTGGCGCCGGTCTGGGACGGCGAGCAGTTCGTGCCGCGCAACATGCTGCCGATGTCGCTGAGCTACGACCACCGCGCCATCGACGGCGCCCTGGCCGCCCGCTTTGCCGCGACCCTGAAATACCTGCTCGGCGACGTGCGCCGGATCATGCTCTGAAGGAGGCAGGATCATGGAAGTCAAAGTCCCCGATAT
>JBDHSO010000283.1:0-3339 GCA_039808125.1 Rhodobacter sp. | reverse complement strand
GTGCAGTTCGGATTGGCGATCACGCCCTTGTGGTGCGCGAGATCGCCCGCGTTCACTTCCGGCACGACCAGCGGCACGTCGGGGTCCATGCGGAAGGCCGAGGAATTGTCGACGACGACGGCACCCGCCGCCTTGGCGGCCGGCACGAACTCGCGGCTGCGCGTGGCGCCGGCGCTGAAGAAGGCGATGTCGACGCCCTTGAAGGCCGCGGCGGTCAGTTCCTCGACCGGATAGGTTTTGCCTTTGAACTCGAGCGTCTTGCCGACCGAACGGGCCGAGGCGAGCAGCTTGAGGGAGGCAACGGGGAAGTTCCGTCGCTCGAGGACGCGGAGGATTTCGACTCCGACCGCGCCCGTGGCGCCGACAATGGCGATGTTTTGAGCGTTCATGACGCAATAATACAGGACCGCCCCGACCGCCGGAACGGGTCAGCCCGCCGCGCCTTCCGTGTTCTTTCTCATCGCAGGCATGAGCCCCGTTGGGCCCGACACCAGATATGCCGCCCGGCACCCGTCCCGACCCAAAGAAAAGGGCCGGCATCGCGAGATGCCGGCCCCTTCGTTTTCAGGTCTTGCTGCGGATCGCCTACCGGGCGCCGGCCGCCTCGACGGCGGGCCGGGTCGGCGGCCGCTGCGCAGCCTCGACCACCATGTTCTTCATGGCCTTCTGCAGCTTGTCGAAGGCGCGCACCTCGATCTGGCGCACGCGCTCGCGGCTGATGCCGTACTTGGAGCTGAGGTCTTCGAGCGTCTTGGGCTCGTCGACCAGCCGGCGCTCCACGATGATGTGGCGCTCGCGGTCGGTGAGCTGCTTCAGAGCCGCGGCCAGCATGTGCTTGCGCTGGTTCAGCTCCTGGCTCTCGCCGAGGCGCGCTTCCTGGTTGGGCGAGTCATCGACCAGCCAGTCCTGCCACTCCATGTCGCCTTCGGCCTTCACCGGGGCGTTGAGCGACGAGTCCGGGGCGGCGAGGCGGCGGTTCATGTTCACCACCTCTTCCTCGGGCACGCCGAGGCGGGTGGCGATCTTGGTCACCTGCTCGGGCGACAGGTCGCCCTCCTCGATGGCCTGCATCTGGCCCTTCAGCTTGCGCAGGTTGAAGAACAGCTTCTTCTGCGCCGCCGTCGTGCCCATCTTCACCAGCGACCAGCTGTGCAGGATGTATTCCTGGATCGAGGCGCGGATCCACCACATGGCATAGGTGGCCAGGCGGAAGCCGCGGTCCGGGTCGAACCGCTTGACGGCCTGCATCATGCCGACATTGCCCTCGGAGATCAGCTCGGCCACCGGCAGGCCGTAGCCGCGATAGCCCATGGCGATCTTGGCGACGAGACGCAGATGACTCGTGACGAGCTTATGGGCGGCTTTCGAATCGCCGTGCTCGCGCCAGCGCTTGGCCAGCATGAATTCTTCCTGGGGCTCCAGCAGCGGAAACTTCCGGATCTCAGACAGGTATCGGCTGAGATTGCCCTCGGGCGTCAGCGAAGACGGCAGGGCGGGAAGGTTAGCAGTGGCTGCACTCATGGCTACTCCCCCTTTCATAGGCAGTACGGTCGGTGAACGAGCATTTAGCACTCTCGTCCCCCGACTGCTAAATCCGACTATATTAGTCGGGTAGCTCTTCGGTCAATCTAAATCCGACTAATCCACTCGGACTTTGGGGATTTACTTAACGCTGTTCAGTGACTGCACCAACTTGCTGAAATCTTGAGGCAATTCTGTGGCGAAGCGCATTTCCTCGCCGGTCGTGGGGTGTCGGAATTCGAGGACAGCCGCATGAAGCGCCTGCCTCGCGAAATCCACCAACGCAGCGGGCGCCTTCGCGTTGCGGCTCTTGCGGCCATAGACTGGATCGCCGACGACCGGGCAGCCGAGGTGGGCCAAGTGCACGCGAACTTGATGGGTGCGGCCCGTCCCCAGCCTGGCCCCGACTAGGCAGGCGATCGGATGGAGGGGCGGGCCGAAGCGCTTCTCGATCCAGTAGTCAGTAATAGCCATACGGCCGCTGCTCTTGCGGACCGCCATGCGCTTGCGGTCCACAGGATGGCGGCCGATTGCCGCCTCGACCCGGCCCCGGTCCGCCTTGGGCGCCCCCCAGACCAGCGCCTGGTAGATGCGGGAAAGATCGTGGGCGGCAAAGAGATTCGAGAGCGCCACATGGGTGCGGTCGTTCTTGGCCACCACCATCACGCCCGACGTGTCCTTGTCGAGCCGGTGCACGATCCCCGGCCGCCGCACGCCGCCAATGCCCGAGAGGCTGTCCCCGCAATGGGCCAGCAGGGCGTTGACCAGGGTGCTGTCCGGGTTGCCCGGCGCCGGATGGACCACCATCCCAGCCGGCTTGTTCAGGACCAGCAGGTCCCTGTCCTCGTAGAGGATGTCGAGCGCCAAGGCCTGGGGAACCGGCTCCGCCGGTTCGGGCTCCGGAATATCGACCTCGAAACGCTCGCCCGTTTTGACCTTCCGGGACGGCTCTTCTATCGTCTGGCCCCCCGCCAGCGCCACCCGGCGGCCCTCGATCAGCGCCTTTACGCGGCTTCGCGTGAGGGCCGGCAAGGCAGCCGCCAGCGCGCGGTCCAGCCGTTCGCCGGCAGCACTCTCGTCGATGGTCACGAAGTGGCGCCCCGCGTTGATCGTGTCGCTCATGGAGTTGTCTTGGCGTCCCCTGCTCGGGCCTCTGCACCGATTTGGCTGAAGGTGCTGGTTATCTCGATGGGCCTGCTGATCGTGGCGGGCCTCGTTGTCATCGTGGCCGAGATCGGCCGGCGCATCTCTACGCCTAACGCGGCGGGTTCGCCAGCGCCGGCCCCCGGTACGAGGTTCGCCGAGCGCATCGCATTGCCGTCCGGCGCGCGCGTCGTATCGATGACCGTGGCCGGCGACCGGCTGATCGTCCATGTCGAGACGCAGGGCGGCCCCTCCGCCGCCTATATCGTCGATCCGCGCAACGGCGCCCTGCTGGGCACTGTCGAGTTCCCGCCCGCCGCCGGCCGGTAGCGATGTTCGACCACCTGTCGATCACCACGACCGATCTCGACCGCGCGCAATCGTTCTACGACGCGGTGCTGGCGCCTCTGGGCGTGCCGCGGGTCAACCGCCGCGAGCGGTCGGTGGGCTATGGCGAACGGCCCGACGCCGATGGCGGCCCCTGCTACCTTTCGATCTATCTCAACACCGACCTCGACACGGGCGTGGTGGCGGACAATCGCCACTGGTGCTTCCGGGCGCCCAGCCGGGCCGCCGTCCGCGCCTTCCATCGCGCTGCGCTCGCCCATGGCGGAACCGACGACGGCCCACCCGGCCTTCGCGCGATCTACAGTCCCGACTACTACGCAGCATTCG
>JBDHSO010000282.1:0-3387 GCA_039808125.1 Rhodobacter sp. | reverse complement strand
AGTCCGTCCTCGGCGGTAGCCAGCGCTCGCGTCGACGCCAAGCCCTTACCTTCGATCAGATCCGCCGCATCGGCGTATAGAGTTGCAAACGCCTCCAGATAGCCCTCGGGATGGCCGGACGGTATGCGGCTTGGCGTTTGGGTCAAGCCGTCACCGCGGCGCAGCAGGCGGGTCGTGTCGCCAAGCGGGGTGAATTCGAGCAGATCAGGGTCTTCCTGATCCCATGCCAGCC
The DNA here is from genome assembly GCA_039808125.1 of Rhodobacter sp. Lineage (GTDB taxonomy): Bacteria > Pseudomonadota > Alphaproteobacteria > Rhodobacterales > Rhodobacteraceae > Pseudogemmobacter. Next base: position 3,155 of record JBDHSO010000282.1, on the reverse strand, counting down.
CCCCCCTTTCGCCGGCGATGCGGAACCGCAGCGCGTTTTTGGTGCCGGGGGCGATCTGGCTTGCCCAGATCATCCCCTTCGCGCCGCCGTCGAAACGCAAGAGGACTGCCGCGTTGTCATCCAGCCGCCGTCCCGGCTCGAAGGCGGTGAGGTCGGCAAGAACGGCCTGAACTCCAAGCCCCGAAACAAATGTGGCGAGATTTACGGCATGCGTTCCGATATCCGCGATGCAGCCGCCCTCGCCCGACAAGCCGGGATCGGTGCGCCAGACGGCCTGTTTCTGCCCGCTCTGTTCCACGGGTCCGGCCAGCCAGTCCTGCAAGTATTCCACCTGCACGTGACGCACCGCCCCGATTGCCCCTTCGGCGATCATCCGGCGCGCCTCGCGCACCATCGGATAGCCTGTATAGGTCTGGGTCAGCACGAAGGGCACGGATGTTTCGGCTGCCAGCGCAGCCAGTTCCTCGGCCTCGGGAAGCGTCGCGGTCATCGGCTTGTCGCAGATCACTGCAATGCCTGCCCGCAGGAAGGCCGTCGCCACCTTGGCATGAAGGTGGTTCGGCGTGACGATCGCCACCGCAGCGATCCCGTCAGGACGGGCTGCCTCGGCCAAAGCCATCTGCGCGAAATCGGAATAGCTGCGGTCGGGCGCAATGCCGAGATCCGCCGCCGAAGCCGCGGCCCGTGCCGGGTCGGAGGACAGCGCCCCCGCAACCAACTCCCACCGCCCATCCAGCCTTGCGGCCATGCGGTGGACCCCGCCGATGAAGGCCCCTTGTCCTCCGCCGACCATGCCCAGTTTCAGTGTCATGACCGGATCCCCAGCATTGCGTCCAGCACCGCCTGATCGGCCCTCCCGCCTGCGAAATCGTCGAAGGCCTGCCCCGTCACCTCGATCAGATGACGGGCGATAAAGGGCGCACCCTCGGCGGCACCCTGCGCCGGGGATTTCAGGAAGCACTCCCATTCCATCACCGCCCAGCCGCGATAGCCGTGCTGGGTCAGCCGCGTGAAGACGGCCGGAAAATCCACCTGCCCGTCGCCAAGGCTGCGGAAACGCCCCGCCCGTTCCGCCCAAGGCGAATAGCCGGAATAGACGCCCTGCCGACCATCGGGGCGGAACTCGGCGTCCTTGACGTGGAACGCCGAGATACGGTCGTGATAGATGTCGATGAAGGCCAGATAATCCATCGCCTGTAACAGGAAGTGCGACGGGTCGTAGTTGATCCTCGCGCGGGGGTGTTCGGCCACGGCAGAGAGGAACCTCTCCCAGCTTGCGCCGTCGAACACATCCTCTCCGGGGTGCAGTTCGAAGCCAATATCGACACCCGCATCGTCATAGGCATCAAGGATGGGGGTCCAGCGGCGGGCAAGTTCGGCGAATGCCGTCTCGACCAGTCCGGCGGGGCGCTGCGGCCAAGGATAGAGATAGGGGAAGGCCAGCGATCCGGTGAAGCTGACCGTTCCCGAAAGCCCCAGACGCCGCGCCGCCGTTGCGGCCTTGGTCACCTGATCGACCGCCCATGCCTGCCGTGCGCCGGGATTGCCCCGCACCGTTTCCGGCGCGAAGGCATCGAAGGCCGCGTCATAGGCGGGATTCACCGCGACCAACTGTCCTTGCAAGTGCGTGGACAGTTCCGTGATGGCGATGCCCGCTTCGGCGCAAATGCCCACCACCTCGTCAGCATAGGTCTGACTTTCGGCGCAGAGGTTCAGATCGAACAACCGCCGATCCCAGGACGGGATCTGCACGCCTTTGTAGCCCAGCCCTGCCGCCCAGGCCGTGATCGCGGGCAGGCTGTCGAAGGGTGCATCATTCCCCGCGAATTGCGCCAGAAAGATGCCCGGACCCTTGATCGCACTGCCCGTCATGCCGCCCTCTCCGACAGCATGGTCAGGGGCCGGATCTCCACCGGACAGGCCAGCAGACGGTCAAGCTGCGAAACCAGCGGTTGCAGATGCGGCATCGCCAGATGCGCGTCCAGCGCCGCGCGGTCGGTCCAGTTCTCGTAGAAGACAAAGACGCAAGGATCGGCAGCATCGACGTGGAAGTCGTAGTTGATGCAACCCGCCTCGGCCCGCGTCGGCGCCACTAGCGCCATCAGCAGCGATGCCAGTTCCTCGCGCGTTTCCGGGCGGGCGGTGAGGGTTCCGATGATCGTATACATGGTCAGCCCCGCTTCTGGCTCAAGGCAACGGCAAGGATGATGATCGCGCCCTTGGCGATCAGCTGCTGGCTGAACTCCAGCCCCATCAGGATCAGCCCGTTGTTGATCATCCCGATCATCAACGCGCCGACGATGGTGCCGATGACCGTCCCCTTGCCGCCGAACAGGCTCGTCCCGCCAAGGACGGCCGCGGCGATGACCGACAACTCATCCCCTTCGCCAAGCTGGAAGCGGCCCGATTGCAGACGGCCAGCGTAAAGCATCCCGGCCAGCGCGGCAGCGCAAGAGGACAGGACCAGCACCTTGAACTTGATGCTGCGCGTGTCGATGCCGGAGTAGCGCGCGGCCATTTCGCCCCCGCCCGTCGCCAGAACCTTGCGGCCAAAGCCGGACCGGCGCAGCGCGACATGACCGACGCCCGCGATTACCGCCATCCAGAACATCAGGACCGGGATAGGGCCGACCGAGCCGCCCCCGAAGATCCAGGAATAACCGGGGGACAGGATCGGCACCGCCGCCGTGTCGGAAATCCACATGGCCACGCCCTTGGCGATGCCCATCATGGCAAGGGTCGTCAGGAAGGACGGAATGCCGATCCGCGTCGTGAGCCAGCCGTTGAACACGCCCACGGCCAGCCCTGTCGCCAACCCGGCAAGGACACCGCCAACAGGCCCGGCGACGGCAATCGCCATGGCAACCGTCACCGTGGTCAGCCCCGCCACCGCGCCCACCGACAGATCGATCTCGCCCGCCGACAGCACGAAGGTCATGGCCACCGCCATCACCGCGATCATCGCGGTCTGCCGCACGATGTTCAGCAGGTTGTTCGGGTTCAAAAACCCCTTGTCGTTCAGCGTCAGCGCGAAGACCACGAAGATCACCACGAAGCCGATATAGATGATGTTCTGCCGCCAATTGGCGAAGAATGCCCCGGCGGGGGCGGTTGCTGCCTTAGCCATGGCTGGCCTCCTTGATGGTCAGGGCTTT
>JBDHSO010000281.1:0-3393 GCA_039808125.1 Rhodobacter sp. | reverse complement strand
CAACGGGAAGGCGGAGCTGCCGCCGGGCCTGTTCACCCTGACGGTGCCGACTGGCGGGGGCAAGACGCTGACCTCGCTCAGTTTCGCCATGCGGCATGCCGCCGCGCACGATCTGCGGCGGATCATATATGTCATCCCTTTCACCTCCATCATCGAGCAGACGGCGAAAATCTTCCGTGAGGATATCGGGCTGGGCGACGCGGTGCTCGAGCATCATTCGAGTTTCGATTGGGACCAGCGGGCACCTGCCCGGGAGAATGACGAGGAGAAGGAGGGGCCAGCCGGCCTCGGCAAATTGCGCCGCGATGCCGAGAACTGGGATTCCCCGATCGTTGTAACCACGGCGGTGCAGTTCTTCGAAAGCCTGTTTGCGGCCCGTACCAGCAAGGCGCGCAAGCTGCATAATCTGGCGAAAAGCGTCATCATCCTGGACGAGGCGCAATCCATTCCAGTGCATCTGTTGCGCCCCTGCATGGCAGCGATCGACGAGCTTGCGCGCAACTATGGGGCGAGCGTTATTCTGTGCACAGCGACGCAGCCGGCGCTGCGGAAACAGGATGAGGCGCTGCCGAAAGACGGGAAAGGGGCAATCGGCGGGCTGGAGATACCGGACGACCGCGAACTCGCGCCAGACCCGAAGCGGTTGTATGAAAAGCTGAAGCGGGTGCATGTCGAATGGCGCCGCGCGCCCGTAAGCGATGCGGAAATCGCCGACCGCTTTGCGGAACAGCCGCAGATGCTGTGCATCGTGAACAGCCGCGCCCATGCGCGCGCGCTGTTCGAGTCGATTCGCGGGCAGGAAGGCGCCATCCACCTGACCACCCTGATGTGCGCGCGACACCGCCGCGCGGTTCTGGCGAAAGCGCGCGACGATCTGGAAGCGGGCCGCCCGGTGCGGCTGGTGGCCACCAGCCTGATCGAAGCGGGGGTGGATATCAGCTTTCCCGAGGTGTGGCGCGCCGCGGCGGGGCTGGCAAACATCGCCCAGGCGGCCGGGAGAAATAACAGAAGCGGTGAACTGGGGCCGTTGGGGGAGGCGTTTGGCCGGACGGTGGTGTTCAAGCCTGCCCCGATCGACGGGCGGAAGTCCGTACCGGACATGATCCGCCCCTTCTATCAGGCAGCCGAAAATGTGCTGCGCGCTGATACCAGAGGTGACGTGCTTGGGCTGGAGGCGGTGCGGGAATATTATCGCTGGCTCTATTGGGAGCAAGGCTATGCGGCGCTGGACGCTGCGACTCTTGAGGGCGCACGATTCCCGATCATGCCGGCGATCCGCGACACCGCCCGCAAGTTCGAGTTCCCCTTTGCGCGCATCGCCCGGGCCTTTCGGATGATCGACGATGTCATGGACCCGGTGATCGTGCCGTGGGGAAGGGACGAGGCGGAACGCACAGAGGTGGAAACCCTGATCGAGGATTTACGATGCTGCCCATTTCCACCGGCGGGAGCCCAGCGCAGACTTCAGCAATATGTCGTTCCCGTGCCTGCGAAGGTGCGGGCGGCCATGCTCCGCGGCGGTGCGGAGGCCATTCGCCCAGACGACTACGGCGATCGCTTCGTCGTGCTGACAAACAAGTCGCTCTATGATCCTGCACTGGGCCTGAGGCTGGACGATCCTACATGGCGCACGAGCGAGGATAACCTCTTCTGATATCCGCAAAGTCGATCGAGTATACGCCTTGCCAAGCCGGGAACAATGGAGGAGCATAGGTTGAGGGGGGCTGCGCTGTATGGGCGTTCGATTGCATGTGTGGGGTCCGAGGGCCTGCTTTACGCGCCCGGAAATGAAGGTCGAGCGCGTCAGCTATGACGTGATGACGCCCTCGGCCGCGCGGGGCATATTGGAGGCGATCCACTGGAAGCCTGCGATCCGCTGGCATGTGGACCACATCCATGTGTTGAAGCCGATCCGCTTCCAGTCGTTCCGCCGCAATGAGGTGGGTGCAAAGGCCAGTGCCGCCAATGCGGCCAGCGCGATGAAACGCGGCACTACGGAGGGGCTGGGCATCATCGTCGATGAGAACCGGCAGCAGCGCGCAGCGCTGATCCTGATCGACGTCGCCTATGTGATCGAGGCGCATTTCACCCTTACCGACAAGGCCGGGCCGGAGGACAGCGCGGCCAAGCATTTCAGCATGTTCAACCGCCGCGCGGCGCAGGGTCAGTGCTTTCACCGGCCCTGTCTGGGAACGCGCGAATTTGATGCGGAATTTGCGCTGATCGCGGACGGCGATCCGCTGCCGCCCAGCGAACTGTCCGTCGACAAGCGTGACGCCGATTTCGGGTGGATGCTGCATGACATTGATTTCGCGAATGGAAACGAATCCCGATTTTTCCGGGCAGAGATGAAGGGCGGCGTGATCGATGTCCGACGGACCGACGAGGTGGTCCGATGACGATCCTTCAGGCCCTCGACAGCTACTATCATCGGCTCGAAGGTGTGGCGGAACCGGGGCGAAGCCCCGAGAAGTTCGGCTGGTGCATCGTGCTCGACTGGGACGGCGGAATTGTAACCGTCAAGGACCTTCACGATCTTTCAGGCAAAAAGCCTCGCCCGAAGAATTATATGGTGCCCGCCGCCGTCAAGCGCACCGTTGGCATCGCGCCCAATTTTATGTGGGATAAAAGCGCCTATGTACTGGGCCGCACCGGCGGCGAAGGCAAGCGGACTGCGCAGGAACATGCCGCCTTTGTGACATTGCATCTGGCCCGGCTTGCGGACCAGACGGATGAGGGGCTGGTCGCGCTGCGCCGGTTTCTTGAAATATGGCGGCCGCAGCATTTTGACGAAAGCGGCAAATTCTCGCCGGAGATGCTGGACGCGAACTTCCTGTTCCGGCTTGATGGAGAGCGGGGGTATCTGCACGACCGTCCGGCGGCGCGTGCGCTCGCCGATGCGCAATCCGATGGGGGTGGAAGTGAAGGGGTTTTCTGCCTGATCTCAGGCGAGCGCGGGTCGGCGGCGCGGCTTCACCCCACCATCAAGGGGGTTGAGGGTGCGCAATCCTCTGGTGCGGCGCTCGTGTCGTTCAATCTCGACGCCTTCACCTCGCTGGGGAAGGAGCAGGGCGCGAACGCCCCCACCAGCGAAGCGGCCGCTTTCCGCTATGGCGCCGCGCTCAATCATCTGCTCACCCGGGACGGTCCCAACCGCATCCGGCGACCGATTGGTGACTCGACAGTCGTGTTCTGGGCGGACGCCAGCGAGGCGAAGGCTGCCGAGGCGGCGGATGCATGGTTCGCGTCCTTGCTGACCGGCGATATCCAGGACGAGGACGAAGCTCGCAAGGTTCGAGAGGAGATGGAGGCGGTAGCGAAGGGCCGACCCATTGCCGAACTGCGAGCGGACATCGAACCGAAAACCCGGTTTCACATTCTTGGACTGTCACC
>JBDHSO010000280.1:0-3427 GCA_039808125.1 Rhodobacter sp. | reverse complement strand
CAGTCAGACGGGTTTCAGGCAGGGGCCGCTCACCTCTAGGCTGTCCCCTCGCACATCTGTGATCGACCGCTTTGCGAAAATCAAGCGAGATTTTCTGTCACTTGTCACTGCGGATCAGTTGGCAGCAAGTCTGCCGCCAATTGGGCAAAATGGTCTTTGTGTCCTTTGAGCGAGACTGCTTCGAGGTTCATTGTGAAATTCCAAATTCAGGAGACAAGGATTATCTCGAAAAGAAACCTATCACTTGGCGTTGATGATGTGACCTCCGCCTTTGTGGATCCTCACAGACCCAACTTGGCACATCAATGCCACCCGGGTGCGGTCACATCTTCAACGCGCCTGTTCTATCCAATGTTATGACAGGGGCTGCGAAGTGTTCACCTCTGCAGTCGTGCCACTGGCCTTTAGCCAATCGCTTGGACTGGCACCGGCGACGCGCAGGAACTCGCGGTTGAAGTTCGACTTGGTGTTAAACCCCGAGGCCAGCATCGCCTCGGTCACTGTCTCGCCGCGCAGGAGGAGGGATTGGGCATGACGGATACGTTCGGCGTTTACAAAGCGCGAGACGTTCTCGCCGGTTGAACGGTTTATCGTGGCCGACAGCGCCTTGGCCGGAACACGCAGTCTCCGGGCAAGTTGCGCGAGCGTCAGGTTCGGGTCGAGGTATGGCCTTTCCCGCGCATTGAAGGCCTGCAGCCGCTGCCATAGCTCGATATCCGGCTCGGGGGTTTCCTCTTCAGCCTCTTCTGCTTCCGGAGGTTCTGCCCGCAGATATGGGGACAGCGCGAACAGGCCGATCAGCAGCAGGTTGCCGACCGAAAAGACTGTGATGATCCAGCCGCGCGTTTCGGCCCGCCCAGTGGCCTGCGCGAGCACGATCAGCACATCGCTCAGTGCCGATGCGACCAGGGCCGCGCCGATCACCAGCCATATGCGCGCAGGCAGGTTGCCATGCGCCAGCAGGGCCTGGGGCTGCGCGTCGGCACCGCGCAGGGCCTGCATCAGGATCGCGATGCCGTAGCCGACGAAGGCCGCGGGCAGCAGCACGTCAAGGAAGGCGGGCGCCACCAGCAGCGCTGCCAGGGCCGCCAGCGGAACCAGACCATGCAGCAGATCGCCCCGCGCCGCTGGCCGCAGGGCGGTGGCGACATAGGCCAGCCAGGCCACCGGCGGAACAAGGGCGGCGCTGACGGGCTGCACCCACCGCAGGCCCGGCACCATGTAGTGTTGCGCCAGCGCGATGATGAAGGACTGCGCCGCGCAGAGCGCCAGAAGCAGCCCGAGGACGCTCAGCCGCCGCTGTTCCACACAGAGGCGCAGGCAGGCGAAGGCCAGCAGAAAGGAAACAAAAACGGGGATGGGAAGGGTGGGCATCTATGGGTCACGGCGGTTGGGAACAGCTCACGCCTAGTCCGAAATCCGGATCATGGCGACCTTTTTCCGGATTCAGGACGCAGACCGCGGCGGATTCGGGCGAGGCAAGGCTCACCTGAAACCCCGGATCGGAGAGACCCCGATGAAAACCACCGCCCTTGCCCTTGCCCTTGCCACCCTCGCCAGCGGCGCCCTTGCCGAAGGTGCGGGCCTTAAGATCGCCCAGATGCACATGCCCCATCATGACGCCGAAACCCGTGTGGCGATCTGGTATCCCCGCGCGACGGGCGGCACAGAAGCCGTCTATGCCGAGAACCCCGTCTTTCGCGGGGTTGAGGCCTTCACCGATGCAGAACCGGCCGCGGGCCTGCACCCTGTAGTGCTGTTCAGTCACGGGATGGGCGGCACCGACCGGGCGCAGGCCTGGCTCGCCTCGGCGCTGGCCGGGCGGGGCGCCATCGTGGTGATGGTGAACCATCTGGGCTCGACCTGGGGCGATCATGACATGGCGCGCGGCGTGCGGCACTGGACCCGCGCGGCCGACCTGTCGCGGGCGCTGGACGTGTTGACGGAGGACCCCGACCTTGGCCCGCATCTTGACCTGACGCGGGTGATGGCGGCGGGGTTCTCCTTTGGCGGCTGGACGGCGCTGTCGCTGGGGGGCGTGACCGGCAATCTTGACGGGATCGTCGCGGCCTGTACTGCGCAGATCGAGACGATGGAAGCTTGCGACGTGTTCTTGTCAGACAAGGTCGGATTGCAACGGCAGGACCAAGGCTTGTGGAACGCAAGCTACGCCGATCCGCGTGTGACCTCGGTGGTGGCCATCGACCCCGGTTTCATCTGGGGCCTTAAGGCGGCGGATGTGGTGGGCCTTGTGCCGGACGCTGTGCTGATCGGCTTGGGCGACCACCAAACGCAAATGTCTGCCACGAACTTCACCGAAAGCGGTTTTGCCGCCCTGATCCCTGATGCCAAGGTCATGCAGCTTGCCCCGGCCTTCCACTTCACCGCGATGCCGCTCTGCCAGCCTAAAGGCGCGGCGATCCTTGAGGCCGAGCAGGATGACCCGGTCTGCACCGACCCCTCGGGCACGGATCGGGAAGCGGTTCATGCAGCGATCGTGGATACCATCGCCGAGGGTCTTGGCCTGTAAGTGAACTCAACAGCGATGTCGGCGGGTTTCCCCCGCATAGCTGCCATTCTCGCCGGATGTTTGGCGCAAGGCGACCGGCAGACACGGGCCGCGCTCACCTGCCCCGGCCAGCGGGAAGAATAAGCAAGCCAAGTGACCTGATTCCGTGCCGCAGCCTGCGGCTCGGAGCCCATAGCTCCCCCGGAACTTTATGTGTTATCTCACCCAAATGAAGAAATATGGTCGCACGTTTCACCTACCTTTCTCCCCCGGTGCCACCAGCGATGACAAGATCATGTCATCGTTGGATGGGCTGATGGTGGACGACCTCGTCGTCACCGAAAAGATGGATGGCGAGAATACAACCATTCATGCCAACGGTTCCCACGCGCGCAGCCCGGACAGCCGTTACCATCCTTCCCGAGACTGGCTCAAAGCCTTCGCTGCTGGGATTTCACCCTTTCTGGCAGACGGCGAACGCATTGTCGGTGAAAACCTCTATGCGCATCATTCGGTCTATTATAGCGCTCTTCCCTCATACTTTCTTGGATTTTCCTGGATTGTTGGGGACGAAGTTCAATCATGGGATCTGACACTCGCTCGGTTCGAGGAGCTGGGTATCCTGCCGGTCCCGACGCTTTACCGCGGTCCATACCACGCCACCCTGTTCGATCACTTGATGCAGACAATTGATCTGACAACACAGGAAGGTTTCGTTGCAAGGACCGCGGCTTCGTTTGCAGAAGCTGAAATGCCAATAAAAATGGGAAAATACGTCAGGGAGGGGCATGTTCAGTCAAAAACCCACTGGATGAAGGCCGAGCTGATCCCCAATCGCCTTTCTGAAGATTGACGGCGGCCCCGTCCCGCACTGCTGCCGTTCGTCTTGGGCGCGGCGAACTTCCGCTTCCCGCCCTT
>JBDHSO010000279.1:0-3497 GCA_039808125.1 Rhodobacter sp. | reverse complement strand
AGCGCGGCAGGCTTGCGGCGGCGTTTTGGTTTTGGGGCAGCCGAGATGATTTCGAACGCGGGCTTATCGTCCTTGACGTGGACGCGCACTTCGCCCCCATGCACCAGTTTGCCAAACAGCAGTTCTTCTGCAAGGGGGCGCTTGATCGTCTCCTGAATGAGGCGTCCCAGCGGGCGGGCGCCATAGAGCCGGTCGTAGCCGTGGGAGATCAGCCACGATTTGGCATCGTCTTCAAGGGCGATGTGCACCTCGCGTTCCGCCAGTTGCAATTCCAGCTGGAGGATGAATTTGTCGATGACCCGGGCGACGATTGCCGGCGGCAGATAATCGAACGGCACAATGGCGTCGAGCCGGTTGCGGAATTCCGGCGTGAACATCCGGCGGATCGCTTCTTCGTCTTCGCCGATCCGTGGTCCGGCGCCAAAGCCAATCCCTTCGCGCGCCATGTCGGCGGCGCCGGCGTTCGTCGTCATGATGAGGATGACATTGCGGAAATCGACCGTCTTGCCGTGGTGATCGGTGAGCTTGCCGTTGTCCATCACCTGCAGCAGGATGCCGAAAAGATCGGGGTGGGCCTTTTCGATTTCGTCGAGCAGCAGCACCGAATGCGGATTCTGATAGACGGCATCGGTCAGCAGTCCGCCCTGATCGAAACCGACATAGCCCGGTGGCGCGCCGATCAGCCGCGAAACCGAGTGGCGCTCCATATATTCTGACATGTCGAACCGGGTGAGGGGAATGCCGAGCGTGTGGGCAAGCTGGCGCGCCACTTCGGTCTTGCCGACACCGGTCGGCCCTGAGAAGAGATAGTTGCCGATGGGCTTGTCGGGCTCGCGCAGTCCCGCCCGGCTCAGTTTGATGGCCGAAGCCAGCAGATCGATGGCTTTGTCCTGCCCGAACACCACCCGCTTCAGATCGTCGGCCAGCGTTTCAAGCACGCGCTTGTCGTCGGTCGAGACCGATTTGGGCGGAATGCGGGCCATGGTCGCCACCACCGCCTCGATGTCTTTCACGCCGATGATGCGCTTGCGGCGCGATTCCGGCAGCAGCATCTGCGCCGAACCCGATTCGTCGATCACGTCGATGGCCTTGTCGGGCAGCTTGCGATCATTGATGTAGCGTGCCGACAGTTCAACCGCCGAGCGGATGGCATCGGGCGTGTAGCGAACCTTGTGGTGCTGTTCAAAAGCGGGCTTCAGGCCGGTGAGAATTTTCACCGTGTCTTCAACCGAAGGTTCGTTCACGTCGATCTTCTGGAAGCGCCGCAACAGGGCGCGGTCTTTTTCGAAGTGATTGCGGAATTCCTTGTAGGTGGTCGAGCCGATGCAACGGATGGCGCCGCTGGAAAGCGCCGGTTTCAGCAGGTTCGAGGCATCCATGGCCCCGCCCGAGGTGGCGCCGGCACCGATCACCGTGTGGATCTCGTCGATAAAGAGGATGGCATGGGGGAGCTTTTCCAGCTCGTTGACAACATTCTTCAACCGTTCTTCAAAGTCACCGCGATAGCGCGTTCCCGCCAGCAGCGCCCCCATGTCGAGTGCGTAGATGGTCGCCGGCTTCAGCACGTCGGGGACGGCGCCCTCGACGATCTTGCGGGCCAGACCCTCGGCGATGGCGGTTTTGCCGACCCCGGGGTCGCCGACATAGAGCGGATTGTTCTTGGCGCGCCGGCACAGAATCTGGATGGTGCGGTCGACCTCGGCTTCACGCCCGATCAGAACATCGATCTTGCCGGCGCGCGCCTTGTCGTTGAGGTTGACCGTGAACTGCTTCAGTGCCGATTCGGGGGCTTTTGGCTTGCTGTCGGGCTTGGCATCGCGGCTCTCTTGCTCTTCCTGTCCTTGTGGCGCGCGCGCTTCGCCCATGCCCGCTGCCTTGGCGATGCCATGGCTGATGTAGGAAACGGCGTCGAGCCGCGTCATGTCCTGCTGCTGGAGGAAATAAACGGCATGGCTTTCGCGTTCGGAAAACAGCGCCACCAGCACATTGGCACCGGTGACTTCTTCGCGCCCTGAGGACTGCACATGCAGAATGGCGCGCTGCACCACCCGCTGGAAACCGGCCGTTGGCGACGGATCGACCGACGAATCGGCCTTGAGACTGCCCAGTTCGGTGTCGAGATAGCGGGCGACCTGGGCTGAAAGCTCGTCGAGATCGACCCCGCAGGCGCGCATCACGGTTGATGCCTGGGCATCAGAGATGAGGGCAAGCAACAGATGTTCCAGCGTTGCATATTCGTGGCGCCGCCGACTCGCTTCGGCAAGGGCGTTATGAAGAGTCGATTCGAGTTCACGGGAAAAGGAGGGCATCTGATCTTCCTGCGTGGCCGGGCCTGATACCGACACGGCACAATGTCAGCATGCTTCAGCAAAAGTGCAACCCCAAACGTCGTAATGGTGCAAACTGTCCCGGTTCTGCTGAGGCGGGGTGCCCGGTCATACCGCGCGCTCAATGGCCTCCTGCCATTGCGTTTCGCTCCAGATCTGCACGCCCAGTGCCTGCGCGCGCGACAGCTTCGATCCGGCGTCGGCACCGGCCACGACGATATCGGTTTTTGCCGATACGCTGCCCGTCACCCTCGCACCCAGCCGCTCGGCGCGGGCCTTGGCTTCATCGCGGCTCATCCCGGCGAGGGTTCCCGTGAACACCATGGTCTTGCCGGACAGCGGTGATGCGAGCGTGGTGCCAGGCGTTGTCACCGGCGTCACTTCTGCCAGCAGGGCGTGGACGAGTGCACGGTTATGTGGTTCTGCCCAGAAATCGCGCAGGCTAGCGGCGACTTCCGGCCCGACGCCCGCCACGCTGACGAGGCGCGCCAGTTCGAGGTTGCGCCGGCTTTCGAATCTGGCGGAGGATTCGCCCGGTGCCGCCTGGGGCTCGCAGGCGACAAGCCCGGCCAGCAGCGTCTCGATGTCGGGCCATTGCGGGTAGGTGCGGGCAATGTCGCGCGCGGTCACTTCGCCGATGTGGCGGATGCCCAGCGCATAAAGAAAACGGCCAAGTGCCGGGGCGCGGCTGGCGTTGATGGCGGCCAGCAGATTGGCGACCGATTTGTCCTCCCAGCCTTTGCGCTGGCGCAGGGCATCGGCATGGGCGGACAGACGGTAAAGATCAGCCGGCGTATCAACCCAGCCGAGATCAAGGAAGAGTTGCAACCCTTCTGGCCCCAATCCGTCGATATCCATGGCACGGCGCGACACAAAATGGCGCAGGCGCTCGAACCGTTGCGCCGGGCAGACCAGGCCGCCCGTGCAGCGGCGGATGGCTTCGTCTGCCTCGCGGGTGGCAAGGCTGCCACATTCCGGGCAGTGATCGGGGAATTGGAATGGCGGGCGCCGCCGGTGCAGGGCAGGGTCGCCCGTCCACCCGAGAATCTGCGGAATCACATCGCCGGCGCGCTGGATTTCAACGGTATCACCCACCCGCACATCGCGGCGGATGATTTCGTCTTCATTGTGCAAGGTGGCGTTCGTGACAACCACCCCCCCCACGGTTAC
>JBDHSO010000278.1:0-3511 GCA_039808125.1 Rhodobacter sp. | reverse complement strand
CCGCCATACATCCTGTCATTGCCGGTGCCGCCGTCCAGCGTGTCATTGCCGGCCGCGCCGTAAAGCGTGTCATTGCCGGCCAGCCCGCTCAGCGAGTTGTTGCCATTGTTGCCGACCATCGAATTCGCCAGCGTGTTGCCGGTGCCACTCCGCCCCGCGCTGCCCAGCAGGGTCAGATTCTCGACATTCGCCCCCAGCGTGTAGTTGATGCTGCTGTAGACCAGATCGGTGCCGGCGCCCGCCGCCTCGCCCACCACATCGCCGGTGCCATAGACATAGTAGCGGTCATTGCCGGTACCACCATACATCCTGTCGGCGCCGGTGCCGCCATCCAGCGTGTCGTTGCCGGCACCGCCATAAAGCGTGTCATTGCCGGCGCCGGCCAGAATCTCGTCGTTTCCTGTGGTGACGCCCGTCACCTCAACCGCGCCTGGCGGTGGGACCAGCCCATCCCCAAGGTGGTGAATAAAATCGTTATTCGCACTCCCGTTGACGACAGTCATCTCGGTAGTCCCCCAAAATTATCGAAATGGAAATTTCTTGGCTGACCTGAGTCATCGCAAAAGCTTAATCCCGGCCAGAGTTTTTGCAACGTTTTCGGAGGCAATCGCCGTGTCCGGCGGCAAAATAGGAATATCGTTCAGGGATGGCCCCGGATTGTTATCACAGAGGTCGGCGCGGACGAGCGGACATGGGGACCGGGCCGCGACACCCGGCCGGGGGGCCGGTACCGGCGCCAAGCTGGGTGGACAACCGGCAGACCGCTGCCGCCGACCATCTGCAAAAACCGCGGATACCGTCGCGCGCTTGCGCCACTTCGCAACGGTCTCGGGGTCGATACCAGGCTCCCGGCTCAACTGCGCGAGCCCTCGGACCCGCCCTCGAACCGATGGCGGGCAGGTCTTCGACTGCGATCGGCTCGTATTGCTGCCCGGACAGCGCGCCCTCGCCATGGTCACTCGGACCCGTGGGGTTCTCATGGCTCGATCGTGGCGCCGCCGTGACGAACCTGTCCCATAGCGCAGCCTTCCATGCCAAAGAAAAAATCGCACCATCAAACCGCAGGATCAAACACCTATGCCGGATCGAGATTCAAGCCAACCGGGTCATAGCGGCTGCGAGCAGGACGAAGCCGGTGAAGTGGATGGTTCTGCGGTCGTGGCGGGTGGCGAAGCGGCGGAAGTGCTGGAGGCGGTTGAAGCAGCGCCCGATGCGGTTTCTGTGGCGGCAGAGGGCCGCGTCATGGGGAATGGGCACCTTCCGGCTGCGGCTTGCAGGGATGACGGCCAGCGCGCCCATGTCCGCGGTCTGGTCGCGCAAGGCGTTGCTGTCATGGGCTTTGTCCGCCGTCACGGCCCGGACGTCCTGCCCATCAGGCAGCCTGGGCGCTGCCGCGATGTCATTGGCCTGACCGGGGTGATGACAAAGCGCAGCGGTCTTCCCAAGGCATCGGCCAGCATGTGGATCCTGGTGGTCAGTCCACCCCGGGACCGCCCCGACGCCTGATCTCGTTCAGCATCTCACTCGAACCGATGGCGTTCGATGCTTCACCCCCTTTTCCGCCCGCCGCCTGTTGGTGTGCCCGAACGATCCTCGCCGGCCCATTCGAACCGATGGCGTTCACCGGCTCGATGTCGATCATCGGGTATTGGTTGTCCCGGTCGGCCGCCGGGGTCTCGAAGACCCGCTCCCAGACCCCGGCATGGCACCGGCGGCTGAACCGGCGATGGGCTGTCTTCCATTTTCCACAGCGCTCCGGCAAGTCGCGCCAATGCGCGCCAGAGCGCAGGACCCACAAGCATCCGTTTGCGAACAAACGATTATCGGCACCGCTCCGACCCGGGCCGCCAGCCTTGCCCGGCAGGAGCGACGCGATCCGCGCCCATTGCACATCGCTCGGATCATAACGCTGCGTTGCCATCCTGAGCCCCGAGATCCATCACAGGGTGTCCCATGAATCACTCAAGCCCCTCTGCGGGAATCCGGAATGTCGATCCCGCCTGGAGCGCGGCCGCGCGGCGTGGCGCAACCGAGGGCAATGCGGCGGCGAGGCCGGCCCGCTCTTTCCTTCCGGCGGCTTTGCCTGTAGGAACCGCGCGGTTGCCAACCCGCCCTTTCGCCCCGGAGACCGCCCATGCAGGGAAGCGCCAACCTGAACCTGATGATCAAGGCCGCCCGGCGCGCGGCGCGTTCGCTGGTCAAGGATTTCCGCGAAGTCGAGAACCTTCAGGTCTCGTCCAAGGGGCCGGGCGATTTCGTCTCGCGCGCCGATCGCGAAGCCGAGCGGATGATCAAGGAAGACCTGCTCGGCGCGCGGCCGACCTATGGCTGGCTCGGCGAGGAGACGGGCGGCACCCCGGGGCAGGATCCGACGCGGCGCTGGATCGTCGATCCGCTGGACGGGACGACCAACTTCCTGCACGGCCTGCCGCACTGGGCGATTTCCATCGCGCTGGAGCACAAGGGCGAGATCGTCGCCGGGGTGGTTTTCGACCCCGCCAAGGACGAGATGTTCTGGGCCGAGAAGGGCGCGGGCGCCTGGCTCAACGACAACCGGCGGCTGCGCGTCTCGGGGCGGCGATACCTGCACGAGGCGATCTTCGCCACCGGCGTGCCCTTCGGCGCCAAACAGACCCTGCCGGCGATGCTGAAAGATCTGGCGCAGCTGATGCCGGCGACGGCCGGCATGCGGCGCTGGGGGGCGGCGGCGCTCGACCTGTCCTATGTTGCGGCCGGCCGGTACGAAGGGTTCTGGGAGCGCGAGCTCAAGCCCTGGGATATCGCCGCGGGCCTTCTGCTGGTGAAGGAGGCGGGAGGCATGGTCGAGGGACTGCGCGAGGGCCAGGATCCGCTGGAGACCGGCTCGATCCTGGCCACGAACACGCTGCTGTTCGGTCAGGTGTCGAAGCTGCTGCGCAGCTAGCTGTTCCATCCCGGATGATCGGATAGGCCGCCGCCGCTCTGCCTTTCTCATGGCAAGGTCGCTCCTGCGCGAGGTTCGGGAGGGGGCGGGAGCATGCTGATCTCTCTGCACAGGCAGGCCACCACGACACCGAGGATCCGGGCCGCGATCCAGGCGAGCAGCGAACCGGCGTGGCGGCTGGCGGAGCGTTACGGCATTTCCGGGCAGACGGTATGGAAGTGGCGGAGCCGCGACGACGTTCACGACCGCAGCCATAGGCCGCACCGCTTGCAGGCGACGTTGACACCGGCGCAGGAGGCGATGGCGGTGGCGCTGCGCAAGGCGCTTCTTCTGCCGCTCGACGATCTGCTCGCCGTGGTGCGCGAGTTCCTGACCCGCATGTCTCCCGCTCGGGCCTCGACCGCTGCCTGCGGCGCCATGGGGTGGGCAATCTGCGGGTCCTGAAGCCCCGGGAGCCGAAGCCCGCGCACGGCGCTTTCAAGGCCTGCGAGCCCGGCTCTCTGTAGGGGGGGCTAGGTCATGTTGACAAAAGAGGGATTCCCTTGACCATCGTCGTGTGATTCAAGCTCATCTCTACGTGGGAGAAGA
>JBDHSO010000277.1:0-3527 GCA_039808125.1 Rhodobacter sp. | reverse complement strand
CGGTCGGCTGCATCGGCATCCTGCGGCCGATGCTGCACAAGGGCACCTTCATCCAGGCGATCGGGCGCGGGCTGCGCAAGGTCGACCCCCAGCGTTATCCCGGAATCATCAAGACCGACTGCGTCATTCTCGACTTTGCCGGTGCGGCGATCCGTCATGGCTGCCTCGAACAGGAAATCTCGCTGGACGACGATACCAGCGAGCCAGGCGACGCGCCCTACAAGACCTGCCCGGACTGTCAGGCGGAAATTCCGCTGGGTGCGGGGGAATGTCCGTTTTGCGGGCACATCTTCGCCCGCGAAGTTGGTGAGAAGCGCCTCCTGACCGATTTCGATCTGCTCGAAATCGATCTGCTCAACCAGTCTCCGTTCCAGTGGTGCGATATCCGCGGCGACGGGGAATCGCTGATCGCGAGCGGCTTCGATGCCTGGGCTGGCGTGTTTCACGATGGCACCCTCTGGCACGCACTGGGCGGACCGAAAGCCGGTGCCCCGCGCAAGATCGCGATCGGCACCCGCGTCCAGGCGCTCGCCGAAGCGGACGATTTTCTGCGTTCCGCCGAAAGCAGCCTGGCGGCCGCCAAGAGCCGTCGCTGGCTAAGGGAACCGGCATCGGCAAAACAGCTTGGTTGCCTGCGCCGCGCCGGGGTCGAGGTGTCGCCAATGGACTTCGGCTATTCCAAATATGACGCCAACTGCCAGCTCAGATTCCACTGGAACCGCGATGCCATCATCAGACTGGTGTGCGGCGCACCCGCAAGGATCGCCGCATGAGCGGGGAAAACGGCCTTTGCCCCACGCGGATGACGCCCGATGCCCGGATCGCCGAGTTGGGGCGGATCGTGGCGGCCGGTGTTTTGCGGCTGCGCGAACAGTCCAGTTCTTTATCTGCCGATCGCGGAGACAGTTCGCTTGGCTTGTCGGCCGGCAAGAGCGTCAGTCGTCCCGGGCGCAGTGCCCGGATCGGAGGACGATGATGCACAAACAGGACGACAATGCGCAGGTGCTGGCGAGGCTGGCGGCGCTGAAGGCGATGACGGTCAGACAGCTGAAGGCCGAATGGGAGAAGCTGTTGGGCACCGCGCCGCCCAACAACAGCCGCCCGTTCCTGGAACAGCGCCTGGCCTACCGGATCCAGGAGCTGACCTTCGGCGGCCTCTCGAAGCCCGCGCGCCAGTTGCTCGATGCGCTGGCCGACGAGGCCGAGGGCAGGAAGGTCAGAAAGTCGGTGATCAGCGATCCGCGTAACCCGGTTATTGGCACCCGGCTGGTGCGCGAATGGGATGGCACCGAGCATGTGGTGACGGTCCTGAACGACGGATTCGACTGGCAGGGCCGTAAATACAAATCCCTGTCGGCGATCGCGCGCACCATCACCGGCACCCAGTGGAACGGCTACCGCTTCTTTGGCCTGCGGGAACGGAAGGACGCGGCATGACCGACATCACACCCCGGCGGCGGCTGCGCTGCGCCGTCTATACCCGCAAATCCAGCGAGGAAGGGTTGGACATGGAGTTCAACTCGCTCGATGCCCAGCGGGAATCCTGCGAGGCCTATGTCGCCAGCCAGCGCGCCGAAGGCTGGGTCTGCATGCGCGAACGCTACGACGACGGCGGGTTTTCGGGCGGCACGCTCGATCGGCCGGGGCTGAAAGCCCTGCTGGAGGACGTGGAAGCGGGCCTCGTCGACGTCATCGTCGTCTACAAGATCGACCGCCTGTCGCGCTCGCTGATGGACTTCGCCAGGCTGGTCGAGGCCTTCGACCGCAACAACGTGACCTTCGTCTCGGTGACGCAGGCGTTCAATACCACGACCTCGATGGGGCGACTGACGCTGAACATCCTGCTGTCGTTTGCCCAGTTCGAGCGCGAGGTTACAGGCGAACGCATCCGCGACAAGTTCGCGGCCTCCCGCGCCAAGGGTATGTGGATGGGCGGGTTCGTGCCGATGGGGTACGATGTGGTTGACCGCAAGCTTGTGATCAACGCGGCCGAGGCCGCCACGGTCCGGCACATATTCCAGCGATTTGTCGAACTGGGATCGGCGACGCTGCTGACGCGCGAGCTGGTGGCGAAAGGCACCCTCAACAAGCGGGGCAAGCCGATCGACAAGGGGTTCCTCTACAAGCTGCTGCGCAACCGGCTCTATCTGGGCGAAGCGGTCCACAAGGGCACCAGCTATCCCGGGGAGCATCAGGCGATCATTGACCAGCCGCTGTGGGATGCGGTCCATGCCATCCTGCAGGAAAGCCCTCGGCAACGGGCGGCCAACACCCGCACCCAGACCCCGGCGATGTTGAAGGGGCTGATCTTCACGGATCGGGGCATCGCCATGACGCCCACGTTCACCCGCAAGGGGCAGCGGCTCTATCGCTACTACACCTCGATGGACGCGATCCGGAACCGCGCCGGCGAAGGCCGCGGCGGGTTCGTGCGCCTGAATGCCGGCATGGTGGAAACGGCTGTCGTCCAGCACATCCGCTCGCTGCTGCGCACCCCGGAGGTGGCGGCGCGGGCGGTGGAGGCTGGGCGCCGCGCGGATCCGGACATGGACGAGCAGGATGTGGTCACCGCCTTGTCGGGCTTTGATGGGCTGTGGGAATCGCTGTTCCCAGCCGAGCAGGCCCGCATCGCCCGGCTGCTGATCGAGCGGGTCACGGTCAGCGCCGATGGCCTCGCGGTCGATCTTCGCACCGAGGGCCTCGGGTCCGTTATCCGGGAAATGGTCACGCCAAAACAGGAGATGGCAGCATGAGCGCGCCCACCACCATGCGGGTGTTCATCCCGCTCACCATCCGCAAACGCAACGGGCGGCCGAAGATCGTGCCGCCCGCCGATCTGGTGCAGGACACCGGCGGGGTGGACCCGCATGTCCTGAAAGCGATCGCCAAGGCGTGGAGCTGGCGGCGCAAGCTGGAGAGTGGCACAGTCGCGACCATACAGGATATTGCCGAGGCCGAGGGCATCTCGGACCGCTATATCGGGCGGATGCTGCGGCTGGCATATCTCGCGCCCGCTGTGCTGGACAGGCTGCTGATCCAGCGCATGTCGCCCGCCGTGTCGGTGAAAGACGTGGCCGCCGCCGCCGAACTGCCGTGGGCGAAGCAGGAGGAGGCGGTGTTCGGGGCGCCATGATGCCCCGCCATCGCTACCCGGAATTGCGCGCTTTCACGCCCACCCCGGATTCTCAAACTGCATCGCCTGCCGGGATCGCGCCGAAAACTGCGCCACTGGATCAAACAGTCAACATACTGAAAAACAGCCACATTTATAATCCGAACCTTTTTGAGCGAGGTTCGGGTGAAAAGAGACAAAAGCCGTTTCGAGACCGAATTTGCCGGTTCCGCCAGTCTCTGAGGTTCGGTCGCCATCGGCAAAACCCCATGGAAACAGGGAATTTTCTGACCTCGCGAGGCCCATCCCGTTGATTCGCAACTGGAAACTGGCGGATGGGGTGGGATTCGAACCCACGATAGGCTTTTGACCTATACACACTTTCCAGGCGTGCGCCTTCGACCACTCGGCCACC
>JBDHSO010000276.1:0-3550 GCA_039808125.1 Rhodobacter sp. | reverse complement strand
CCTCCGTCACCTGTTCCAGCCCCGCGACCATCTGGAGGAAGGTGCTCTTGCCGCAGCCGCTTGGCCCGACGAGGCAGAGGAATTCTCCGGCTGCGATGGTGAAATCGACGTGATCCAGCGCGAGCACCTCGCGCCCGGTGCGTTCGTTGACATAGCGCTTCGTCAGTTGCCGCGCCTCGATCATGTGAGACATCGTGCCCTCCCTAGTATTGCACAAGCCGCTGGAGACGGATGAAAAAGGCGTTGTAGATCGCGCCGATGCAGCCGATCACCACCATTCCGATGATCACCACCTCGGTTTGCAGCAATTCGCGGGCATCGGTGATCATGTAGCCAAGCCCGGCCCGCGAGGCAACGAGTTCGGCCGCCAGGATCGCGATCCAGCAGACAGCGAAGGCCACCCGCATGGCCAGGAGAAGGTCGGGCACGATGGCGGGAAAGGCCACCCGCCAGAAGATCGTCCAGCGCGTGGCTCCAAGCGTGCGCGCGGCGGCGATCAGATCCTTGTCGATGCCCTGCACCGCCTCGATCGTGGGCAGCAGCAGGACGAAGAAGCCGGCATACCAGATGATGAAGAGCTTGCCGAACTCGCTGGTGCCGAACCACAGGATCGCCAGCGGAATCCAGGCGAAGGGGATCACGAAGCGGAAGGATTCGACCACGGGCTCGAATGCTGCGAACAGCAGCGGGCTGCGCCCCAGCACGATCCCCAAGGGAACCGCGGTCACGACGGCCAGCAGGAAGCCCAGGTTCACCCGCACCAGGCTGACCCAGGTTGCATGCAGCAGCGTGTCGGTCCGCATCAGGAAGCCGGCGGCGTCGAGAAGCTGCCAGCCCGATGGAAGGATGATCGGCCGCACACCCGACAGAACGGCAAGGGTCCAGGGCAGTACGATCAGCAGAAGGACGCCGAGCGCGCCGAGCGCCAGGGCGCGGGCAAGGTTCGGTCGGTCAGACATGGGTAATCCTCCGCTGGAGGGCGAGAAACAGCCGGTTCAGCGCATAGCCGACCATTCCGATCACGATCATGCCAGCGATCACGATGTCGGGCCGGTAGGAGGCCTGGGCTCGCACGATCATGTAGCCAAGCCCCTCGCGCGTGGCGATCATCTCGGCGATCAGCACGCCGCCCCAGGCTCCGGTCATCGCGATCCTCAGGCCAAGCATGATGCCGGGCATCGCGCTGGGCACCGTGACCTTGGTGAAAATCTGGCGTGGCGTGGCGCCCAGCGTCAGCGCCGCATTCACCAGGTCGCGGTCGGCGTTCTGTGCCGCCGCCAGCGTGTTGAGCAGGATGATGAAGACGCAGGAGGCGACGATCACGAAGACCACGCTGTTGAAGCCGATGCCGAACCACAGGATCGCCAGCGGAATCCAGGCGATCGACGAGATCGGCCGCAGCAGTTCGACCGGGCCGGCAAGGATGTCGTTCACCAGCCGCGACTGCGACATGGCAAGGCCGATGGTGACGCCGATGATGCCGGCGACGACAAAGCCGGCAAAGGCGCGTTGCAGGCTGGCCGCGACATGGACGAACAACTCCCCGCTCGTCGTCATCTGCCACAGCGTCGCCAGCACCGCCTCCGGCCCGGGAAGGACCGGCGCAACCCCGGGCGAGTGCGCGGCCATCGCCCAGAGCGCGACCAGAACGAGGGGTAGCGCCAGCCGCAGCGCCAGGACCTGCATCCGCGTGCGCGGTTCCCCCGCCGCCCGCCGTCGACGCTGCAACTCGGCACGTCGCGCGGCGGGCGGGGCGGCGGCGGGGCGGCGCGGGCGCAGGCGGATGTCGTCGGACCCCGCCATCATGTCTTGCTTCCGCCGGCATGGGCGCGCGCGCCGTCCATCATCGCGTGCAGCAGCCCGAGTTCGGGGCTGATCGGCTGGGGGTAGGCCGCCCGCGACTGGCGCAGCCCCAGCGCCAGCATGGTTTCGACCAGCTTGTAGGTCAGCGGTCCGGGGTTGATCAGCGGCACCGGCAGCCGTTCGGCCAGCCAGGCGGCCGCCTCGTGCATCGTGGTCGAGCCCAGGCAGATCACCTCGGCGCCGTCCTGCTTGATGCAGGCCATGCAGGTCTCCAGCATCTTCGGAAAGGCGGTTTCCTGCTTGCCGCCGAGAAGCGTGTCGAAATCGGGCGGTATCCCGAAGGAGCGGACCGATGCGCATTGCGCCGAAAGGCCGTACTCCCGCACCGCATGGCGGTAGCGGTAGAGCGCGGGTTCCCATTGCGCCAGAACCGAGAATTTGGATCCCAGCGTCAGCGCGAACAGCATCGAGGCGCGTCCGGGCGAAACCACCGGAATGTCGAGCACCGAGCGCAGGGCGGCCATGCCGGAATCGCTCATCGTGTCGATACAGACCGCATCGAACCCGTCTTCCTCGGCAGTGACGCCGGCCTCGAAGATCGCGACATCCATCAAGGCGAAGTCGTGCGGGCTCATGAACGAACTGGGGCCGGCTTTCACCGGGCGAAAGACGAAAGTGCTGTCGGGGGCAAGTTGCACCGCCGAAAGCTGGGCCTGCCGCCGCCGCACGCCATCGGCATCCAGCGCGAAAGGCACGATGACAAGAATCCGGGGCATCACGTTCTCCTCTTCCTCATTTCGGTCTGGCCGTCGCAGCCATGGCCGCGAACATGCCGGGCAGCGGGGCCAGCGGCGCGGGATAGGCGGCGCGGGAATGCGAAAGGCCAAGCGACAGCAACGTCAGCGCGGTGCGGTAGCACAGCGGGCCCGGATCGATCACCGGCACAGGCAGGCGCTCGGCCAGATAGTCATGCGCCTGGTGCATCGTGGTCGAACCGAGAAGGATCACCTCGGCGCCGTCCTCTTCTATCGTCGCCCGCGCGGCGGCAAGCAGGCGCGGAAACACCTCCGCCTCCTTGCCGGCCAGCAGGCGGCGGTTGTCCGGCGCCATGCCGATGTCGCGCATCGAGACGCAGCGCTGGCCAAGGCCGGTCTCGGTCAGCGCCTTCGTGTAGAGATGCCGCCAGCGATCCCACATCATCAGGATGCTGAACCGATCCCCGAGCATCGCGGCCGTCAGCATCGACACCCGCCCCGGTCCAACCACGGGGATCGGCAGCAGGGCGCGCAGGGCGGCCATGCCGGAATCGCTCATCGTGTCGATGCAGACGGCATTGAATCCCTCCTCGCCCGCGGTGGCGCCGGCCGCGACGATGCCGATTTCGGCCAGCGCGGAATCGGCGGCGCTGGAATAGTTGGCGGGTGCGGCCCGCACGGGGCGGAAGGCCAGATCCACCCCCGACGGCAGGCCTGCCTTGGCGGCCTGGGCGCGGCGCAGCGCCAGTTGCTCTTCGGGCATGGGAAAGGGAACGATCACCAGAATGCGGTACATCGGCGGGTCCTTGCCTTGCTGCGACCGGGGGTCAGACATTGGCCGTGCCCCTTGCCCGGGCCGCGGCCGCCGTCGTCGCCGCGGCGCTGCCGGCAAGCCGGCCGAGAACGGTGGCCGTCAGCAGGCCGTTACCTGACAGATAGCCCCAGCGCGACGGCCCCGAGACGCCGCGCGCCGCGCCGCCGCCGGCAAAGAG
>JBDHSO010000275.1:0-3569 GCA_039808125.1 Rhodobacter sp. | reverse complement strand
CCTTGCCGGGGCTGATGTGTCGATTACGCTGACAGATGGAGAGTGCCGCGAGATCGACACGGCGATCCCGGACTTGATCGGGCTGGTGAACGACACGTTGCAGGCGCTGGACGGGCTTTCCGACAACTTGGACGCCCGCAGCGTGACCACTGAAGGCATGGCAACCGCGTCAACCCTTCGGCTTCTTGGCCGGGCTTTGCGGGCGGCGGATGAAATCGAAATCTCGGCGCTTCAGATGATTGACCGCAAGGTGCGGTCGGCCATCAGCGCGCGGCGCGAAGCGGAAAAGCAGTCTGATCTTCACAAGGAGGAACTGGCATGACGATCAGCAATCCGCAGAAGGCGATCCTGCATATCGCCAAGGCGAAACTCGGCTGGGATGACGATCTTTACCGGCAGGCGCTGGTTCGCATCGCCGGCGTGACCAGTTCGACCGAACTCGATCAGGCGGGCTTCGAGGCGATGATGGGCTTTGCCGAATACTGCGGCTTCCGGCCGGTCGGCAGAGGCGCGGCCCCGCGCTATGGCGACCGGCCCGGCATGGCGACCTTCGCGCAACTGGAACTGATCCGCGAACTTTGGCGCGAGGTTCACGGCGCGAGGGTCTGCGACGACGCGGCGCTGACCGGCTGGCTGAAGAAGTGGTTCAAGGTGGACAGCATGCGTTTCCTGACCATGGAGGGCGCGCGCAAGGCCATCACGGCGCTGAAGGCTTGGAAGTCCCGGCCGCGCCGAATGGCGTGATGCGCATAATATGTGGTGTGCGAAGGGCGGTGCCGGCAGGTGCCGCCCTTCGTCTTCCCGGGTCAGGCAGGCCGCAACGAGAGAGAAAGCCGACCCTCCCGCGCCCAACACCGTTCAAAAACGCCGGAGCGCCTTCAAAAACGGCCATGCGTGATTTCGGCGGGGCTTTCCCTATCCAGCGTCAGAACGCGGCTCCGTGGCCATTTCCTGCACGCTGCCGGATTCGGGCGCGGCAGGGCATGAAATTACCGCAAGGTGAGCTTTGGCATATTCGATCACGGCGTCGCGAAACTCGGTCGGATCGTCGCCTTCGTATTCCGCAAGGTAGCGCTGCCAGGCCGCAACATCGAACAGACCCGGCTCCGCGCGGCGAACCAGCATCGGGCCGGTTTCGACAGGCTCGCGCTTCGGCATCCGGGCGGCCCGTTCGGCCAGCTTGCCCAGGATCAATTGCCGAATGCCCTCCCATCGTTCTTGTGTCCCCTGATCGGCCGGGAAGGAACGCACTTCGCCGTTGGGGCCAAAGGTATGGAACATCGCATAACATGGTCTCTGCCCTGTCGTAGCCTTTCCGTCCTTGTCAGCCATCCACGGCGCTCCGCCCCTGAAACTACTACCCACGGCAAAACCTCTGCCCACTTGACTAGGATTTCTGGCAGGAAGTCGGAGGTCTGTCCATGCGGGTGTGCTCGACCGCGAATGTCATCGTCCTTCTGAATGAGGCATGCGGCGAAGCTGCATCTTCCGCCCTGGTCGAGGCATTCGGCGGGCGGCGCATCGACGTGCCGACAACCGTGTCCGGTTATCTGCTCGAAACGCTCGGGCCGGAAGTCGCCGCTATCCTGGTCGATCACTTCGGCGGCTGCAAGCTGGACGTGCCTTCATGGGGCCACACCGAACGCATCCAGAAATCGCTGCGCCTCCGCCGGGACATCCTGACCTCCGGCCTCACCGCCAATGAGATCGCCGCCCGGCACGGCGTCACCAGCATGTGGGTTCGCAAGCTCCGTTCGCAGCTTGCCGCCACACCCTCCCTTCAACCCGTGAAAGACTGACCATGGATATCACCGCAACGCTGCTCAACGAGATGTTCAGCGGCTTCAATACCGCCTTCAACAAGGCCGTCCAGGCCACGCCGACCTTCTGGAACAAGATCGCCATGGACGTGAAGTCCACCGGCTCGAATGAGACCTATGGCTGGCTCTCGGGCATGCCCCAGATGCGGGAATGGCTGGGCGAACGGCATATCAAGGGCGTCGCCACCGCCCGCTACATGCTGGAAAACCGCAAGTTCGAAAGCACCATCCGGGTTCGGCGCGAGGATATCGAGGATGATCGCCTCGGCGTCTATTCGCCGCAGATCAACATGATGGCGCATGCCGCCGCCTCGCATCCCGACGAACTGGTGTTCGAGGTGCTGAAGAACGGCTTCACAGCCGAATGCTATGATGGCCAGCCCTTCTTCGATGCCGATCATCCGGTGGTGCTTTCCGGCGATGCCGAAACCCCGGTCTCGAACTTCGGCGGTGGCACCGGAACTCCCTGGTTCCTTCTGGACGTGAGCCGCCCCGTCAAGCCGCTCGTCTTCCAGACACGCATTCCCTGCCAGATGCACGGGTGGACAAGGACAGCGACAGCGGCGTGTTTCTCCGCGACGCATACATCCATGGCGTCCGGGCGCGGGTGAACGCCGGGTTCGGACCCTGGCAATTCGCCTGTGGGTCGAGGCAACCTCTGACTGCGGCAAACTATGAAGCCGCCCGGATCGCGATGCAGGGCATGCGCCATGAGGGTGGGCGCATCATGGGCGTGACGCCGAACCCTCCCGTGGTTCCGCCGGCCCTGGAAAGGGCCGCGCGGGAGGTGCTGACGGCGCAAGACCTCGCCAGCGGAGGAACCAGCGTCTGGCGCGGTTCGGCCGAACTCCTCGTCTCGCCCTGTTTGCAGGGTTGATCCGATGCCAGATCTCACGGAAGACGTGGGCACCGTCCCGCTGCCGCAGATCGAGGCAGCAAGTCCGAAAGCTGGGTGCAGTTGCTGCCCTCCGGCAAGTTCGACCTGAACGACCGGCGCGGGCCGTGGGTCGTGAAGGACATGGCATCCGTGATCGAACGGTCCCGCCGCCATCTGGAGCCCTGCATGCCGGTTGACATGGACCGTGCCATGGATCGCCACAAGGAAACCGAGGCCCCTGCGGCGGGCTGGATTGAGGAACTCGCTGCCCATGATGACTGTATCTGGTCGCGCATCGCCTGGGCGACCGACCGGCAAGGTGAAGATCGCCGGGCGGAAATACCGCGTCATCGGTCCCGTCGTGAGGGTGACGAAGGCGGGCGAGGTCATGCGATCATTCGGGCGGGCCTGACCAATACCCCGTCCATCGCCCCGCAATTGCCATAAAGGCGCTCGTCCGGTCGCGGACGATCCGCTCGGAGCCGATCCGCCCACCGATGATGCGGCCGGAGTGATCGCCATGTTGCGGGAGGCCCCGGGGCCGCGGCACCCGGAACGCCGGTCGCGGAGATGATCCGCAAGGCGCGCGCGCCCCTCATGGCAGCGGATTCGACAAGGATCGACGACAGCGCAGCCAGGGAAATGGCCTCCAGTTCCATGAACCTCCTGAGCGAACTGCATGACGACAGGATGGAAGCGGCGCTTGAGCGCGCCCGTCCGGCGGGAAAACTCATGCCGGTCCTGGAGGGCTGGGCGCAGGAACAGGCGTCCGGCAACCTCGCCGCCTTCGAAGCATGGGAGGCCTGCGCCCGCCCGGCGATCAACCTCGGCAAACCCATGCTGGTCGGGCGCAGCCCGCCGCCCGGACTGCC
>JBDHSO010000274.1:0-3597 GCA_039808125.1 Rhodobacter sp. | reverse complement strand
CCGGTCCGCGACGAAGCTACCCGTGTGACCTATGCCTCTGAGATTCGGGAAGAATACGTCATCTACTTCGACGACGCACAGACCTACTTGCACTGTCTCGAATCCGCCCGGGCTGAGGTTACGGCGGAGGTCAACCGGGCGATCGCCGACTATCAAGCGCTCGGTCCCGCGCCGGACGATTGATGCCGCATCGGCCCAGAACGCAGCCCCCCTCCCCTCTTCAAGGAATTCTTCCCATGACCCTTCGCAGACTTGCCGCCGGCCTCGGTGCCTCCGCGCTGATCTCGCTTGCCACCCCCGCTGCGGCCTATCCAGTCGACTGTGCGATCCTGCTCTGCCTCGCGGGCGGCTGGCCTGCTTCTGCCGAATGTGCCCATGCTCGTGCGGTCTTCATCGCCCGCATCACGCCCTGGCCGGTCGAGCCGCCACTGCAAATCTGGAACTGTCCGATGCATGCGGAGTTCCACCGAGAAACGCCAGTCGAGCGCCTGTTCAACATTGCGTTCCAGCCGTCGTCACCGCCGCAACTGTCGCTACCCGCCCTGCCCTTCCCGGACCTCGTCCCCGTGCAGGACCAAGCCGACGTCGACATTTCCGATCCCGCCTATGATTTCGCGCGCTCGATCCGGGTCTATCAGACCGAATACCGCCGACACCGGAGCAGCGATGGCGACTGCAATGTGTGGTCGACAGTTCGTTTGGGCACCTATGGCGAGCAAGGCGACTATGCCTGGCATCGAAGCAGTGTGGACAAGCTGCCGCCCGCTTCCGCCTTCAGCCCTTCGTCGGGCTGCAACGATTACTATTTCCGCAGCGTCTTCGTGGACTGGAAGGACTACGAGGGCACCTACGGCTTCGAAGAGGTCCGGTACTGAGGCGGTTTCCGCCGCACCGACACATCCCTGATCACCCCGAAAGAACCGCAACCCCAGGAAAGAAAACGACGCCAGACCATAGATCCGACGCCGCCCTAATTCCTTCGTAGCAAAGGGAATTTAGCGCGAGCTTCGGATCCGTTCAACCGGCAAGTGCATTGCTGGAACAAATTTTTGTTGCCCGATGGTCCGGTGTCCTTGGAAAGAAGGACGACACCACATGGAACTGACCACCGGCGCCATTTTGCGCCGCATCACCGAGACCTCCCTGTCGGTCTCGGCCCATAAACTGGCCACTATCATTCTGGACGGCATTGCCTGGAAGGATGGCTACAACGGGCTCGAGCGCGGAACCGCCGCCTTCACGCTCGGCACCCTTGCCGACAAGATGGGCGTGTCGCGCCAGCATCTGAGCCTCCTGCTGGCTGAGCTGGCATCCTCGACCCTTGGGCTCCTGCGCTGGAAGCCGCATGGCAAGTTCGCGCCTTGGCTCTTCCGATTTGGCGCTGTGGATAACCCTGCGCCCGAGCCAGATCTCGTGTCAGCCACAGGTGACACATCACTATCTAGAGATTCTAAGAACAAAATGATGTTCGCTGGAAAGATCGAAATCGGGGCTGCATCCAACGCCCACCGAACGCCTTGGGGCGATCTGATCAAGGCGGCGAAGACCGTCCTGCCCTGCTGGAATGTCGACACCCAAGTCATCTGGGATGCGTTCCGCGCGTTCAACCGAGCAAGAGGCAATGAAGAGGTTCCGGCAGGGTATTTGCTGGGCTTCATGCGGAAATGGCGGAGTGCAGGCGCGCGCACCGCGCGACCCGGACCCACGCGAATGCTCGACGCGAAGGACCAGGAAGCTGCCGATCTCATACGTCTGGCCCCGGTGAACAACTGGCGCTTCCACGAGCGGGATCTGGAGCGGCTGATCGGGCGCGAGGCCTACGAAGAACGGGTCCGAGCGATGCAGCTGCGGCTGCAGGTCAACCGATTTGCAGCGGCTCTAGCCCTGCACGGTCAGGCGGTGAAGGACGGAGTAATCCCGGCCTGATCAAGGTTGGCCACCATGGAGCTTGCTTCATCATAGATTCGCCCGCCAGAAGCGGAAACGTCCTTGCCCTGTAACCTCCCTGACCAACCCATGTGCTTCCATCCAGGCGAGGTTGCGCTGGACCGCCGCGCGGCTGGACTTCGTCAGTTTCTCCGCCATCGGGGCCGAAACGAGGGGCCATTCGGTCAGCACGGCGCACAGGGCCGGGGGGGTTCTGCCAGACAGAGGGGCCATGATTTTTGCGGCCCGCGCAGACCACGCTTCGATGTCGTCCAGGTGGCGCATCGCCGAGAGGCAAGCGTTGTCCAAGCCGTCCAGCCATCGGGCGAGACGCACCGCCGGCGCACCGCCTGCTCGCAGCCCCCCAGCCCCGCCCATGGCCATTGGCGCGAAGACGGCGCCCTTGCTTTCCCCGACGGCAAGTCTCGCTGCCGTCACGGCTGCCTCCATTCGGTCGCCGTGTTGGCCGAGGCCTGCAAGGCTCCAAAGGTGGAATCCCAGGCACGCGCGCGTGATCGGGTGCAAGGGGCGCGCGGCCGACATCACATGGAGCCAGCTGTCGGCACGATCCGTGAATCGTTCTGCGTCTTCGGCGATGTTCTCGGGATCGCGGCGGTCCAGAAAGTCGCCCAGGCTGGGCTCCGGTCCCGGCCCTCCGGTCAGACGCCTCACAGCCCATCCAATGCGACCCAAGGTTCCTGTGTCCTCTTGCGCGCCAGAAAGGCGGAGCGCGAGCCAGAGCGCCAAGCGGTCAGCACTGATCCGGTCGCCAACAAACCAGCTGAGATCAGCAGCCTCGATCAGCGCCAACCGATGTCGCCAGCCCACCGGACCGCGCCGCAGTCGCTCATCGAGTGCGCCGAGCCGCCCGGCGGTCCGGGCCAGTCGCGCCGCGAGCCCGGCTTCAGCCTTTGTCCAATCGTCGACGATCGAGGTTTCAGCTGGCTCCGCCCGTGGTCCTGGTGGGAGGTCGTCGGGTTCCTCTTCCTCTGGGCCGGGCAAGAACCACAAATCTTCGTCGGACTGTTCTCCTGCCTCCGCACCAGGCTCCAGCTGTTCGTCGAATTCGTCATTAGTGTTAGAGAGGTGCGGCTTCATATGTGCAAAATATACACCTTATGCAGACTACCCAAGTGATTTATCGGGGATAGCTCGCAGTCCTTATATAGCACGCGTGCGCGAGGCCTGATGCTGCTTCTCTGATCGCCTTCGTTGTACGGAAACCAAGGGGTTTCTCGCAAACGGCGCCACAGCGTTCCAGCTTGCATCCGTTTATAAACGGTCGTTTATTGCTGATATATGAAACTGCAAATGGCCTGATTTTATGCCCCTGATCGGCTACGCGCGCGTCTCGACCGAGGATCAGACCCCCCTGCCCCAGTCGCAGGCCCTGAAATCCGCGGGCTGCGTCGAGATCCACGAGGAGCAGGCCTCGGGCGGCAATCGTGCGCGACCGGTGCTTGCGCGGGTGTTGGAACGCATCGGCAAGGGCGACACGCTGGTCGTCGTGCGGATCGACCGTCTCGCGCGATCCCTCTCGCATCTGCTGGAGGTGATCGAGCGGCTGGAAGCCAAGGGTGCCTTTTTCCGCTCGCTGACTGATCCCATCGACACATCCTCGCCGCAGGGCAAGTTCACCCTGCAAGTCCTGGGTGCCGCGGCCGAGTTCGA
>JBDHSO010000273.1:0-3659 GCA_039808125.1 Rhodobacter sp. | reverse complement strand
CCCAAGCGCCGCCTTCGCCATCGGGCTTGAACCGATGGCGCCCGATGGCTCACCCGGATCATATCCCGAGGATGGAACCGGCGACGACGGGCAGTTCGGGGGCGGTCTTCACCGACCGCGCGCGGCCGATGACGGAAACCTCGCTCAAGGGGTTCATCTGATGCTGGCGGATCTGGTCGTCGCCCGGCTCGAGGCCTCGCAGGCGGTCGAGCGGGTCGAGGGGGCGCTCGAACTGCAGGCGCTGGTCGAGGCGGGCGCCCTGCCTTCGGCGGGCCGGTCGGCCTTCGTGGTGCCGCTCGGCTTCAACGGCGGTGCGGTCGGGATGGCATCGGGGGCCTATGTCCAGGCGCTGACCGAGGTCGTGGGTGTCGTTCTGGCGGTGCGGTCGTCGCAACCGCCTGCCCGGGCGGCGCGCCATGCGCTTTCGGGTCTTGTCGAGGCCGTCGTCGCGGCGCTGGCCGGATGGCAGCCGCCCGGAGCGATCGATGTCCTGCGTCTGAACCGCGGGTTTCTCGTCGACGTGCGCAAGGGCATCGCGCTCTACCAGCTTGATTTTTCCATATCGTCCCAACTGAGGGTCCTGCCGTGACGAAGAAACCCGCACCCCCCGAAGATGCGATGCCCGCGGCGGTGCTGCCCGCGGCGGGCGGCTGCAATATCCGCGTCGGCGCCGATCTGAGGCCCGATCCGCAAGAGGCCCCGGCGGGGCCGGCGCCCGATCCGGCGCCCGATCCGGCGGCTGCGCAGGCCCCGCCTGCCGGTGCGGCGGGGGAGGATTGAGCCATGGCGAAATTCTGGAACCAGAAGGTTCTGCTCGCCAGGGCCGAGACGGTCTATGGCACCGATCCCGCACCGACCGGCGCGCAGAACGCGATCCTGGCGCAGCAGGTACGGCTGGCGCCGATGGAGGGCCAGGACGTGCCGCGCGAACTCGAACTGCCCGAGTTCGGCGCCGATGCGACGATCCCGGCCGACCTGCACCAGAAGCTGAGCTTCCGGGTCGAACTGGCGGCCTCGGGTTTTGCCGGGACGGCCCCGGCCTGGGGACCTTTGATCCGGGCCTGCGGTTGCGCGCAGACGATCGCCAACGGGGCGAGCGTCACCTACAATCCGATCACCGATGCGTCGGAATCGGTGACGTTCCATTTCTTCTATGACGGCATTCGCCATCGTCTGCGCGGCGCGCGGGGGACGTTCAAGCTCGTGCTCGAGGCCTCGGGCATCCCCTATCTCGACTTCGAGTTCCTGGGGCTTTTCGAGCCGGCGACGGATGTGGTGAACCCCTCGCCCGCATTGCAGGGGTTCCGCGAGCCTCTCGTCGCCACCATGGCGAATACGCCGCTGTTCACGATCGACGGCACGGCGCTGGTCCTGCGCAATCTCACCTTCGATGCCGCGGTCAAGGTGGAGCCGCGGTTTCTGGTCGGAGTCGGGGCGGAATCGGTGATGATCACCGGCAGGAGCGCGAAGATCGACCTCAGGATCGAGGCGGTGTCCGTGGCGGTCTTCAACCCTGCCGCCCGCGCCCAGTCGGCCCAGCGGCTGCCGATCGTCCTGCAGCATGGCACGGCCGCGGGGGGGAAGATCACCCTGAATGCGCCCCTTGCGCAGATGATGCGTCCTGGCGGGATCGAGCAGCAGCAGAACGTGGCCGAATGGCCGTTGTCGTTCACGCCGCGGCGCAACATCGGCAACGACCAGTGGACGCTGGTCCTGACCTGACTGACCAGACCCCCAGACCCCAGACCCCAGACCCCAGATCCCGGAGAGACCCGATGCTGAAGATAACGCGATGCCCGGAATGGACCCATGAGGTGACGATCTCCGTGCCTGTCGACGGCGGCTTCGAGAACCAGAGCTGTCTCGTGCGGTTCCGGCTGATCGATGAGACCCCGGGCGAGACCGATCCTCTTTCGCTGGCGCGCAGCGTCGTCGTCCGCATGGACGATCTGGCCGACGAGGCCGGGACGGCGCTCGCCTGGAGCGATGCGGTGCGCGACCAGGTCCTGGCGCTGCCCTTCGTGCAGTCGGCGGTGCTTCGGGGCTACTACCGCTCGGTCGCGGGGGCGCGGGAGGGAAACTCCGCGGGGTCGGCCTTGCCTGGGCGCAGGGCCGGCTAGCCGCCGCCCCCCCCCGGCCAGGACGCGATGGCGGCGGAGGCCCTGGCGTTCGGGATCGATCCGGCCACGCTGCCGGGGCTGCGCACGGAACCGGTCTGGCGGGAGAACCTGCCGGCGCTCGAGGCCTTTCTTGCGGTCTCGGGGCAGTGGCGGGTGGCACCCGACGGCCGGTTCATCGGGCTTGACCATGCGGCGGCGCGCGCGGGGTTCGACCTCGCGGGCATCGCGATGACACCGGATCTGTGGTCGGACATCCGGTTGATCGAAGGAGGAGCCCGCGAGGGGCTGAACGGCGGGACATGACGTTCAAGGTCCAGGGGAGCATCACGGTCGACAGCGCCCAGGCCCGGGTGGAGACGCGGGCGGTCGCGGCCGAACTGAAGCAGCTGGCGGCGGATGCCGCCGGCATGGGCCGGGCCGGCGCGATTGCCGCGGCGGATTTCCGCGCGCTGGCGGCTGCGGGGCGCGAGGCGGCCGGCCCGGCGGGGGTTGCGGCGATGATCCGCGCCGATCTCCAGCCTCTGGTGGCCGATGCCGGGGCTCTTGCGGAGGCCGCGCGGGTGCTGGCGGCGGCCGAGGAGATCGGCGCGATCGGCGCGCGCGAGGCGGCGCTTGCCCATGATGTTCTGGCCCGTTCCCTGATCGAGTTGCAGGCACGGGCGGATGCGGCGGGGGTTGCGCTCGACGGCTCCGCCGCTGCCGCGGGGCGTCAGGAGACGGCGATCCAGGAGCTGATCGGCCGGACCACCGGGCTCTCGCGTGCGGCGGAGGGGTCGGTCGCCGGAACGCTGCGCCAGGGCCAGGCGCTCGACGCGCTGCGGGCGCGGTTCGACCCGGTCTTCGCCCGGCAGCGGCAATACGGGCAGCTGCTCCACGAGATCGCCGATGCCGAGCGCCAGGGTGCGATCGGCGCGCGCGCGGCGGCGGTTGCCCATGACCAGCTGGCCCGCGCGCTGATCGAGTTGCAGGCGCGGGCGGATGCGGCGGGGATTGCGTTCGACGGCTCCACCGCCGCCATCGGGCGCCAGGAGACGGCGATCCAGGCGGCGATAGCCCGGACGACGGGCCTCGCGCGCGCGACGGAGGACTCGGTTGCCGAAACGCTGCGCCAGGGCCAGGCGCTCGATGCGCTGCGGGCGCGGTTCGATCCGGTCTTCGCCCGTCAGCGGCAGTACGAGCAGCTGCTCCACGAGATCGCGGATGCCGAGCGCCAGGGCGCGATCAGTGCGCGGGTGGCGCAGGAGGCCCGCGAGCGCGCGGCCGCGGCGCTGGCCGCCGCGCCGCAGGCGCTGGCGGTGGTTGGCGCGAGTTCGCAGGCGGCGGCGCAATATGCCGGCCAGCTCGGCTATCAGCTGAACGATATCGCGATGATGCTGGCGGCGGGCCAGTCGCCCTTCATGCTGATGATGCAGCAAGGTCCGCAGGTCGTGCAGATGATGGGGCAGATGCGGACCGCGGGCGTGGGTCGGGGCGGCCGAGGGCGCGCTGGTGGCGCAGAGCCAGTCGGTGACCAGCCTTGGCAGTTCGCTCTCGACCACC
>JBDHSO010000272.1:0-3726 GCA_039808125.1 Rhodobacter sp. | reverse complement strand
CCAATGAGATGGGTACATCGGAACTGCATTGAACCCGCATCAGGTTGGCGGCCATCGCGCCGACCACGGACCGAAGCATGCATCCGGGTCGATCTCAGGCAAAGGCTGACAAACAGGCAAGCAGGTCAGTTGCTCCAGGGGCAAAACCGCTGTTCGACGACGCATTCCGCATGCGCAAAACCGCTTGACTGAGACGACCCGGTACCGAAGGCCTGACCCTAGGATGTAAATTTTGATTGATAATTATTAACAATCAACTATCGTAAATGCATCGGGAGGAATCCGATGAGCTTTGAGAAAGTCAGCCTCTCGGATCGGGCGACATCGCATTTGCGGCGGCTGATCGTCACCGGCGGGTTCGAGCCGGGCCGGCGGCTGACCGAGCAGGAAATCTCGGACGAGTTGCAGGTGGCGCGCGGCACAGTGCGGGCAGCCTTTGCGGCACTTGAGGCGGAGAACCTGCTGATCCGCCGCCCCTATGCCGGCTGGACTGTGAAAGAGGTCAACGCCCAGGTCCTGCGGGAAAGCTATCAGCTGCGCGGGGCACTGGAAGAACTGGCGATCCGCCTGCTGGCGTGCGGGCTCGACGCGGAAAAGCGGCAGCGTCTTGACGGGCTTTATCAGCGGCTCACCGAGGCCGAGACCTCGGACCGGCAGGAGCAGCGGGTCGAGGCGGATCTGGGTTTCCATCGCGGGATCGTCGCGCTTTGCGGCAACGGGCTGCTGCAACGGCAATACGAGATGATCTCGGGCCATACCGAATGGCTCTACCGCTGGTCGGAACTGAACTGGCCGAGCCGCATCGACCTGCTCGAATGGCACCAGCCGATCTACGAGGCGATCCTATCGCGCGACGACGAGGCGGCGGTTGCGGCATCGCGGATCCATACGGAGCGCAGCCTTTCGGACGACGAGCGCGACCTGCAGATGAAAAACAATTGAGAACAGGGAGTAATCGGATGACCCGTAGCCATATCTCTGCTGTAAGCCGTCGAGGCTTTCTTGCGGCCGGATCCGCGCTCGGCATAATCCTGCCGTTCGGGATGGCGCGGGCCGAAACCCCGGTGAAGGGGGGCGTCTTCAATCTCGGCATGGCGGGCGGCAGCACCGACAATTCGCTGGATCCGCGGGGCTATACCCAGCAGGTGCAGCGGGTGATCGGCGTGGCGGTTTGCAACCAGCTGGTCGAAATCCTGCCCGACGGCACCCTGGAGCCGGAACTGGTGGAAAGCTGGGACAGCTCCGACGCCACGACCTGGGTCCTGAAAATCCGCGGCGGTGTCACCTTCCACAACGGCAAGACGTTGGATGCGCAGGATGTGGTCTATTCAATCAACCTGCATCGCGGTGAGGACACCACGTCGGGCGCCAAGTCACTGTTCAATGCGATCACCGACATATCAGCCACCGCGCCGGGCGAGGTCACGGTGGTGCTCGACGGCGCGAATGCCGAGTTCATGCGGACCTTCGCGGATTACCACGCGATGATCGTGCCGGACGGTTTCACCGACTGGGCCAACCTGACCGGCACCGGCGGCTATACGCTGACGAGTTTCGATCCGGGCGTCCGGGCGGTGCTGGACCGCAATCCGAACTATTGGAAAACGGATCGCGCCCATGTCGATCAGGTCGTCCTCAGTGTGATCAACGACGGCACCTCGCGGCTTGCGGCGCTGCAAAGCGGCATGGTCGACGTGATCAATCAGGTGGGCCGCAAGGTCGTTCCCTTCGTCACCGACAATCCGAAGCTGGAACTGGTGCGCTCGCCCGGTGCGGTGCACTGGACCTTCATCTGCGCCGCCAATACCGAGCCGACCAGCAACAACCATATCCGCCAGGCGCTGATGTATGGCTGCGACCGGCAGGCCATGCTGGACGTGGTGATGGGCGGACTCGGCTCTTTGGGCAACGATCATCCGATCTCGCCCGACAGCCCCTATTACAACAGCGGGCTGGAGCAGCGGCTGTTCGATCCGGACCGGGCGAAATTCCACCTGAAGGAAGCCGGGCTCGAAAGTTTCTCCATCGACCTCTACACCTCCGAGGCGGCGCTTCCCGAGGCGGTCGACCTGTCGATGATCTATGCGGCGAAGTCCGGGGACGCCGGGCTGAAGATCAACGTGATCCGCCGCCCGGCGGACGGCTATTGGAGCGACACCTGGATGAAGCAGCCCTTCGCGGTGTCCAGCTGGCTGAACCGTCCCATCGATCAGACCTTCTCGCTGATCTACGGCACCGGCTCGGGCTGGAACGAAAGCTATTGGTCGAATGAGCGCTTCGATCAGCTTCTGGCGGAAGGCAAGGGCACGCTCGATTTTGACAGGCGCAAAGAGATCTACGGCGAACTGCAGGCTCTCCTGCACAATGAGGGGCCGAGCGTCATCCCGGTCTTCGCGGATTTCCTCGATGCGAAGTCGGTGCGGGTGAAGGGGTTCGAGCCGAGCAATGTCGCCGACCTTTCGGGCGACCGTATCATCGAGCGGATCTGGCTCGAAGCCTGAGTCTTTCGGCGGCTGCCGGAAAGTCGGCTGCCGCTTTTTGCCAGGAGACCCAATCATGTCGCTCGCCTCGGTCTGGTGCGAGGTCGATCTGAACGCCACAGGGCGGCAGATCGGCGTCATCCGCATCGAACATTCGGTTCACCGTTCGGCCTATGGCACCATAGCATTACCCTTCGCAGCCTTCACCAACGGGCGGGGGCCGACCGTCCTTTTGATGGCGGGCTCGCATGGCGACGAATACGAGGGGCAGTTGGCACTGACCAGGCTGATCCGCGGCCTGGATGTCGCGCGCATCCAGGGTCGGCTCTTCGTGCTGCCCGCCGCCAACCTGCCCGCCGTTGTGGCTGGGCAGCGGACCTCGCCGCTGGACGGCGGCAATCTCAACCGCAGTTTCGGCGACCGATACGCGGATACGCCGACCGGGCAGATTGCGGGCTTCATCGTCGAAGGCCTGCTGCCGCATTGCGACGTCTTTCTCGATCTGCATTCGGGGGGCAGTTCGCTGCGGCATCTCTCCTGTTCCTATGCCGATCTGGGCGAGGACCGGACCACGGCGGAAAAGACCT
This sequence comes from Rhodobacter sp., assembly GCA_039808125.1. Classification (GTDB taxonomy): domain Bacteria; phylum Pseudomonadota; class Alphaproteobacteria; order Rhodobacterales; family Rhodobacteraceae; genus Pseudogemmobacter. The sequence continues at coordinate 659 of JBDHSO010000272.1, read as the reverse complement.
TCGCCGCACTGGAGGCGATGAACGCCCCGCTGTCTTGGGCGCAAAGCGGGATTCCCACAGGTCCGGTCGCCGGACGGGCGGCGCTGCGGAAGGGAGTGATCCACCTCTCCGGCGAATTCGGCGGCGGCGGCGCGCTGAACCACGCCGATCTGCACTTGGCCGAGCGCTGCATCTACCGGCTGCTGGATCATCTCGGCATTCTGCCGATGGCAGAGGAATGGCGCGCGCCGATTCCCACGCGCTTCGTTTTCAACGAACAGGCGCATTTCACCTATGCACCGCGCGAAGGTGTGTTTGAGCCGGCCGTGAATCTGGGGCAGGAGGCGCAGGCCGGGCAGCTTGCCGGATATCTGCACCGGCCGGAATATCCTGACGAGCCACCCGTTGCGCTGCATTTCTCAGGCTCCGGCTTGGTTTCCGTCATCCGGGCGATGGGGCGTTGTCACCCTGGGGATTGCCTGTTCCAGCTGCTCGGGGAACTCCCGCGCGATGAGGTCCTGCGCCGCATCGGGGCGATGGAATAACGGATTTTCACGTTGACAACACATGTCCGCCAGATGGCGCCTGTCCGCTGTGATCTGTTCACGGCGAACTTGCTCGTGCGGTCGATGCCGACGAACAAATACGGTTTGCCTCCAGCGGTCTGCACCTCGGCAATG
>JBDHSO010000271.1:0-3763 GCA_039808125.1 Rhodobacter sp. | reverse complement strand
GACCGTGGCGCTGCTGCCGCTGCCGGCCGGCGCCACGCCCGAGGAAGTGGCCGACAACATCACCCGCATGTTCGGCGACGGGCCGATGACCGAGGGGCCGATCACGCTCGACCTGCCCGCCCTGGCCGAAACCGGCAATTCGGTGCCGCTGACCGTGCGCGTCGACAGCCCGATGACGGCGGATGACCGCATCGCCCGGCTGGCGATCTTTACCGAGGACAACCCCCGCCCCGTGGTGATGGATGTGACCTTCGGTCCCGGCGCCGCCGAGGCGGTGATCACCACGAACATCCGCATGGCCGGTACGCAGAATGTCGTCTGCGTGGCGGAAAAGGGCGACGGCACGCTGATGAAAGCGGCACGCGAGGTGCGGGTCGTGGTCGGCGCCTGCACCACGCTGCCGGGGAGGTATTGAGATGTTCAACACCCGCATCAAGGTGCCGCAGACGGCCGCGAAGGGCGAGTCGGTCGAGATCCGCGCCATGATCATGCACCCGATGGACAACGGCTTCACCTATACCACCTCGGGCGAGGTGATCCCCGTCAACATCATCACCGATTTCACCTGCACCTACATGGACGAGGAGGTGCTGCACATCACGCTGGAGCCAGGGCTGTCGGCCAACCCCTATTTCAGCTTCCGCCTGCGGGCGGGGGCGACGGGGCCGGTCAGCTTCAAATGGGTCGACCAGTTCGGCACGGTGACAACAGCCGAAGCCGTGCTGACCGTGACATGAAGGGTCTTCTGCTGGCCCTGGCGCTTTTGCCCGGCGCCGCCGCCGCCGAGGAACCGGTGTCGGGCTATGCCTATATGGCACCGGAAACCCGGACCCTGCAGGATGACGATTTCGAGAATCCGGGCATGCTCTGGGTCGATATCGGGCAAAGGCTGTGGGCGGCGCCTGCGGCGACGGGCGGCAGTTGCGCCGATTGCCACGGCGATGTGGCGGGGATGCATGGCGTCGGCACCGCCTATCCGAAATGGAACCCGGCCGAAGGGCGGATCGTCAGCCTGGAACAGCAGATCAACCTCTGCCGCACCACCCGGCAGGGCGAGTCGGCCTTTCCCTACAGTTCCGACGATTTGAACGGGATCACCGCGCTGGTCATGCTGCAGTCGCGCGGCCTGCCGATGGATGTGGCCATTGATGGCCCGGCAGCACCGGCCTATGCGCGCGGCAAGGCCTATTACGAGACCCGGCGCGGGCAGTTGAACCTGTCCTGCGTCAACTGCCACGTCGACAGCGCCGGCCTGCGCCTGAAGGGAGAGGTGGTCAGCCAGGGGCAGGTGAACGGCTTTCCGATCTATCGCCAGCTCTGGCAGGATATCGGTTCGGTCGGCCGCATGATTGCCTGGTGCAACGACTCCGTCCGCGCCGAACCCTTGGCCGAAGGCTCGCAGATGGCGGTGGAACTGGAGCTTTACCTCCGCGCGCGCGGCAAGGGGCTGCTGATCGAAACGCCGGCCGTGCGACGATAGCGCCCATGGCCCCGTGCCACGAAAACGTTGCCATGCCGGGCGCTCCACCTTAAACTGGCCCCGAAGTGAATGCACCTGTCATCAAACCCGACCCTCCGCTACGCGCGGATGCAATCCGCAACCGCGCGGCCATTCTGGACGCGGCATCGCGGATGTTCGCCGAACATGGCTTCGACGTGCCGATGGCGGAAATTGCCGCCGCGGCCGGCGTCGGACGCAGCACGCTCCTGCGCAATTTCCCGACCCGGATGGACCTTGCCTCGGCGCTGTTCGAACAGGCGATGTCCGGCATCCGTGCGCTGGCCGCCAGCCAGACCGGCGCGCCCGGCGATCTCGAGGCGCTTCTGGACAAGAAGCTCGACTTCTACGTACGGAACGCAGGCCTCGCCGAGGCGGTGCAAAAGGACCGCGGGGAAGCCGACGCCTTTCTCAGCGAACGCCGCGAGGTCGCGGCACTGTTCCTTGCCGCCGCCCGTCGTGAGGCCGAGGCAGGCGTGATCCGCCGGCAGGACCTGTCGGTCGACCTGTTCATGATCATGCAGCAGGCCATGGCCGGCGCCATGCTGGCGGGTAAGACGACAGAGGACAGAATTCACCGCGCGGCCGCAATCAAATCCCTGATGCTCGAAGGCCTGCGCCGCGCCGACGGCTAAAGACCGTCAACCCGCCCGCCGTTGCAGCTCCGCGCGCGCGAAAGGGGCGGTTTCGCCCGGTCACGCCGTACAAAAACAACCGCTACCGGCCTTTCGCCGTCCGACACACCAGAGCGGGGTGTTTATCCCTGAAAGGGATGCGCGATCTCGCCCCCGATTTCACAGGCGGTCTGCGGTAGCCTGCGGTGCCGGTGCGCCGCGGCTCATTGCTGGCCGGCCGCAGCCAAGGCCTGGCCGAAGTCCGCGTTCCGCACCATCTCGGCAAACCGAGCAATTTCGGCCTGGCCAAAATGCGATTCTTCTTTCGCAGATCGTGTTGTTTAACGAGTTATTTTCCGGTGTCACCATCCAGAGTCATGACCCATAAATCTGCCTGAGCGACAGTTCGCCGCGTGATTGAAACTCACAGCTTGGCGAGGGATCATGAGCGGGGTTTACAGGCTGAAGGAGGGGCAGATGGAGCGCTAGCGACCGTTCTTTCCGAAGCCCCGCTGCAAGCGCCCCGCATCGATGACAGGCGGGTGCCGGGTGGCATGATCTTCATCCCTCGCAATGGGTCGATGTGGAGTGAGGGCTGGGGCCCGCCATCGGTCGGAGGGCCAGTTCGAACGCGCCAGCGGCCTGGGTGCCGCCGGAGACGCTCTGCAACCGCTGGAAGCGGTGGAGCCTGATGAGATTGTTTGCCACGATCATGGTTGATCCGTTGAACCTGCCGGCCTGCGGCGTCGACCTTGGCACTGAGCATCTCCTTGGGGACAGCCGCTCGTCCGCCCGGCCGCGGAGGCGATCTTCAATGGTCGTTGAAGGCGGCGACGGAGATAGCCCAGACGATCCCCAGTTCAGGAGAGCAGAGGTCCGAACGCAGGGCCCAGATTTTGCCCCGCGCGCCGCGCCGATTTCCCCGCACCTCATGCACAGGATGAATCTCTCCAGACCAGCGCCTGCCCGTTCGGCAAATACGGAATGTTTCGCACGCCGCTTGACGGGTAATCCCGACTGCTTCACCTGTCCATTCAACCTTCTTTCCGTGCTATTTTTGGAGAGGAGGAAGCGATCATGGGACGAGCATCGGCCGCGACGAAACCGCAGAAACGGGATGCCGACACGAAGGTGGCGCAGAGCCGTCTGAGCGTGCTGGAACTGGCGAAAGAACTTGGGAATGTTGACCTGCCACTGATCTTTCATCCAGCCGTGACCGGAGCCCTTTGACCATTTACGCCTGTCGGCGCGGTTTGAGCAATCGCCCGGCGCGCGGAACTGTCATCGCGTGCAGCGGGACGGGCGATTGCGGTTGTCAGGTGCAGGGCGAAGCCTGCGGGAGTCTGTTAGCCGAGAGCCGAGTGGGGCCTTGAGGTGTTGTAGTCGGTGATCCGGGCTGCAATCAGGTCACGGGCATGAGCCAGGTTGCGGAACAGCGTCTCGTTCAGAAACTCATCCCGCATCCTGCTGTTGAAGCTTTCGACAAAGCGGTGTCTCGCATAGGTTTGCCCGGCGCGATGTAATGCCACTTCACCTGCATCTTCTCCGCCCATCGTCGCAAGATGGGTCGAGAACCCCTGCTACCAGCACTTCACCGGCGAACCCCTCTTCCGGCATCGCCTGCCGATCGATCCGTCGTCTCTGACGCGGT
>JBDHSO010000270.1:0-3803 GCA_039808125.1 Rhodobacter sp. | reverse complement strand
CCCGGGCCTCCGCCTTCTGACGTGCCATGGCCGCATGGAAGGCGGGAGTGTCCACTTCGATCCCGCGGGCGCGCAAAGCGTCCTGGGTGAGATCGAGCGGGAAGCCGTAGGTATCATAGAGGCGGAAGGCGACATCGCCAGAGAATTGCGCGCCCGCCCCCAGCCCGGCACTGGTCTCCTCCAGGATGGAGAGGCCGCGCTCAAGGGTCCGGCGAAAGCGGGTTTCCTCAAGCAGCAGCGTCTCCTCGGTGAGCGCCTGGGCGCGGACGAGCTCGGGATAGGCCCGGCCCATCTCGCGCACGAGGAGCGGCACCAGACGATGCATCAATGGATCCCTGGCGCCGAGCAGCTGGGCATGCCGCATGGCGCGACGCATAATGCGCCGCACCACATAGCCGCGCCCTTCGTTGGACGGCAGCACGCCGTCGGCGGTGAGAAAGGCGGAGGCCCGCAGATGATCAGCAATGACCCGGTGGCTCGCCTTCTGCGGTCCGTCGGGATCGACGCTGGTGAGCTCCGCCACCTCGGCGATGATCGCCCGCATGAGATCGGTTTCGTAATTGTCGTGCGTGCCCTGCAGCAGCGCGGAAATGCGCTCCAGCCCCATGCCGGTATCGATGGACGGGCGCGGCAACGCCAGCCGCTCCCCTCCAGGGAGCTGCTCGTACTGCATGAAGACGAGATTCCAGATCTCGATGAAGCGATCGCCATCCTCGTTGGCCGAGCCGGGCGGCCCCCCCGGAATGTGGGGACCATGGTCGAAGAAGATCTCCGAACATGGGCCACAGGGCCCCGTATCGCCCATCGACCAGAAATTGTCCGAGGTGGAGATACGGATGATCTTCTCGTCCGGCAGTCCGGCGATCTTCTTCCACAGGCCGTAGGCTTCGTCGTCCTCGCTGAAGACGGTGACGAGCAGGCGCTCCTTCGGCAGGTCGAAGGTCTTGGTCACCAGTCCCCAGGCGAGCTCGATGGCGCGATCCTTGAAATAGTCTCCGAAGGAGAAGTTCCCCAGCATCTCGAAGAAGGTGTGATGGCGGGCGGTGTAGCCCACATTGTCGAGGTCGTTGTGCTTGCCCCCGGCACGCACGCACTTCTGCGCGGTCACCGCCCGTGAATAGGGCCGCTTCTCCATGCCGGTGAAGACGTTCTTGAACTGAACCATCCCGGCATTGGTGAACATCAATGTCGGATCGTTCTGCGGCACCAGCGGCGAGGATGCCACCGCTTCGTGTCCATTCTTCACGAAGTAGTCGATGAAGGTCGACCGGATCTCGTTGACGCCACTCATATGCCGGCCATCCGTCCTCAATCTGCGGCGCCACGGCGCCCCGTCCCAACGGCCCTCGCGACACCAGCTTGCGGATGCTGCGCAGCATCCGCAAGGCGCTCGCCCGGATTTCGACTGGCTCGTTTAGCGAGGCCAGGAAGTCTTGTCCAGAAACGCCGCGTTGCCGCCCGCAGCCGGGGCGCTGCGCCGGCTCCTGGAGGCCCGGCTGTCGGCTCAGGTGTCCGCCGGACTACCCTCGACATCGTCCTCGGCGGTGCCGGCGAGGATCTGCTCGGCGATCAGCCCAGCATTCTGGCGGATCGCCGCCTCGATGCGCCCGGCAATCTCCGGATTCTGCCGAAGGAATGTCTTGGCATTTTCCCGCCCCTGACCCAGGCGCTGGCTGTCGTGGGAGAACCACGAACCAGACTTTTCCACCACGCCGGCACGCACCCCGAGATCGAGCAGCTCGCCCATCTTGGAGACACCCTCCCCGTACATGATGTCGAACTCGACCTGCTTGAAGGGCGGCGCCAGCTTGTTCTTGACCACCTTGACGCGCGTCTGGTTGCCGACCACCTCGTCGCGCTCCTTGATCGCGCCGATCCGCCGGATGTCGAGCCGCACCGAGGCGTAGAACTTGAGCGCGTTGCCACCCGTCGTGGTCTCGGGCGAGCCGTACACGACGCCGATCTTCATCCGAATCTGGTTGATGAAGATCACCATGGTGTTGGACTTGGAGATAGAACCAGTGAGCTTGCGCAACGCCTGGCTCATGAGGCGGGCCTGCATGCCCGGCTGGTTGTCGCCCATTTCGCCGTCGAGTTCAGCCCGGGGCGTAAGGGCCGCGACCGAATCCACCACCAGCACATCGATGGCACCCGAGCGCACCAGGGTATCGGCGATCTCCAGGGCTTGCTCGCCGGCATCCGGTTGAGAAATCAGGAGTTCGTCGAGATTGACGCCGAGCTTGCGGGCATAGACCGGATCAAGCGCATGCTCCGCATCGATGAACGCGCACACGCCCCCCCGCTTCTGCGCTTCCGCCACCGCATGCAAAGCAAGGGTGGTCTTGCCGGAGGATTCCGGGCCGTAAATCTCGACGATCCGTCCCTTGGGCAGCCCACCAATGCCAAGAGCAATGTCGAGGCCGAGCGAACCGGAGGGGATACTTTCGATCTCCAGAGCCTTGCCGCTCTTGCCGAGGCGCATGATCGAACCTTTGCCGAAATGCCGCTCGATCTGCGACAAAGCGGCATCCAGGGCTTTGCTTTTATCCATTGAGGAACCTTCGACGAGTCGGAGAGTCGCTTGAGACATTGCCGCGCCCCGCTGCTGACGCCAAGAAAAATGATCCAGCCCCTATCTACCGCACCCGCCCCATGTTCGCAATTTGTTCCTACAGGTTTTCGAGAAAATTTTGTTGTAGTCAGATGCGCGATCGATCCGAACGAACCGCAGCGTGTTCGCGGTTGAGTAGGTGCTGAAGCTGCGCAAGGGCACCATCTCGCATCGCGGGCAGCAGCGGGCCTGCGATGCCCTTGCCGCTCACGTCGGGAAAACAACCGCGGCCCGTGTCCCCAGGCATGAGGACGCTGCCGTCTTCCCAGGCCTGGACGAGGTCGGCTCCGTATCCTATCGGAATACCGGAAGCGATCCGCGCCCCGGCGAACGGCGATGTGCAGGGACCGGATTCGTATCCTGTCCGGCGAAATCCGGTAGGGATCGGCCCAATCCGGAGTCCAGCGACAGCGAATGCCGGGACACGACACGGGAATGACAACAGTTCCACTGCGGCCCGTTGCAGGGGATCGGATGCCGCGGCGCGGCAGGACGGCCGCTGAGGCGGATATCGCGATGCACTTCCCATCCGCTGTTGCGCCGGTAGAACGCCGCTTCTATAGGGGAGAGCAAACTTAGGAAAGTGTCTTGCGGCCTGTTCCCCTTGTCCTTGCCCGTGTCCGGGATCTGGTCCTTGCGTCCCTGCCCCGGATGCAGGAGCTGCGCTACGACATCACCTGGAAGCCGGACGGCAGCCCGGTCACCGCCGCCGACATCTTCCTGGAAACCGAGATCGCCGCCCTCCTGGCGCGCGAGATCCCGGGCATCGTCTTCGTCGGCGAGGAAAGCTGGACCCCGGGCCTCGCCCTCGGCTCCGGCTGGATCGCCGTCCTCGACCCCATCGACGGAACCGAAAACTTCTGCTCCGGCCTCAAGGAATGGGGGGTTTCGCTCTCGATCTGGCAGGGCGGAACCCATCGCGGCAGCCTGCTCATGATGCCCGAGCTCAACGAGGCGATCATGACCGGCAACATCCCGCGCGTGCCGCATTCGCGCATCGTCGGCTTCTCCTCCTCCTACAACGCCCGGATCGGCGAGGGCATCGCGGCAAATCCCGAGTCCCGCATCATGGGCTGTGCGGTCTATAATCTTTTCAACGTCATTCGCGGCGCCTTCGCGCGCTTCGTCAACCCCAAGGGGGCGTGGAACTGGGACCTGCTCGCCGGCGTCGCCCTGGCGCGAGAGGCCGGCT
>JBDHSO010000269.1:0-3898 GCA_039808125.1 Rhodobacter sp. | reverse complement strand
GTGCAGGAATGGTACGAGATCGCCAGCGCGAACCTGCCGGAGCGCTATCGCGATGTGGTCGAGATCGTCTTCGGCCCGCGCGAGAAATACGAGATGGCGATGTTTCGCGGCTATGTCCATTCGAACATCCCCGAGCATGACTACAGCTTCGTCCTGCTTGATGGCCCCAGGTTCTGGGACGAGAACGGGCTTACTTTCTGCGCCGATGTCTTTCGCGCGATGGATCTGTCGCGGGCGCCGGTGATTCATGGCGTCGCGGACGGCCGGGCCAGTTCGGTGATGGTGATCCAGATGATCTACGGCACCGCAGCCGCGCGCTACTGGCACGGGCTTTACGCCGCGCGATTCTCGCTGCCGAAGATCGACTTTCGCGACGCCTCGCTCAAGACCACGGCGGATTTCCGCTGCACGCCCTTCGGCCGCCTGCGCTGGGTAAAGTTCCGGCGTTGACCTGACCTGACCTGACCGCGCGCGCCCCGCCCTGCCGCGGGGTCGCATCCTCGCGACGCCTCAGCCCCGGCGGCCGCGGCGCTCGCGCTTCGGGGTATCGCTGCCCTCGCCCGTCCCGTCCGAGGCCGAGGAGAAGGCGCCCAGCGCCGCGCGGATGTCGTCGACGCCCGGCACCGGCCCCTTCGGGCGGCTCTCCAGTGCGGCACGCATCGCGCGCAGATGTTCCGGCATCGTGCCGCAGCAGCCGCCGATGATCCGCACCCCGGCATCGCGCGCCAGCACGGCATATTCCGCCATCAGGTCGGGCGTGCCGTCGTAATGGATATGGCCGTCATGATATTTCGGAATGCCGGCATTGCCCTTGGCGATCAGCGGCCGGGCGGTGCCGGTCGCGGCAAAACCCAGGATCGTGCGCATCAGGTCGCTGGCCCCCACGCCGCAATTCGCACCGAAGGCGATGGGCGGGTTCGGCAGCTTTTCCACCATCTCGGCCATGGCCGAGGAGGTGACGCCCATCATCGTCCGGCCGGCGGTGTCAAAGCTCATCGTGCCGCACCAGGGCATGCCGGCCAGCGCCGCCGCCTCGGCCGCGGCCTTGTATTCCTCTGGCGCGCTGATGGTTTCCATCCAGAGCACATCGGCCCCGCCCGCCTTCAGCCCCTCGGCCTGTTCGTGAAAGATCTCCACGGCCAGCGCATGGGTGAGGGCGCCCATCGGCTCGAAAATCTCGCCCGTGGGCCCGACCGAGCCTGCGACGATCACCGGATGGTCCGCAGCATCGGCGATCTCGCGCCCGAGGGCCGCACCCACCCGGTTCAACTCGACCACGCGGCCCTGCGCATTGTGCAGCTTCAGCCGCGCCGCATTGCCGCCGAACGTATTGGTCAGGAACAGATCCGACCCCGCCTCCACCGCATTGCGATAGAGCGTGCGGATGTCGTCGGGCCGGTCGACATTCCACAATTCCGGCGGCTCGCCCGCCGACAGACCCATGTTGAAAAGGTTGGTCCCCGTAGCCCCGTCGGCCATCAGCCAGTCGCGGGTGGACAGAAGACGGCTCAGCGGATCGGTGGACATCGGCAGACCTTTCGCAACCGGAGATCGGATCGCCCTCCTGTGCCACGCGGCCGGGGCCGATGCAATTCCGTTCGGTCCGGCACAGCAAAAGGCCGCACTGCCCGATCCGGCGTGCGGCCCCGCATCCGTCGCATTCCGCGCGGATCAGATTTCCTGCATCAGCTGACCCTTGGCCACCGACAGCAGTTCGACCATCTTCAGCCGGACGCTCGCCGCATCGGCCTTGCCGGCCAGATCGCCCACGACCTTGCGCACCACGTCCTCGTCGCCCGCCTCCTCGAAATCGGCGGCGACGACCGTCATCGCATAGGCCGCGGCATCCTCCGCGGATTTTCCCATCAGCCCCGCGGCCCAAAGCCCCAGAAGCTTGTTCCGCCGCGCCTCGGCCTTGAACTGCATCTCGCTGTCATGGGCGAACTTGGCCTCGAAGGCGTTTTCGCGGTCGTCGAAAGTGGTCATGGCACTCTCCGGCTGCTGAAGGGTTTTCTGTCGTATGCCTTCCCGCGCGCCCGCCCGCAAGATGAAAGCGATTTGCACCGCCATCGCAGGGCCGCGCCTTGCGGCGGCCAGAGCCATGGCTTATAGGCCGAGGCACAGGAACGGGGTGGCGCGGCCGCCCCTTTCGTCATTTGCAAGGGTCGAGGCAAGGATGGCAAGGCGCAAGAAGGTTTACGAAGGCAAGGCGAAAATCCTCTTCGAAGGCCCCGAACCCGGCACTCTGATCCAGTATTTCAAGGATGACGAGGCGGCGCAGGCCGTGGCGCCGATCTCGACGGCGACCGAAGGCAAGGGCGTGCTGAACAACCGGCTGTCGGAATTCTTCATGACCGGGCTGAACAACATCGGCGTGCCCACGCATTTCATCCGCCGCATCAACATGCGCGAGCAACTGGTGCGCATGGCCGAGATCCTGCCGCTGGAGGTCGTGGTGCGCAATTTCGCCGCCGGCGACCTGTCGCGCCGCCTCGGCATCCCCGAGGGGACGGCGCTGCCGCGCCCGATCGTCGAATATTACCTGAAGGATGAAAACCTCGGCACGCCGCTTGTGGCGGAGGAACATATCATCGCCTTCAACTGGGCCAACCAGCAGGATCTCGACGATATCGTGGCGCTCGCCCTGCGGGTGAACGACTTCCTCTCCGGGGTAATGCTGGGCGTGGGCGTGCGGCTGATGGATTTCCGCATCGAGGCCGGTCGGATCTGGGAGGGCGATTTCATGCGCCTGATCGTCGCCGACGAGATCAGCCCCGATTCGATGCGTCTGTGGGATCTGCGCCAGCCCGAACGCGCCGACGGCAGCCTGGCCGATCCCGCGCCCCTGGCCGATGTCTATACCGAACTCGCACGCCGGCTGGGGGTCCTGCCGTCGAACGTCACCCATCCGGCGAAACCCTCGGTGATCAACTGATCCTTGCCTCGGCCGCCGCCCGGCGGTAAGGCCGTCGCCGTCCCGCCAATCGCCCGGAGGTCCCGATGAAAGCCCGCGTCACCGTCATGCTGAAGACCGGGGTCCTCGATCCCCAGGGCGAGGCGATCCGCCACGCGCTCGGCGCGCTCGGCTTTCAGGGCGTGAACGGCGTGCGTCAGGGCAAGGTGATCGAACTCGACCTGGCCGCCACCGAACCCGGCACGGCCGAGGCCGAGGTACAGGCGATGTGCGAAAAACTGCTCGCCAACACGGTGATCGAAAGCTACCGGATCAAAATCGGCTGACGTCTAGGTGTTTGTTCCCGCGGATGCGGAACACATCTTCGCGCTTCCCGCGCAGGATCTGGCGAACGAGCTTGCCACCGAGCCCGGTCGAGCGGACGATACGTTTGATGGGAAGACCCTCATCGGCCATCTTCCGCACCATCTGATTGGTCTGCTGGCGGCGTTGAAAGCCCTCGTATTGCAGTCTTTCCGCCGCCGTCAGCAGCGTAAGATCAACCGTCTTGGCCCCGATGACCTTGCGAATGGCAGGCATGCCCCGCTGCACGGCGGCCAGGAACGCGGCGCTTGCATTCTCCAGCAGGTGCCGATCGGCGACCTGAACTGCCTCTGGCAGGGCACGCGAAACAGCAACGCCATGACCGCCGTTGCGGTCTCGAGCGGCAATCCGGACGCCAGGTCGCGCACGGCGCCAAGCTTCCACGGTGGCGGGTTCACGGTCAGGCAGCAGATCGATCACTCGCCGCCGTTCAAGATCGCAGACCAGCGTGCCGTAGCGCTGTCCCTTGCGCCATGCCCAGTCATCGACGCCGATCACCCGCGGGGACTCGTTGGCCACCTGGACCTGTCGCGTATTTGTGCCGCCCCACTGCTCGTTTAGGCCACTTGGCGTTCGAAGGCCAGGGGGCTTTTGCCTCCCAATGCCGAGTGCCGATGGCGC
>JBDHSO010000268.1:0-3908 GCA_039808125.1 Rhodobacter sp. | reverse complement strand
AAGGCCGAACTGATCTCGCGCCGCACCTGGGAAACCCGACGACAGGCCGAAACCGCCATCCTCCAATACATCAACGGTTTCTATAACCCGCGCCATCGGCACTCGGCATTGGGAGGCAAAAGCCCCTCGGCCTTCGAACGCCAAGTGGCCTAAACGAGCAGTGGGGCGGCACAAATACGCGACAGATCCATTCCTCAGCCAGCACAATCCGGAGGCCAGCATGAGCCGCCGTGGGAATTGCCATGACAATGCGGTGGCCGAAAGCTTCTTCCAGCTCTTGAAGCGGGAACGCATCCGCCGCCGAACCTACCTGACCCGCGAAGCCGCACGGCAGGACGTGTTCGGGTACATCGAGATGTTCTACAACCCGAAGCGCAAGCACACGAGCAACGGCATGCTGTCGCCCGTTGACTTCGAAATCAGGCAGCAGAAACTGAACGAGGCAGGCGTCTAGGAAACAAGGGGCACCTCAGAAGCCCCGGGAGCCGAAGCCCGCGCATGGCGCCTTCAAGGCCTGCGAGGCCGGCTCTCTGCACATCGACGTGAAATACCTGCCGCAGATGGCCGCCGAGGACCGCCGCCGCTATCTCTTCGTGGCCATCGACCGGGCGACATTCCGGGTCTTCGCGCGGATCCATACGGCGCAGACCGCGGCCAACGCGCGGAGGTTCCTGCGCGATCTGGAACGCGCGGCTCCGATGAAGATCACCCGCGTGCTGACCGACAACGCAAAGGCCTTCATCCCGCCCGCCTCTTCGGCCTGCGCAAACGCAGCGCCACCGGACAGCAGGAGTTTGACCTCCTCTGTGCGGAACCCGGCATCGGGCACCGCCTCGCGCCTGTGATGCGGCCGCAGACGAACGCCATGGTCGAGCGCTTCAACGGCCGGATCGAGGACGTCCTCCAGAGCCATCGCTTCCGGAGCGGCGAGGGCCCCGCGCAGACTCTCCTGCGATACGTCCACCTGTAGAACAGCCATCTGCCGCAATCCGTCCTCAGGGGCCGGACGCAAATCCGTCGCCCTCAAGGACTGGAAACGTCAAAAGCCCGAGATGTTCAGGAAACGCGTCCGCAATCACCCGGGATGCGACAGGTAGAGTGCAAACCCAATTAGCCAATTGAAGTTGTTTTGGCTCTCTGATTCATCCCGTGCAGGAGCGACAGGAGATGATCAATGTCTTCGGGGTTTTGGCTGTCAGATGAGGCCCGGGCTGCAATCGAGCCGCATTTGCCGAAGAACCAGCCGGGTGCGCGGCGGGTGGATGGCCGGCGGGTCATCAGCGGCATCATTCATGTTCTGCCTGTGGGATGCCGCTGGCGGGACTGCCCGCCGGACCATGGCCCGGCGGCGACGATCTACAACCGGTTCAACCGCTGGAGCCATCGCGGCCTGTGGACGCGGATCTTTGCCACCCTCGCAGCGCGCGCCGAACTGCCCGGCGACCGGAGCATCGACAGCACACCGCTCGGCACATGGCGGGAAAGGGGGGCGAAAGTTCACGCCATCGGGCGCTCGCGTGAAGGTCCAACCACCAAGACCCATGGCCCTGACAGATGCGTGCGGGCGCACCGTGGCCTTCTCGCTTGGCCCGGGAAATCAGGCCGATATCTCGGCTGCGCCGGCGCTGCCGGACAAGGCGCCGCCACCAAACCGCCTTCTGGCCGACCGAGGCCATGACGCGAACACCCTGCATGCCCGTCCCGCGGCGACCAGCACAGAGGCTGTCATTCCTTCGACGCGGTCGCGCAAGCAGCCGATCCCTCACGACCGCTGACGCTATGTCGGACGGAACCTCATCGAGCGAGCCTTCTGCCGCCTCAAGGACTGGCGCAGGATCGCCACCCGATACGACAAGCGCGCCCGAAACTTCGAGGCCGCCGTCGCAATCGCTGCAATCATCCTCTGGTGGACATGATCGAGTCTGCCTGGCCCTGGGTGATCCGCGCCAGCGTCTGGAGCTTGGCCCGCGCCGCGCCGCTGTCGATCGAGGAGCGGGCGATCTCCACCCCCTCGCGCAGGTTCGCGGCGCGGTCGGCCACCACCAGCGCCGCGGCGGAATTCAGCAGCACCGCATCGCGATAGGCGCCCTGGGCGCCATCCATCAGCGCGCGGAAGGCGGCGGCATTCTCGGCCGGGCTGCCGCCCATGATCTTTTCGAACGGATGATAGGGCAGGCCGGCATCTTCGGGATGCAGGGTGAATTCGCGGACCGCGCCGTGTTCCACCGCCGCCACCCGGGTCGGCGCGGCGATGGAGATCTCGTCGGTGCCGTCGCCGCCATGGACCAGCCAGGCCTTGATCGTGCCAAGCGCCAGCAGGGTTTCCGCCATCGGCCGGATCAGCGTGTCGGAAAAGGCGCCGGTCAACTGCCGCCGCACCCCGGCGGGATTGGTCAGCGGCCCGAGGATGTTGAAGATCGTCCGCGTGCCCAGTTCGGCCCGCACCGGGCCGACGTGGCGCATGGCCGGATGGTGCATCGGCGCCATCATGAAGCCGATTCCGGCCTCGGCCAGGCAGCTTTCCACCACCTCGGGGCCGACCATCACGTTCAGGCCCAGTTCGGTCAGCGCATCGGCGGCGCCGGATTTGGAACTGAGATTGCGGTTGCCGTGCTTGGCCACCGGCACGCCGGCGCCCGCCACGACGAAGGCCGTCGCGGTCGAGATGTTGAGCGTGCCCTTGCCGTCGCCCCCGGTGCCGACGATATCCATCGCGCCCTCGGGCGCGCGCACGGCATGGCATTTCGCCCGCATCACGCTGGCGGCGGCGGCATATTCCTCGACCGTCTCGCCGCGGGTGCGCAGCGCCATCAGGAAGCCGCCCATCTGCGCCGGCGTCGCCGCGCCCTCGAACAGCGCCTCGAAGGCGGCGGTGGCCTCGGCCCGGGTCAGCGGGCGCTGCGCGGCGGTGCCGATCAGCGGCTTCAGCGCATCGCTCATGCCGGGACCCTGACGCGGGCGGTTTCGAGGAAATTGCGCAAGAGCCGGTGGCCGTGTTCAGAGGCGATGCTTTCGGGGTGGAACTGCACGCCCTCGATCGGCCTGTCGCGGTGGCGCAGGCCCATGATCGTGCCATCCTCGAGCCAGGCGGTGACTTCCAGTGCGCCGGGCAGGCTTTCGCGCTCGACGATCAGCGAATGGTAGCGCGTCGCCTCGAAGGGCGAGGGCAGGCCGCGGAAGACGCCGGCGCCGGCATGATGCATGGTGCCCATCTTGCCATGCACGATCTCGTGGGCGCGCACGACCCGGCCGCCGAAGGCCTCGCCGATGGTCTGGTGGCCGAGGCAGACGCCCAGAAGCGGCACGCCGACCTCGGAGGCGGCGCGGGTCAGCGCCAGGCAGATGCCGGCCTGCGCGGGGTCGCAGGGGCCGGGCGACAGGACGATGGCCTCGGGCGCCATCGCCAGCGCCTCCTGCACCTCGATCGCGTCGTTGCGCAGGACCTTCACCTCGGCGCCGAGTTCGCCCAGGTAGTGAACCAGGTTCCAGGTGAAACTGTCGTAGTTGTCGATGAGAAGCAGCATCTTGCTTGGCCTTGCCGGAAAGGGGTGTCGCGGCGGACGGGTCGCGTTATACATGGTCCCGCTGCGGGGGGATGGTCAAGGCCGGATGGACCGCGGCCGGCCGAAGCGGCAGAGAAAGCCGCACGCCGGGCAGGAAAGGGCGGAAGTTCATGGTGATCGGCAGGTTCCTTCTGGGCTTGGGGATGGGCGCGCTGGTGGGGACGGGCCTGCTGGTGCTGGTGGCGCTGGCCACGCCGCATCCGGGGCGCCCGCCCGCGCCGGCAATGCCGGGGGCCGAGGCCGGCACGGGGCCCGAGGCTGCGCCCGGGTCCGCCGCGGGAACGGCGCCCGGGGTGACCGCCGCCACCGCGCCGGAGACCACACCCGCGCCCGCCCTTCCGTCCG
>JBDHSO010000267.1:0-3944 GCA_039808125.1 Rhodobacter sp. | reverse complement strand
GGGCAGGGGGGTCTGATCCTCCGTCGAGACGCGCGCATAGCCGATCAGGGACATCAAAACAGGCCGTTTGCAGTTTCCGATACCACCAATAAACGACCGTTTGTAAAAGCATGCAAGGGCACTTTCTCCGGCGCTGTTCAGCAGAACGCCCTTGGTTTCCTGAGTCCGAGCACGATCAGAGATATCTCGGAGACGGTTGCATGCGCGTGCTATGTAGGGTGTCCAGAAGCACTCCAAGAAAACCCTTGGGTAAACTGCAAAATCTTCATAATTTGCACATATGAAGTCTCAAGCAACTGCTTTTCATGACAACTTCGATGATCCTCTCGCTGGTGACGCAGAGGTCATGGAGGCATCCGAAAGCGATCTATGGTTCCTTCCCGGTCCGATCGACGCGGATCACGACGATCTGCCACCCGGGAGACGGGCTGACCCCCGCGAGACTGCAGTTCTCGACGACTGGCGGAGGGCTGAAGCGGGTCATGCCGCACGCCTCGCCCGCGTCGCAGGTCGGCTTGGCGCGCTGGATGATCGGTTGCGGCGTGGGCCGGAGGGCTGGCGGCACAGGCTCGCTCTCATTGAAGCGGCCGACCTGAGTTGGTTCGTCGGGGACCGCATCGGCCCGGATCGACTGGCGCTCTGGATTTCCCTGCGCCTATCGGGCGTCCAAGACGACACAGGGGCGCTGGCGCGTGTCGGGTGGGCAGTCCGACGCCTGACGGGCGGGCCTGGTCCGGAAGTGGACCTTTCAGCCTTCCTAGACCGCCGCGACGCCGGGAACCTCGGTGATGCAGCTGAACCCTTCGCGGACCGTGCGGGCGGTTGGCTGGACCTGATGGCGCAAGCTGCCGATCTGCACCCGATCACCCGCGCCAGCCTTGGCTTCCACCTCTGGAGCTTGGCGGGCCTTGGGCAACACGGCGACCGGATGGAGTCGGCGGTTACGGCGGCGCGGATTGCGGCCGGTGACGGGAGAGGAGCCGTCTTTGCGCCTGTCGCAATGGGTGGTGCAGGGGGCCTTCGCGCCGGTGGCCCACCCGCTGACCGTCTGGCGCGATGGCTCGACGGGATGGAAACGGCCTGCCTGACTGCGATGCGTCACCTCGACGATATAGATGAGTGGTCGGCACGGGCAGACGCCGAAATGACCGCTCTCTCAGGCAGGACACCCCCGGCCCTTCGCGTGGTACTGGCCGAATGGCCGCTTGTCTCTGCGCCAATGGCAGAGGTCTTGACCGGTGCCAGTCGCGCGGCCGTCCAGCGCAACCTTGCATGGATGGAAACCCGGGCCTTGATCCGCGAAGTAACTGGGCAGGGGCGCTACAGAATGTGGTGCGTAACAAACTGAAGTTTTAAGACGAACATCTCGATCGGCTTTCCGCGGGCAGAACAGATGTTGGACGGGCAGTATGGCGTCATCGAGACGCCGCGGCAGACCCGATACCGGTAGTTCTCGTATAAGGCGAATTCAGGCCGCGCGAACTGATCGGCATGGATCTGGCAAAAGGCAAAGGTTGATCCACGTTCAACCTTTACGCCAGTAGTCGTTCGCGGCGGCGACGGTGGCGAAATGCGTCGCGACCACCTGGCTGACGGCGATCAGCGCCGCGACATCCTCGGCATATTCCGGGCGCAGACGGTCGCGCACTGCGGCATCGGGCTGGGTCAGCTTGATCGCCACCCGGGCCAGTTTCACCGCAAGATCATAGCCCTCGGTCGGGGTCTTCGTGATCAGGCTGGGAAGCCAGTCGGACATGGGTATCTCCTTTCGCTGGAGGTTGCGGGATCAGGATGCGGCAGGCGTCACCTTCGGGGTCGCTGAACTGGCCGTTGCGTAGCGCCCAGAAGAAGGCGACCAGCCCGGCAAGGCCCATGCCGATCGACAGCGGGATCAGGAAGCCGATGGTCATAGGGCCTCGCGGTCGATGGCGCGCCAGGCGTGCCAGGTGCCGTGGCCGAGAAGGGGAAAGACCAGAAGCAGCGCGGTAAGGCCGGTAAGGATCGACAGGGCGGTGCCGGCGGTCACGATGGCGCCCCAGGCCAGCATCGGGCGAAGGTTCTGCGCGGTCAGCGCGAAGCTGCGGCCCATCGCGGTCAGTGCATCGCGGCGGGACGAGACCAGCATGGGGAAGGAGAAGACGCTGATCGCGAAGGCGAGGGCTGCGAACAGCCCGCCCACCAGCAGGCCTGTCGCGATCAGCGCCCATCCCCTTGGCGTGGTGAAGGCGTTCTGGAACGCCTCGGCCGCGCCGGGGAAGGGTTGAAGCCCGAAGAACAGGGCATAAAGGAGGTCGGCCGCCCTGAGCCAAAAGAGGACGAGGAGGCCAAGGAGAAGGCCGGCCATCGCGATCTGCCCCACCGCGCCGGGTGGCAGGCGCAGGGTGGTCGGCGGCTCGCCCTGGGCAAGGCCGCGGCTGATCTGGTAAAGGCCGACGGCGAGGAAGGGGCCGACGATCAGGAAGCCGGACAGCGCGGGCAGGGCCAGGTACAGAAGCCCCCAGGTCGCCAGCGCCCATAGCACCGCCCAGGACAGCGCCACGACCGCCGCGCCATAGGCAAGGCTGGACCCCGGCGCGCGGGCAAGGTCGCGCCAGCCGGCCGCCAGCCAGTCCAGCGCAGCGCGGGCGGGCAGGTGGCGGGCGTGGGGGCTTTCCACCGGGGCGCGTGTCTGAATGGTGGGAAGGGGTTCAAGCATCGGGACCTCAGCAACTGTGCCGGGCGGGGGCGGGGCCGTCGGGCAGGGCGGTGCAGGCGGGCTGCGAGGCGATGGCGGTGACCACCAGGTGGACATTCGCCGCGACGAAGGCCGCGACCACGGCGGCGGCGCCGGCAAGGGCAAGGTGGCGCTGACGGGCGGGGCTCATGGCTTGGCCTGTGGCAGGGTAGAGACGTAGAGGGCGAGAAGGTTGATCTGGGCCGGGGAAAGGCGCTGGCTCCAGGCCGGCATGACGCCGCGGCGGCCGTGGCGCAGGGTGGTCAGGATGGTGGCCTCGTCCTGGCCGTAGATCGCGGATCGGTCGGTCAGCGAGGGCGCCCCGGCCAGAAGCCCGCCGGTGCCGCCGTCGCCGTGGCAGGCGGCGCAGTTCTCGGCAAAGAGGGCGGCGCCAGGGTTGTCACCGGGGGCCGTGCCCGAGGGCAGGGCAGAGACATAGGCGGCCAGCGCCTGGCGGTCGGCGGGGGCGAGCCAGTCGAAGACGGGCATCTCGGCCAGCCGGCTGTCGTCGGTGGCGTTGATGCCAAGGGTGATCGTCTCGGCCAGGGTTTCGGGGTCGCCGCCCCAAAGCCAGTCGGCGTCGTTCAGCGCCGGAAAGCCGGGACCGCCCTTGCCCGAGGTGCCGTGGCAGGCGGCGCAATTGTCGGCGAAAAGCCGGGCGGCGGCGGGCATGGCCTGGGCCATCAGCAGGTCGTCCGCGGCCAGGGCGGCAAAGTCCGGCTGGGCGAAGCGGGACAGCCAGCCCTGCCGCACCGCGTCCACCGCCTGATAGCCGTCGCGGGCCATGCGGCCCTGGTCCAGCCCCAGAAGGCCGCGCGTGTAATCCCGGCCCGTAGGCCAGGCGGGCAACAGGACCCAGGCGACGACCGAGTAGAGGAAGGTCAGCAGCAGCGCGATGGCGGCGAGCCTGGGGAAGGGGGTGTTCAGCTCTTGAATACCGCCCCAGTCGTGGCCGGTGGTGTCGTAGCCGGTGACGGGGTCGATGCGGCGGTTGCCGGTGTGGGGGTCGGCACCGGGCAGGGCGTGGGGGTCCGTGGTCTCAGCCATCCGACGGCTCCTGCGGCAGGATGGACCGGGCCGCCCGGTCATTCGCCGCCTTGCGCGAGGGTGCCCAGGCCCGGATGGCGACGATCAGCAGGAAGCCCATCATCCAGATCGGGCCGAAGGTCTTGGCAAGCAGGACAAGGGTGTCGTGGCTCATGGCACGGTTCCCTCATGGGCCAGCCGGGCG
>JBDHSO010000266.1:0-3960 GCA_039808125.1 Rhodobacter sp. | reverse complement strand
GCCATGGTCACCTCCGTCACAGGAAGTGAATCACACCCCAAAGCCGGCAGGAATCCCGTTTATGAGTTCACGGCCTAACCCAGATCAGGCCGTCCTCTTCGCTCTGGTAGATCACCACATCCGTATAATCCGTGAGCGGCGCATCGGTCTGGATTTTACCGGCGCCGATCACGCGGTAGGTCGAGCCTCGCTTGACGTGCTGGACGCGGTGCGGCGTGTCAGCCATGGCTTCCTCCGCGTCTCTTAGGTCGGCGCGGACCTTGGCTGCCTCGATGGCTTCACCCTGCGTCGCAAAATGCAGGAACTCATCATCATCGCTGTCTGGGTCAAGAACGGGCGCGATGAATCCGTAGCGTATTGGCCCGGAATAGCTGCTGGCGATTTCGCAGACGCAAAACCAACCGAGCATACTTCGATTGATAGCTTCGATGGGGCTGTCGCCGCAGTCGTCAGGATCCATGGTACGCCAAAACCAGTCAGCACCATCGAACTGTGCCGCCAAGTCTTTGGGCGGGCGGGACCGGGGTGCGACAAGCGCTGCAACCAGCGCCCGCATCATTCCGGCCGACATGATGATGCTGTCTTCATCCATCCGGTCAGCGTATTTCGCGGCCATGGCCTCCGCACGGCCAATCAGATCATCGGTCGCTGGAGCGTCAGCCATGGCTGTACCCTCGGCTGCGGCGATGGCGGAGGTGAAGTTGGCCCAGGCTGTGCGGCCGGCGGCCACGACCTTGTACTTCTGGCCGCTCGCGGGATCGAGGCGCGACTCGGCCCGCATCAGGAGATCATCGCGCAGGGCTTTGGAGGCCTGCACCAACTGGTGCAATCCGGTCATCTCTGCGTGCATCCGGATCCCGGCGCCATCATTGCCGCCGATCACGACAGGCCCATAGAGGCATTCGGCGGCTTGGGCACAGGCGAATACTACGCCCGGCAGTCCGGTCACCGCTGGGCGAGGCCGCCAGAGCCGGGCGACTGGAACGATTTCCATTCGCAAAACGGCCTGCGGGCCGTGGCGCTGCTTCTGCGGGAGGTCGGGATGGATTGACGGGTCAAGAGGCCCCGCGCTCTGAAAACGCGGGGCCGGTCCAGCGGTCGGTAACGTCCTTCGCGGGGCAAACGGTGGCGCTGGATACGGAATGTCTACCATGGGGTGGGGCCACAGGCAAAGCGCAGTCCGAAAGAGCGAAGCGCGGCCCCCGGCAGAGTGACAAGGCTGCCGCAAGTAGCGCTCGACGATCCGGGGTTTGTCACGCCACCGGACCGGCCCAAAGCGGCGGCCCGGCTCCGGCCAGCAAGATCGCTCAGGGTATAGGGACTGGCCTCGGCAAACGCCGGGGTTAGTCGTCCTATGCCCTGACAACAGCCCTCACCCACCAGCAAGACCTGAGAATAGAGAGATACGCGCGAGGCAGGAATAAAACACAGCAGCATGACCCACATCTTCGGTCCCGGGGCCGGCCCCGTCACCCGGTCCGTTCTCGCCGCCATGGCGCGCGACGCCAATGCTTGCAACGCCCGGGCGCGGGCGGTCTGGGCCAGCGACGAAGATTGCGGGATCAGTCCGAGGGTGGCGCGCATGCTGGTGCTGATCGACGGTACCAGGACCGCGACCGAGGTTGCTGTTGCCGCGGGCGTGACCCGGCAGGCGGTTCGAGACGCGGCTATCCGGCATGGGGTCGAGGATCAGTTGCGGGGGGTGCGGTGACCTATCGGATCGGCCAGACCATACCCTACGAGCCGGGCCGCGGGATCGAAGGCGCATCTCTGCCGGTGCCTGTCTGGCATTGCTTCTGGACGCCACCGAGGAAGGAAGCCGCGGCAATCGCCTGGCTCGATCTGCGCGGTGTCCATGGCTGGCGGCCCGTGGAAACCCGCTGGCGCCGCATCACGCGCGGCAAGCGACGGAAGGTCGAATACCTGGCGTCGGTGGTGCTACGTTACGTCTTCGCCCGGTTCAGCGGGAAACCGCAGTGGGATGTCCTGCGCGGTTGCCGCTGGATCACCGGCATCGTCGGGGTGGGTGGGAGGCCGGCCTGCATCACGGATGACGCGCTGTCAAAAATGGCGGCGGTGCCCGAGACACTGGCGGCTTTGCGTGAGGCAAGGCGGGCGGCACGGGAAATCACCGCAGGCTGCAAGGCGACGATCATCGACGGCGCGATGGCGGGTTGGGTCGTGGATATCGCCCGGGTCAGCGATGGCATGGCGGCGTTCCTGGTGCCGCTTCTGGGCGCGGACGAGGCGCTGGTGCCGGTGGATCGGCTGATGAAGGTTGCCGCAGCTTGATTTCCCCGGTGTCTGTGATAGCTTGCTGCCAATCCCGGTCAGTAAGCCCGCGCGGCGGAACCTCTCGGGGGAGCACCTTGCCGCGGCGTGATGACGTGCAGGCAAGGCAACTGCGTAAGCTATGGCGCCCGGGGAAACCTGCGGCGCCTTTCGCATCTTTGCGGGCGGCAATGCAGAAATCTCGGCCCCAACGAAGTCCGGGTATCAATCGCCCCAAGGCGCTATCCGGTGAAACAGCGCGGCGCAGGCAAGTGCAGTGGTGTGCGGGATCGGCGCCGGCTTGCCATCAAGGCGAACGCCCCGCTCATAGTTCTGGATTGTCGCCTTCGATAGCTGAAGGACCTCCGCCGCGCCGTCCTGTGATATACCCATCGCCTTGCGCCACGCTTTGAAATCGTCGGGTGTCATGCTATATCCATTGTACGGGAGGTGAGACACGCTTTCCGATCCGGCGGGAGCCGGGCTTTCGCCCGGCCCTCTTTTTCTATAGTCACGGCTGCTATAAGGGGTAGGGCCTGCGTAGCCGTTGAGGCGCACAGCAACCCGAGTCTGCCCGTGAGTCATTGCCCAGCCCGGTCTCGCGATCAGGCGGGGCTTTTCGTTCAGGCGATCACGTCCAGATCAATGGCAAGGGCTTCGGCAATTCGCTTCAGCGTGGCAACCGATCCGCTGCGCTTGCCGCTTTCGATATTCACGATCTGGATGCGGTTGACGCCGGAGGCTTCAGCCAGCTGTTGTTGGGTCATGCCGCGCCAATCGCGGATCGCGCGCACAGGGGATTCGCCATCGAGAATGCGGCCAACATATTCATCGGGGATGCTGACGCCACCCTTCGCCTTGGCCTGGTCATAGACCGTGATGTCCTCCAGATCCTCGCGGGCCGCGAGAAGCGCCTCATATTCGGCGCGCGGAATCGTTACCATCTCATTCATGTTCGCCTCCATCATTCATAAACGCCGCCGCGCGGCCCAATTTTCAGAACGTCCAGTACCTCGGCCTGATCGTCCATGATCACGCGCCAGTCACCAATCCGCAGCCGGACGCCTTCACGGCCTGTCAGCGCCTTGACGTTGTTCGCCAGCGACGCGGGGTCATCGGCGTACTGACGGACCTTGGACCGGATGCGCTCGGCCTCATTACGGGGCATCTTGCGCAGGGCTTTCAGGGCAGCGGGTTTGTAGGTCACGGTTTTCACGTGATGAATGTAGCGCATAGTTACATTGCATGCAAGAGAAAAAGTAGCGGAAAGTTACAATGTCAGATCGAAAAGGACAGTGACCATGGCAAGCCCGGACAGGGGACCTCACGGCGCAGCCCGATCTCGCCCTCGATCCCGCCACCGCTGCCCGCATCCTGGTCGAGGGCATGCGCGAGGGCTGGTTCACCGGCCGCCGGCTGGCCGATTACCTGCCCGGCGATCATGCCGGCGCCCGGCGCATCGTGAACGGCACCGACCGCGCGGCCGAGATCGCCGCGCTGGCCCGCGGCTTCGAGGCCGCGCTCGCCGCTGCCCCCGCCGCACCGCCGGCTCCTTTCCCCGCCGCACCGCCTGCCGCAGCCCCGGCGCCCCGCGGCCTCGCGGCCTGGCTCACCGCCCTGATCCGCCGCATCTTCGGAGGCCGGCCATGACCCTCGTTTCCGGCTGGCGCCGCGCCTGGCGCTGGTTCT
>JBDHSO010000265.1:0-3970 GCA_039808125.1 Rhodobacter sp. | reverse complement strand
CGCGAAACTCCATGCCGATCTCGTCGAGAATGCGGTCGGCATTGCGCTCGATGATGGCGATGCCTTCCTCATCGATCAGGCTGACCTGCGGGATCCGGCGCTGGGTGAAGGGTGTGGACAGCCCCGACTTGGCGCTGCGCGCCCTCATTCTCTCGTTACGGCCTTCGCGGCGGCTCATGCGGATCCCCGATCCCCTGGTTTGCGCCGCCGAGATTACGCCGCTTTCGCCCGCCGGCCAGTGGCTCCGCGCTATATCGGATTTACTAATGTTGCCGATTAGCCGATTGGCCGATCAGCCGGTGCCGTCGTGATAGATCACGTCGCCCGCCAGATCGGGAAAGCGCAGGGCGAAGTGATGGCGCAGGATCTGGGCGCAGCGCGGCGCCAGCGCTTCGGCCAGCGCATCGAACGCGCCGCTGCGGGCGACGACCTGCACCCGGCGGCGAAAGCCGGGAAAGGGCAGGGGCACGATCTTCAGCCGCATCCCCTCGGCCACGGCGTCGATCAGCAGCGAGGGAGAGAGGATCGCGAAGCACTTGCCGGTTGCGACGCCCGCCACCACCATCGAGGAGCGGTCTGCCTCCATCGCGCGCGGAAAATGCAGCCGGCAGCGTTGCAGATGCTGGTCGGTGCGCCGCCCGACCGGGGTCGAGACGCCGAAACGCACCAGCGACAGCCGGGCTGCGATGTCGTCGATATCTTCCGGATCTCCGGCGTAATCCGATGGGAGAACGAGATAAAACGGCTCGTCCACCACGGGGATCGCGCGGATGCCGTCCTCCTGCCGGATCAGTTCCGAGGTGACGGCCAGGTCGATCTGCCGCGCGGTCAGCGCCAGCTTGTGGTCATCGGCAAGGCCGGCGGACAGCACCAGTTCGGGAATGCCCTGTTCCTTGACCACGAAATCGAACAGGCCGGGCGTCAATGTCGTCGCGATGGAGGCCAGAAGGCCCATGCGCAGGACGGGCAGCGTGGTGGCGTTCAGCCGCCGGATCGCCGCCCGCAGGTCGGCGATCTCGTTCAGGATGCGAAATCCGTGGCGTTGCAACAGCATGCCGGCATGGGTCAGTGCCACGGGTCGCTGCGAACGGTCGACAAAGCTGACGCCGAAGGCGGTTTCCAGATTCTTCAGATGTTGCGATGCGGCCGATTGCGTCATCCCTAGCGCCTGTGCGGCCGTGGTGACCTGCTGCATCTCGGCGACGGCCATGAAAACCTCGACCGCGCGGAACAGGTTGAAATCCGGGGTATTGCCGGGCTTGCGGTCCTTGATGGCGCGGTCGGGCATCTGTATCTGTCCCTGCGGGGTTCTGGGTTTCATTAGAAATCTTGATACTGCAACCACGGCCTTGATCAAGATCCCGCCGTGGTCCGAAACTGCGCCTTGGCGGATACAGCGGCGAAAGGGCCGGAATGGCACGGATTCTGATCATCGGCGGCGGCGCGGTGGGGCTGAGCCTTGCCTATCACCTGACCCGCCGGGGTGCCGGCGACGTGCTTCTGGTCGAGCGCAACCAGCTGACCTCGGGCACCAGCTGGCATGCGGCGGGAATCGTCGGGCCGCTGCGCGCCACCCCCAACGCCACCCGGATCGCGATGTATGCGGGCGAGCTTTTCCCCCGGCTGGAGGACGAGACCGGCCTTTCCA
Organism: Rhodobacter sp.; assembly: GCA_039808125.1. Classification (GTDB taxonomy): domain Bacteria; phylum Pseudomonadota; class Alphaproteobacteria; order Rhodobacterales; family Rhodobacteraceae; genus Pseudogemmobacter. The sequence continues at coordinate 2,322 of JBDHSO010000265.1, read as the reverse complement.
CCGGCTACCGGCAGACGGGCGGTTACTGGCTGGCGCGCGATCCCGCCCGGATGGACGAATTGCATCGCATCGCCGCCGTCGGCCGGCAGTTCGGGCTGACACCCAGCATCGTGGCGGGCGCCGATCTGTCGGTGCCGGGCATGGACAGCGCCGGTATCCTTGGGGCGCTGCGGGTGGAGGAAGATGCGAATGTCAATCCGGTTGACCTGTGCATGGCCTATGCCAAGGCCGCCCGCGCGCGGGGGGCGGAGATCCGCGAAGGCGTGACGGTTGCCTCCCTGCTGGTCGAGGGGGGGCGGGCGAAAGGCGCGCGGCTGGCGGACGGGACCGAGATTCTGGCCGACGCGGTGGCGCTTTGCGCCGGGGCCTGGTCGAAGGCGCTGGCCGACCGGGCCGGGGTGGCGCTGCCGTTGCAGGCCGTGGAACACATGTATGTCGTGACCGAGCCGATGGCGCATCTGCCGCATCCCTATCCCGTGCTGCGCGACCTCGATCGCGGGATCTACGTCAAGGGCGACGCGGGCAAGCTGGTGATCGGCGGGTTCGAGCCCTTTGCGAAATGCTGGGATCCGCAGCGCCCCGAGGGCGACCGGCCCTTTCTGGAATTCGGCGAGGACTGGGAGCAGTTCACCCCCTTCATGGAGGCGGCGCTGACGCTGATCCCCTCGCTGGCGGAAACCGGCATCCAGCATTTCATGAACGGGCCGGAAAGTTTCGCCGTCGACAGCCGGCTGATGATCGGCCAGGCCAACGAGGTTGACGGGCTCTTTGTCGCGGCGGGGATGAACTCGGTCGGCGTGATGTCCTCGGCCGGGGTGGGACGGGTGCTGGCGGACTGGATGATCGAAGGCGCCAGTCCCATCGACCTGTGGGAAATGGATATCGCCCGGGTGGATCCCCTGACCGCCGCCGCCGCCCATGTGGAAAAGCGCATGGAAGAGGCGGTGGGCGACGTCTTCGCCCTGCACTGGCCCTTCAAGCAGCCCAAGGCCGGGCGGGGCCTGCGCAAATCGGCGCTGCACGACCGTTGGGCCGCGCAGGGCGCCGTCTTCGGCCTGACCGGCGGATGGGAGCGGGGGCTCTGGTATGCCGCCCATGCCGCAGAGCGCGATCTGCCCTATTCGGTGGGGGAACAGCCCTGGCAGGATATCGTTCACCGCGAGGCGGCGGTGATGGCCGGGGGCACGGCGCTTGTGGATCTGTCGCCCTTCGGCAAGTTCGACCTCACCGGGCCGGGCGCGCTGGATCTGCTGCAGCATCTTGCCACATCGCAGATGGACGTGGCCGAGGGCCGCGCCGTCTACACCCAGTTTCTGAATGCGAAGGGCGGAATCGAGGCGGATGTGACCGTCACCCGCCTTGGCGCCGGGCATTTCCGCGTGACCTCGGGCGCGGCGACGCGCTGGCGCGATCTCGCCTGGATGCGCCGACACGCGACGCGCGGGGCCTGCCACGAGGTTGCGATACGGGACGTGACCGAGACCGAATGCGTGATCGGCGTGATGGGCGCGGGGTCGCGCGATCTGCTGGCCGGGCTGTCGGGCGACGACTGGGTGGATTTTCCGTTCTCGACCGCCCGGCACGTGTCGGTGGCGGGGGTGGCCTGCCTTGCGACGCGGGTGTCTTTTGTCGGCGAACTCGGCTGGGAATTGTCGGTCCCGGCCGCCGATGCCGCCCGCCTGTTCGACGCGCTGACCGGGGCCGGTGCGCGGCCCCTTGGTCATTATGCGCTGGACGGCTGCCGGATCGAGAAAGGCTTTCGCCACTGGGGCCATGACCTCGGCCCCGAGATCTCGCCGCTGGAGGCCGGGCTTGGCTTTGCGGTGGACTGGGACAAGGATTTCCTTGGCAAGGCGGCGCTTCAGGCGCAGCGCGGCGCCCTGACCCGGCGCATGGTGCTGATGGAGGTGGAGGGCCGGCCGCTGATCCTGCATGACGAGCCGATCCACGAGGCCGGGCGCGTGGTCGGCGCCACCACCTCGGGCGCGCGCGGCGCGCGGACGGCAAAGGGGCTGGCGCTCGGGCTGGTGACGATCGGTGCGGGCGAGACCCTGGCCGGGACGGCGGCCCGAAACTTCGAGATCGAGGTCGCAGGGCGGCATTACCGGGCGAAAGTGCTGCCCCGGCCGCCTTTCGACCCCAAGGGCGAACGGATGAAGGCATGAGCATGGACACGCAGGTTCTGATCATCGGCGGCGGCGCGATGGGCGTCTCGCTGATGTACCATCTGGCCAAGGCCGGCTGGACCGACGTGGTTCTGACCGAAAAGAACGACCTGACCCACGGGTCCACCTGGCATGCGGCCGGGCTGTGTACCCATTT
>JBDHSO010000264.1:0-3973 GCA_039808125.1 Rhodobacter sp. | reverse complement strand
CAGTACTCTCCGCTTTAACGAAGAATACCTCTTTACCGCTCTCGCGAGTTGACGTATAAAGGTGGTGCTCATGGGGGGTTCGCCGGCCTCCTTGCCTTGACTTCGCGCCCTTCAGGTTTTTGCCGCCTGAAGGGCGCACTTCGTTTCTACGGATTGGTGGGCTCGAGGGACTGGGACGCCACAGGGAAGAGCCGATCAGCGACCCGGCCGAGATACGCGAGGCGAGCACCGCGGATATCGACGTGCCCGTTCCGGTTCGCCCATTGGTCGGCTTCCATCGGGTCGACTTCCCTCGACCTGAGCCACAGCTTCACCCCCGCCATCTCCTTGCGGAATTGGTCGAGGACCTCGGCTAGCCGGTCGGGGTTGCACTGGACGACCATGCCAATGGTCATTGACCAATTGCCGAAGCTGTCGAACGCACCGCCTTCGGTCAGGGGATAGAAGCCTTCCAAGACAAGCTGGCGCCTCAGACCTCGGAGGAGGTGATCCAGCGCCTCCTCCGACCCAACTTCGGTCGCGTCGATCTGGACGTGGGCGTAACGTGGACCTCGCCTGGAGTCGGCTATCATCACGGCGACCCCTTGCCCTTCCGGCACCGGGGGGACCTCCGGCAGCCGTTCCCCGAACTTCTTCGCGCGGTACGCGACCCAGAGCGGCCACGCGTACTCGTGCAGGTCACCGGGGATCACCTGCGTAAGACGCTGCCACGTCTCGACGGTCTTGACGGCCGGGTCACGACGCATGTCCGCGAGAAGGTCCCCTTGCGGGTCGTCAGTGATCTTTCGGGTGTTCAGCCATTCGTAGAAGGTCATCACACCGCCTCCCGAAGAAGATTGACGAGGTCGGCGTTCGACATGCCCGACTTGGCGAGCGCGTTGATCAGCTTCTCGTTGAGCCGCTCCAACTGCTCCACACGGACCTTGTTTCGGGCTGCCTCCTCGGCTTCCTCGCGGGCTTTGGTCCAGCGGCGCGACATGGCCATCTTGCCGACCTCGCTTCGAAACGGGTCGGGAGCGGGATTTGTCATCTACTTCCTCCTAGAAACAATAGGCGCCAACGCCCGGCGCCTTACGCCTAATTACTATAGCCCGGCCCCGGCCTTTCCGGCTAGGAGCTATTTTTCGTATAACGAGGAATAATTAGCGATTATGACACCACATGCCATCTATTGACACGGATCTACCCCAATCAATACGATGCATCAACTTGCCGTTACTTGGCGTCACCGAGCAATAGCTCTTTACTGAGAGCCGACCGCCGGGGTAAGGTAGGCGTACCTCTCGCGATGCGTCCGATAGAGAGTCTTCTGCCGCCGTTCCTGGTCCACATCCCGGGGACGGCGGTTCTCGTTTAGGGGCACGAAGGATCGGGGCCGCGCGGCTCCCGAACGGGCAGCGCCAACGGTCCCGAGGTTCAGGGGACTTCGTCCTATCGGTATCGGGGAGCAGACGGCTACAGTACCGGCAGGCGGATAGGAAAGTGACGATGCTCGATACCGAAGAACTCCCCCTGTCCCTCTCGGGCATCGTCGTTAAGCCAAGGGAGGAGCGGCAGACGGTGATCTACCTCTACTGCCTGGCCGGATGGTGGTATGCCGGCAAGCGGGACGTTCCGCTTCGCTACGATGTTCGCTCTTGGCCGAGCGCCGGAACCGGGCGGCTGCCCGATGGATACGGCGGCAGCGGCGGGAGCCGGTTCGAGGACATCGTCGGTTGGGAAGACGTGAAGAGGCTGCATGGGATCGAGCATGCCCGGTGGTGGATCGTGGAGACGCTGATCGACGCCGACCGGGCGACCATCGAGGCGGCGGAACGGGATGCCATTGCTGGTGCTCGGGAACAGTTCGGGGACCGCTGCGTCAACCACGCGAAGGGGGGCGGAGGCCCGTCGCCAGAGGGCGCGCGTCGGATGGGGGAGAAGAACCGGAACAACCCGGAGTTTCAGGCCATGATGAAGGCTCGGAACGAAGACCCGAAGTTTCGGACGAGGATGGCCGAGGCTCGACGGAAGCAGGCCAAAGATCCGAAGTACCTGGCCAAGATCACTGAGATCAATCGGAAGCAGGCCGAAGATCCGGAGTGGCTGGCCAATGTCGCCGCAGCCAAGCGGGCCACCAGCGGAATCGCCCCCCTCGACGGTGTCATCACCGTTCTCGCGACCCGCAACCCACGTCGGCCGGGCCGTCGTCATCTTGCCTTCAGCCTATATCGCACGGGCCAGACGGTGGCCGAGTTTCTCGATGCCTGTGAGCCGCATGGGCTGTTGGAGCCGAGGAGCGCGAGCCAACGCGGCTCCCTTGCAGGTTCCGCCCTTCGACAAGACATCCGCGATGGCCACATCCGCATCGACTCCCCCTCGCGGGTGGCCGAACTCTCACCGACGATCACCGCAGAGCACGGAATAGCGCGCTCGTAGGCGGGTCTGTAGGCGGGCGGGAAGCTGAAATCCCCCCTAACCGCTTGAAATAATTATGGGGATTGGTGCCGCAGAAGGGACTCGAACCCCCGACCCCATCATTACGAATGACGTGCTCTACCAGCTGAGCTACTGCGGCCTTCCGGCGCGCCTGATAACATCATCCTTCGGGGCTGTGTAGCCCCAATTTGCGCTGCGGGCAGCAGCTTTATGCCGGCCTCAGCTGTCGGAGGGCTCGGCGTAATCCACGGCGAAGGGCCGGGCCTTCGCGTCGCTCTGGCGCCTCTCGATCCGGGTCTGAATGTCGGCCTGCTGGTCAGTCCCGGCCGCGGTCGCCGTGGTATCCGGGACCGGCACTGCGGGCTCTTGCGGCTGTTCCGGTTCGGGCTGCGGCGCCGGTTCCTCGCCCATTGATGACGGTGCGCCCACGATCAGCGGCAGCATGTCGGCCCCGTTCGGCATGGGCACAGCACCTTGCGGCGGCTCACGCCATGAAAGCGTGTCGAACCCGCCGCAGTGGTTGCAGACGGGCGCCCATTCCGGCTGCACGTTCTGGCAGGCATCGCACACCCACTGCGGCCCCCGGCTGGAGGTGAGCGCCCGCGTGAGCCAGCCGCGGACGACGGCATCGTCCTTGCCTTCGCCGCGCTCGATCGCGGCCATGATCGTCAGCGCGCGGGCTGTGGGATTCACTTCTGCCAGATCGCCCAGTGCCCTCCGCGCCGAGGGGAAGTCCTCGGCAGCGATGTGCAGTTCCGCAGCCAGCATCTTCGTTTCCGCGTGGTCCGTCCGCAGGTCGAGAAGCGTGCGGAAGCGTCTCAGCCGCGCCGCGGGTGTTTCGGAGGGCTCGATCTCGGCAAAGGCGGCGGCAAGATCGGGGTGCGGCTGGGCTTCCCACGCCCGCGCAAGAACGCGGGTCGCATATTTCGGCTGGCTGTTGCCGATGTATGCCCGCGCGGCCATGACCGCCGCAGGAATGAGGTCCGGCGAAGCCTTGTTGGCAGCGATGGCCGCTTCGCGCGCCTCGATCGTTGCGGACTGGGCCATCACTTCCCGGGCTTCCTGCAGGGCAAGAACGGCATCGCGGCGCTTGTGGACATCCTTCGGCAGAAGCCCCTGGCGATATTTCGTTCCCAGCACAGACCGGGCCCCCTTCCAGTCGCCCTTCTGGGCCTGAAGCTGCAGAAGGGTATCCTGAACCTCCTGATGGCGCGGGCGCAGCGCGAAGGCCTTCTCGGCCAGCTTGAGCGCCGTCTCACGGTCGCCTTCGGCGATCTTCTGCTTCATCAACCCGCGCACGCCGACAAAGCGCGATTGCGGATGGCTCAGAAGCTCCTTGTAGGCTGCGCTGGCGCGCTGGCCGTCACCGGCAGCCTCGGCCGCCTGCGCGACAAGAAGCGTCGTCAGTTCGGGCTGGTCCAGATAGCGCTCTGCCCGGGCTGCCTGGGCCAGGGCCGACCGAGGTTCGCCCGAGGCCAGTGCCATCGTGCCGTCGGCCAGCGCCTGATAGCCCTTGCGCTCGCGGTTGCGGTCGAAATACCGGCTGACCGCGGTT
>JBDHSO010000263.1:0-4127 GCA_039808125.1 Rhodobacter sp. | reverse complement strand
GCTGTCGGGCGAGGCGGCGGCGGCCGCGGTCGCCCATGCCCTGGGTCGGGCCGCTGCGCAGGGCGCGGGACGGGGCGAAGAGCGGGACGGCGGGCCGGATCACGGACCGGCGGCGGGCGGCGGCTGATCGCCGGCCAGGATCACCGCGCGCGAATGCGACCAGAACTCTCGCCGCATCAGCACCGCCAGCGCGATCAGCGCCGCCGCGACCAGCGCGCCCGGCCCGAACAGCCAGGCCAGCGAGGCCAGCGCGAAATAGACCGAATGCAGGCCGCGGTTGTAGCTGCGGGCGGCGGTGATGTTGATCTCGGCCGCCTGCATGGCGCGGGGATAGGCGCGGGGATCCTCGGGATCGTTCGGCACCGCCGCCATCAGGATCGAGCAATAGCCGAACAGCCGGTGCGCCCAGATGAATTTCAGCAGCGCATTGGCCATCAGCATCACCGGCAGCAGCAGTTTCAGCGCCGGGTCGATCCGGCCGGTATCCAGCGGCAGGTCGGCGGCGATCTCCTGCATGGTCGCGGAATTGCCGATCAGCGCCAGCCCGCCGCCGATGGCGATCATCGAGGCCGAGGTGAAGAAGGCCGTACCCTGCCGGTGCGAATCGATCAGCGTCGCATCGAAGATCCGCGGCACACGGGTGACGAAGGTCCGCATCCAGTCCTTGCGGTAGGATTGCATCAGCACCGTGACCGAGGGCCGGCCTTTCGGCGGATGTTCGATCAGCCAGCCGGACAGGAGCCAGAAGCCGACGATCAGCGCCACCGCCAGCAGATCGCCCGGCGGAACCCATCCCGGAAGAATGGCGATGCTGTCCATTCCCGCCCCCCGGTCAGAACGGCTTGACCACCACCGCCCAGAGGATGGCGATGACGATCAGCACGCTGATCTCGTTGAAGATGCGCAGGAAGAGGTCGCTCTCGCGGAATTCGCCGCGCCGGGCGCGCCGGACGAGGACCCCGGTCCAGAGGTAATGCAGCGCCAGCAGGGCCACCAGCGCAAGCTTGAGATGCACCCAGGGGTCGAAGTCCCAGACGGCAAGGGCCAGCCACAGGCCGGTGGCGACGGCGATCACGGCAAGCCCGGCCGAAAAGCGGTAGAGCCGGATCGTCAGATCGCCCAAGGGTCCGAAATCACCCAGCCGGGCCCATTCGCGCTTCCAGTAGATCAGGGCGCGGGGGACGGCGAAGATCGACGTCATCCAGCCCATGACCGCGAGTATGTGTATGATCTTGACCCAGTTCATGGCGCGAGAGGTGGCAGGAAGTACCGCCCCGCGCAAGGGGCATGCTGTCGCGCCGGGGCGGCCGGAACCTTGCGTCGGCGCGCCGGTGCGGATGCGCCATGGCGACGGCTGGCGGATACGCGGAGGCGAACTCCCGGCGGGCCGTTGGAACCGACGGTCGCGCCGGAGCGGCAAGGCGGCCCAAGCGCCGAGCCTGCCCACCGTGACGCGGGCCGGCCGACCTGCGGATGCGCCGTGATCGCGGTTGGCGGATGCGCGGAGGCGAACGCCCGGCGCACCGTTGGAACCGACGGTCGCGCCGGGCGGCGAGGCGGTTCAGGCGCAGATCCGGTCCGGAGGCGGCGCAATCCGGCGGGCGGGGAAGGGGCGGCCGCCGCGCGGTGGCGATCCGCCGCTGGCTGCCCGGCGCGGCTCCGAGGTCGCCGCGATTCTCGCCCCCGTTTTCGGTCGCGTTTTCTGTCGCCGTTTTTCGCCCCCGTCCCCCTCCCGCCCCGATCCCCACGCGGCGAGGCTTGGCAGGAGTGCGAGAACTGGTTATCTTATTTTACCAATTCCCCGAGGAGGCCCCGATGGACATGCCGGTTCCCGATGCGCGGGTGCTTGCGGACAAGGCCCGGATCGTCGCCCGCCTGCGTGCGGCACTGCCGGCGGATGCGGTGATCGACGACGAGGCCGAGACCCGCGCCTATGAATGCGACGCGCTGTCGGCCTATCGCTGCCTGCCGCTTGCCGTGGTGCTGCCGCGCACGACGGAGGAGGTGTCCGCCGCCCTGCGCATCTGCGCCGAGGCCGGGGTGCCGGTGGTGCCGCGCGGCGCGGGAACCTCGCTCGCCGGCGGCTCGATGCCGTCGCGCGATGCGGTGGTTCTGGGGCTGGCGCGGATGAATGCGGTGCTGGAAACCGATTACGGGAACCGCTTCATCCGGGTCCAGGCCGGGCGGACCAACCTGTCGGTGACGGGCGCGGTCGAGGCGGAGGGCTGGTTCTATGCCCCCGATCCCTCCAGCCAGCTCGCCTGCGCCATCGGCGGCAATATCGGCATGAACTCCGGCGGTGCGCATTGCCTGAAATACGGGGTGACGACCAACAACCTGCTTGGCGTCACGCTGGTGACGATGGACGGCACGGTGCTGACGCTCGGGGGGCCGTGGTTCGATGCGGGCGGACTGGATCTTCTGGGCGTCGTCTGCGGATCCGAGGGCCAACTTGGCGTCGTGACCGAGGCGACGCTGCGGATCCTGCCGAAACCCGAAGGGGCGCGGCCGATGCTGGCGGGGTTTCCCTCGAACGAGGTGGCGGGCGCCTGCGTGGCCGACATCATCCGCGCCGGCATCCTGCCCGTGGCGATCGAATTCATGGATCTGCCCTGCATCCTCGCCTGCGAGGCCTTTGCCCATGCCGGCTATCCGGCCTGCGCGGCGCTTCTGATCATCGAGGTCGAGGGCAGCCCCGCCGAGATCGACGAACAGCTTGCCGCGATCACCGCGATCGCCCGCCGGCACGCGCCCGTGGCGCTCGAGGAGGCCCGCGATGAGGCCCATGCCAGGCGCATCTGGCTCGGCCGCAAGTCGGCCTTCGGCGCCATGGGCCAGATCAACGATTACATGTGTCTCGACGGCACGATCCCGGTCTCGGCCCTGCCCGAGGTCCTGCGGCGGATCGGCGAGATCTCGCAGGCGTTCGGGCTGGAGGTGGCGAATGTCTTTCACGCCGGCGACGGCAACATGCATCCGCTGATCCTCTACGATGCCAATGCGCCGGGCGATCTGGAGCGCTGCGAGGCGATGGGTGCGGAAATCCTGAAGCTGTGCGTCGAGGTCGGCGGCTGCCTGACCGGCGAGCATGGCGTCGGCGTCGAGAAGCGCGACCTGATGGGAGTGCAATATGCGCCGGCCGATCTGGAGGCGCAGATGCGGGTGAAGGATGTGTTCGACCCGCGCTGGCTGCTGAATGCCGCGAAGGTGTTTCCGCTGGCGGCCAGTGCCGGGCGGCGGGCGGCGGGTTGACGGGCGGGAGCGGGCGCCGGGGGGCGCCGCGGCGCGGGGGCCAGCCCCCGCACCCCCGGGGTATTTCGATCAAGAGGAAGGGGGCAGGATGCGGCCTGCGGATGAGGCGGAACTCGGCGTGGCGATCCGGGAGGCGGCGGGGCCGCTTTCGGTGCGGGGCGGCGGCACGCGCGGGATTTTCGGCGCGGGCAACGTTCTGGAAACCGCCGGCCTGGCCGGGGTGCCGCTTTACGAGCCGGGGGCGCTGACGCTGGTTGCCGGGGCGGGGACACCGCTGGCCGAGATCGAGGCGGTGCTGGCGGCAGAGCGGCAGCGGCTGGCCTTCGAGCCGCCGGATCTGCGGGCGCTGCTGGGCCGGGACGGGGTGTCGACGCTGGGCGGCGTGGCCGCGGCCAATGCCTCGGGTCCGCGGCGGGTGCAGGCCGGGGCGGCGCGCGATGCCATGCTGGGGCTGCGCTTCGTCGACGGCACCGGGGCGGCGGTGAAGAATGGCGGGCGGGTGATGAAGAACGTGACCGGCTACGATCTGGTCAAGCTGATGGCGGGGGCGATGGGCAGTCTGGGCGTCCTGACCGAGATCAGCCTGAAGGTGCAGGCGGTTCCCGAGGCGGAGGCGACGCTTCTGGCCGGGGGGCTGGCGGAGGAGGCGGGTCTTGCGGTGCTCCGCCGGGCGCTGGCCTCGCCCTATGACGTCTCTGGCGCGGCGCATCGGGGCGGCGGGGCGACGGCGATCCGGGTCGAGGGGATGGCCGGATCGGTCGCCTATCGGGTGGCGGGGCTGCGTGCGCTGATTCCGGGCGACTGGCGGGTGTTGGAGGGGCCGGTGTCGGCGGCGCATTGGCGGGGGGTGCGCGACATCGCCGATTTCGCCGGCC
>JBDHSO010000262.1:0-4148 GCA_039808125.1 Rhodobacter sp. | reverse complement strand
AACGGGCTGGAACTGGTCGCCACCTATGCGGGCGGGAACTTCATCTTCGACGACATTCTGCCCGAGGAACTGGCCCGCGTGACGCGCGCCGCCGACCGTGCCGCCGAACTGGGCGCGCCGCATCTGGTGGTGGGCGGCGGGGCCAAGCGCTTCGACGGCACGCGCGAGCCGGACTATCACAAGCTGGGCGCAGCCCTCGACCGAGTGAAGGCGCTGGCCGATGCGAGGGGGCTGCGGGCGCATTACCACCCGCATCTTTCCACCATCGTCGAAGGCCCTGCCGAGGTGGCCAAGATCTTCGATCTGACCGCAATCGACTTCTGCCCCGACACGGCGCATCTGGCCGCTGCCGGGGGCGATCCGGCGCAGCTGATCCGCGATCATGCGAAGCGGATTTCCTACATCCACCTTAAGGGGTTCCAGCGCGACCCCTTCGCCTTCACCCCGATCGACCGGGGAGATGTGCCGACGGGGCCGATCCTGCAAGCGATGCGGGATGTGGGCTTTGCGGGCTGGGTCTGCACCGAACTCGACTCCTGGCCTGACCCCGCCGAAGGAGCGCGGCTGAGCATGGACTACCTGAACCGGGCAATCGCGGGCTGATCCGCCTGTCCACCAAACGGGGGAAACCCCGACACTTCTCTGGGAGGAAGAAGTTATGTTGACCAGACGCAGCCTCATGGGCTCGGCGACCGCGCTTGCGCTTTTCATGGGGATCGCCGCCCCGGCCTTTGCGGATCCGGACGCGGCGCTTGCCAAGTTGCAGGAAACCGTCCTGTCCAAGGGACCGAGCGGTGAAGACCCCTCGCCCGCCTCGGATGTCGTGCTCAGCGATGAAGAGCTGGCCAAGATCAAGGAGATGGGCGCCACCGCTGCCATCGTGATGCATTACGGCGGCAACGACTGGAGCCAGGCGCAGATCAACGGCCTGCAGACCCAGTTCGCCGCGATGGGGATCAAAGTGATCGCCGTGACCGATGCGGGCTTCAAGCCCGAAAAGCAGGTCAGCGACCTTGAAACCATCATGGCGCAGTCGCCCGACATCATCGTGTCGATCCCGACCGACCCGACCGCCACCGCCGCCGCCTATCGTGCAGCGGCAGAGGCCGGGGCCAAGCTCGTGTTCATGGACAACGTTCCGACGGGCTTCGTTCCGGGGACCGACTATGTCTCGATCGTGTCGGCGGACAACTATGGCAACGGCGTCGCGGCGGCCCATCTGATGGCAAAGGCTCTTGGTCCGGATGGCGGGGATATCGGCCTCGTTTTCCACGCGGCTGATTTCTTCGTGACGAAGCAGCGCTATGACGGGTTCAAGGCGACGATTGCCAGCGATTACCCGAACATCAAGATCGTGGATGAACAGGGGATCGGCGGGCCGGATTTCTCGGGCGATGCCGAAAAGGCCGCCGGTGCGATGCTGACATCCAACCCGAACATCAAGGGCATCTGGGCTGTCTGGGACGTTCCGGCCGAAGGCGTCATGGCCGCGGCGCGGGCCAATGGCCGCGATGACCTGATCATCACGACCGTGGACCTTGGCGAGAATGTGGCCATCAGCATGGCACAGGGCGGGTTCATCAAGGGCCTTGGCGCACAGCGTCCCTATGACGCCGGCGTGGTCGAGGCGAAGCTGGCAGGCTACGCCCTGCTCGACAAGGATGCGCCCGACTTCGTGGCCCTGCCTGCGCTGCCCGTCAGCAAGGACAACCTGCTCGACGCGTGGAAGCAGGTCTACTCGACCGAAGCGACCGACAACATCAAGGCGTCGATCCAGTGACCGAACACGCGCGGGGTGTCTCTATCACCCCGCGCGCCTGCCGGGCCTTTACTGGGGGCGTTGCTCCCCACCCGTGAAGGCCCGGCCCTTCCCAACTTTTGCGACCCGCACAAGATCGGAGACCGACAATGACCAAAGTGATGAACGTTGCCATGATCGGCGGCGGGTTCATGGGCAAGGCGCACGCCATGGCCTATGCCTCGATGCCGATGTTCTTCTGGCCCGCCCCGGCAATCCCGCACCGCAAGGTGGTCGTGGACATGACCGATGGCGCCGCCGAGGAAGCCCGCCGCCGCTTCGGCTTTGACGAAGCCTCCAGCGACTGGCGCAGCGTGGTGGAGCGGCCCGATATCGACGTGGTCGACATCTGCACGCCGAACAATGTCCATGCCGAGATTGCCATCGCCGCCGCCAAGGCGGGCAAGCACATCATCTGCGAAAAGCCCCTCGCCCGCACCGTGGAAGAGGCCCGCGCGATGACCGAAGCCGCGAAGGCCGCAGGCATCATCCACATGGTGGCCTTCAACTACCGCCGCACGCCCGCCGTGGCGCTGGCCAAGAAATATATCGAGGAAGGCCGCATCGGCCGCATCCTGAACTTCCGCGGCACCTACCTTCAGGACTGGTCGGCGGATGAGAACGGGCCGCTGTCCTGGCGCTTTCAGAAGAAGATCGCGGGGTCGGGCACGGTGGGGGATATCGGGACCCATGTGGTGGACCTTGCGCATTACCTCGTCGGTCCCATTGCCGAGGTGATCGCCATGACCAAGACCTATGTCACGACGCGCCCCATCCAGCAGGGCGGGGTGGACAAGCTGGGTGCGTCGGAGAAATCCGCTGATGCCGAACGTGCTCCGGTGGATGTGGATGACGAGGTGGTGTCGATGCTGCGCTTCGGCAACGGGGCCATCGGCAGCCTGGAGGCCACGCGCAACGCATGGGGTCGGAACAACTTCATCACGCTGGAAATCCACGGGACGAAGGGGTCGATCCACTTCAACTACGAACGCCGTGACGAGTTGCAGGTGATGTTCGCCGACGACCCCGCCGATGCACGCGGCTTCCGCACGGTCTACACTGGTCCAGCCCATCCCTATGGCGGCGGTCTGTGGCCGATCCCCGGTCTGGGCATCGGCTATTCGGAAACGAAGATCGTCGAATGCTTCGACCTGTTCAGCGCGATTGCCAGCGGCAAGCAGCCCAGCCCGAATTTCGAGGATGGTCTGCTGACGGAACTGGTGGCCGATGCCCTGCTTCGGTCGGGTGAAACCGGCAAGTGGGAGCGGGTGGAATGACCGCCCCCGCCCCGGTTGCCGTGCGGATGACGGGGATTTCCAAATCCTTCGGCGGCATTCGCGCGCTGGATGGTGTGGATTTCGAGGTGTTTGCCGGTGAGGTCCACGCCCTGCTTGGCGGTAACGGGGCGGGGAAGTCCACCATCCTGAAGGTCCTGAACGGCGTTCACGTGCCGGAGGAGGGCGAGATCGAGGTTGGTGGCCAGAAACTGGCCGCCCACTCGCCCGAAGCGGCGCGGGCGGCGGGGATCGCCATGAACTTTCAGGAAATGTCGCTGATCCCCACGCTGACTGTGGCGCAGAACATCTTCCTGACCCGCGAAGCCCGCGATGCGCGCGGGATGATCGACGATGCCGATTCCGTCCGGCGGGCGCAGGCGATTTTCGACATGTTGCAGGTCGAGGTCGATCCCACTGCGCTGGTGGGCGATCTGGGGGCGGGTCAAAAGCAGCTGACCGAGATTGCGAAGGCGATCAGTCAGGATGCCCGCGTCCTGATCCTCGACGAACCCTCGACCGCACTTTCGGTGTCGGATGTTGAACGACTCTTCGTCTTCCTGCGGCAACTCAAGGCCAAGGGCGTGGCGATCATCTATGTCAGCCACCGCATGGACGAAATCGCCCGCATCTCGGACCGCGCCACGATCCTGCGGGATGGAAAACATGTGATCACCGCGCCGCTTGCCGATCTGCCCATCGACGTGATGATCGAACATATTGTCGGCAAGAAATCCAAAGGGCTGGCCGATGTTGCCCGGGGTGACGTGTCGCGAGGCGAGGTTCTGCTGGAACTTTCGAACGTGACCGGACCGCACAAACCCGAAAACGTCAGCTTCGCGCTGCATCGGGGCGAGGTGCTGGGACTTGCGGGCTTGCTCGGCTCCGGTCGGTCCGCCTTGGCCCGCGTCATTGCAGGTATCGAACCCGCCGTTTCGGGCGAAATCCGCATCAAGGGCGCGAAGGTGGCGATCCGCCGCCCCGCTGACGCCGTGGCCCACGGCATCGCCTTGGTGCCGGAGGCACGGGCGACGCAGGGCATCATCCCGGCCCATAGCGTTGCCGACAACATGGTG
>JBDHSO010000261.1:0-4192 GCA_039808125.1 Rhodobacter sp. | reverse complement strand
CAGCGACACATCCAGCCCGACAAACAGCTTCATCCCTCAGCCCTCCCTGTCGATCCAATACCGGAGCGGCGCCAGCTTGCCCTCGACTTTGCAATAGTAACGGGCGGGTCAATGTCTTCCGGGGGGAACCTCTTCGACCCCGCGCGCAACCATGCCTTCGCCTGCCCCAAGGCCACTGCCGCGATCTTTGTAGGCGACGGCTTCGATGTCGCGGCGCAGATGATCGCTACCCCCAACTCCGGTGTCACGGCCTGCGTCCTGAACTTCATGTGCGACCGGATGGGGAACAGTGACTGGCGGCCTTGTGATGGTCATGGCACGAACGGAGTCAGCACGCGGAAACGCCGAAGCTTCCGCAAAAGGCCAGGGTCTCGTGAGCAGGCAGCGGCGGGCGCAGGGGTTCGCCGCGTTGGGATTGCCGGTGCTTCGACCGCCTGGCATCCGGCACAGCGCTGGTTGCGGGTGGTGCTGTGCGAGACGGGTGCCGTGGCCGGCAAGCAATCGGGTCGCAACTGGGGGTGGTGTCGAAATATCCTGCGCGATCCCGCGGAGGTTTCGCTGACGCTGGCTGCCTTTCGCGACTGGTGCGACCCGGCGGTGCCTGGCGCGCTCGACGCCGGCTTTCGCACCGCAGCATTGCGTAATTTCACCACACCCGACACGCAGGCGGATCAAGAAAACCGGTTCTCGGGGCTACGTCATCCCGGGTTCGACAGCCGGATGCTGTCACCCGCCGAACACGATGCGCGGCTACCCGAAAATTGCGGCGAAGCGACGGGGCCGCCCTATACCGTTTCGGACCGCGGTGCTGAACCCGACCCGGCGACGGCCCGCCATTGCCGGTGCGGCGCATGCCCGCGGGGCCGAGATCCTGACAAATTGCGCCCTTCGCGGTTTCGAACGCATGGTTGGCTCGCTGTCGGCAATGGTGATGGAAACCGGCAAGATCCGGGGGCTGCTGGAGATCCTGGCCGGCGGCATCCGGTTGCGGTTGCTTCTGCGCAGCTTCGGTGTGGAATTTCCGCAACTGAAGGTCGTCGCCTCAGCTTCTCCCGCCACGCCACCGGCTGCTGGTCCGGACATTTCGGCGGCTGGACGGCTGGCATGTGCTTTTGCGCGCCAACGCGACCTGTGCCGACGCGATGCCCGACAGCCTTCATTTCGCATTCGGCTATCTGTCCCTGCTGAAAACGTTTGTATGAGTTGCGTTCTTGCGTTGGAGGGCGTTTCCTGAGGGAGACCGCCGCCGCGCGCCAGCGGCGGACCTGTTTTCGGGACGGCAGCCATATCGAGATCCTCATACTCATCGATCCCGGCGCCCGGAGGCGGCACCGGCTGGTGCGGCATATGGCGGGGCGGGCGGGATGGGCGGATTTCGCCGTCGTGACCGACAGTCTGAAGGAGGCGATTGCCGTCCATGCGGCGGCGGGTCTGCCCGTTACCGGCTCGCTCCGCCATGAGCTGCGGCTGGTCGACGGCCGGTCCTGGGGGGGCGCTGGGCCTGCCGGGGCTCGGGACCGGGGATCCGGCGCTGCCCTTCCTGTTGCAGGATATCGCCGGGCGGGACCTGCGCATCCCGGCCGGGCGTGTCCCGCATCCGAACGGCGTCACCGGGATTGCAGGTGTCGTCCTGTCCACCTCTGATCCGGACGGGGCGGTGGCACATTACCGGCCGCTTTTCGGCGCGGGCACGCCCCGGGGGGCGGGCGGGGGGACGGGCCGGCGCGACGATTTCGCGCCCGGTGCCTGTATCGGCCTGCACCCCGGCCTCGGCACCATCGAAACCGTGGTCCTTTCCCATCCCGGTCCGCCGGAAACGCCAGTGGCGCTGCGCAAGCTCCGCCTTGCCTTCGAGGCAGCCGAGGGGCATTGGCTGGGCTGACCGGCGCGGCCGTCTGCGCGCGCACGTCGGGATCCCGGAAGGCCGCCGTTTGCGGGCGCGCGGTTACAGCAGGGCGTATTCCTGCCCGGCGATCCTGACCTGGATCTCCTCCTCGGCGGCACCGTCGACCAGCGCCCAGACGATCTGCCGGGTCGGCCGATAGATGATGAAGGCCTCGGCCACATCACCTTCGCCCGCGCCGGCGGTGATGGCATAGTTCACCTGGAAATCGTCGCCGATGGCGGAGGTCACGCCGAACACCAGGACATCGCCGTCTTCGGAGGAGAAATCCTCTACCCAGTCCGATCCGTGGTTTCTGATGCCCAGATGGAAGAAGGCATCCGCGCCAGCCCCGCCCGTCAGCCGGTCAAAGCCCCAGCCGCCGTTCAGCATGTCGTCGCCATCCTCGCCCGACAGCCGGTCGCTGCCCGCCGCGCCGGTCAACTGGTCGCGGCCCGATCCGCCCGTCATCTGATCCTGGCCGCCGCCGCCGAACAGAATGTCGTTGCCGGCATCGCCGGCCAGCGTGTCATTGCCCTCGTCGCCGGCGATCCAGTCGTCGCCATCGCCGCCGGCGATCATGTCCGCGCCGCCGCCGCCCTCTGCGATATCGCGCGCAGCGCCGCCCGTGATCCGGTCGTCCTCGGCCGATCCGAAGACGATCCCCAGGGTGTCGGTTCCGGTATAATCGGCAGCGGTATCGAACAGGGCGACGCTGAAGGCCTGTTCTATCTCTGCCCAGTAATAATAATCGCGAACCGTGAACAGTCCGGCGCTGACTTCGCCCGCGGTCAGGTTGGCGCGAAAACCAAGCGACATCACCCGGTCCGATGCGCCGCTGTGCGAGGTATAGTCATAGGCGCCGCCGAGTTCGCAATAGGCATCGCCCTGGTAGATGTACAACTGGGTTTCTTCATCGACATAGCCGCTGAGGCCGTAGTCGAGTTCGATCAGTACCGAACTGCCGTCGCGCGTCACGGAAAATCCGGGCGAAACGCCGAAAACCTCGCTCAGTATCTGCATGGCAAGCTCCCTGAAATGCACGGAACACGTTGAAACTTCGGATTTTCCCCCAGGGTACGGGGTGGAGGCGCAGGAATGTTGACTCGCAGGCGAATGATAGACGCGGCAGGGATTCTGGCAAGGGATTACCGCAGGACCCGGTACCCGCGCCGGCAGGAGGCAGGGCGGTGGGGCGGCCCCCGGGCGCGCGCGGGTTCTGGCTTGTCGGCGCGGCCCTCTTTTGCGCCGGATCCCGTCCGGAACCGGCCGCCGGCCGGCGCGGACCGCCGCCTTCGCGATCGACGTTTTCGGGGTCGCTTATCGACGGACGCGCCGGTTTTTCGGGCGTCGCCGTTCCCTGTGCGAATGGTGCAGGGGCCGCTGCTCCGGCGCCGAGGCCAAGGTCGCGCCGGATCCGTTCGACGGCGCGGAACAGCGCCGCGACAAACCGCGCCTCGTCGGTCTGGTGCAGGCGTTCCTCGGGGCCGGCAACGCCGACCACCCCCCGGCAGGCGGCTGGGCAGACTTTTGATCGCAGCGGCAAAGCCCGGCACGCCCCCAGCCGCTCTTCGCCCCTTGCCGCGCCGCCGGTCGCGAACGTGCGGTGCGCGTTGCGCCCGGAGATGCCACACGGGCTGGCGATTTGGGTCGCGGCAGCCCCCCGTGGTTGCCACCGGATTTTCCAGCACCTTGACGGCTTTGACGACCGTCGTTTCCATGCCTCGCCCGGGCAGCCAGCCCGGGCGGATGCGCCGCGGCGTCATGGCGACGGCATTCCGCTCCGAGT
This sequence comes from Rhodobacter sp., assembly GCA_039808125.1. Classification (GTDB taxonomy): domain Bacteria; phylum Pseudomonadota; class Alphaproteobacteria; order Rhodobacterales; family Rhodobacteraceae; genus Pseudogemmobacter. The sequence continues at coordinate 521 of JBDHSO010000261.1, read as the reverse complement.
TGCGGCATCCCGCGCCGGCAGGTGTTGCCGGAGCAGCGATGGGGCGGGCCAGATCTGCCCCTGAATTCCGAATATTTTCTATTCCCCGGAGGGCTATCCCCCAACCTCTGTGATGCGCGTACCGAGCGCGGTGAACCCGTTCCGGATGGCAACGCGGACTTGGAACTCGGCGACCTGACGGTCGAGGCGTCGGGCGGACACCCGGCTTTCGGCCTGCCGCAGCGGCGAGGTCAGCCGGTCGGCAAGGTTGATCAGGACCTGAATGCCTACGCCTGGGGTCACCGCCGTCGAGCCTCGCCTTCCGCTTTCAGACAGGCGGTCGCGTCATCGAACCGGACCGCCAGGTCGTCGAGGTCCATCCCGGAATGGAAAAGAACGGAACAGAACGGAAGCAATTCCAGCCGACCGGGATCCGCACCAAGGCCTCGCCCGGCGCCAAAACCCCCGGTTTCAGCCCCTCCTGACCCCCTCATCCCACCACATTGGTGTTGTGTCACATGGTTTGTAAGGGCAGTGACGGA
>JBDHSO010000260.1:0-4229 GCA_039808125.1 Rhodobacter sp. | reverse complement strand
GCGGGGCAGGGCGGCGAAGAGCTCTATTCAACCGAGAACCGGCCGACGGCCGATGGCCTGTCCGGCCTGCCGAAGGACTATACCGGCCCGGTCCTTGGACCTCCTTTGCCGGGCGATCTCGGCGGCCCGATCCTCGATGCGCAAAACCGGGGGCAGCCGGTCGCACCGCCTGCCGTGACGGCGCCGGCCGTCGACCCGGAGGAGCAGCGCCGGCTTGCGGAGGAAGAAGCGGCGCGCCTCAGCCGCGTTTTCTTCCAGACCGCTCCAGGCACAGCAACTACTACCGGAGGTCCAGGTCTGGCCGGTCTCGGCCTTGGCTCGCAAACCGGCGCGACGGCCGGACAGGATCGGCACACGGCTTTCCTTAACGGCCCTGTGGACCGCCAGACCGTTGCGCTCGATCGCATCGTGGCGCCGCCGTCGCCCTACATCCTTCAGGCCGGGGCGGTGATCCCGGCGGCGCTGATCACCGGCATCCGTTCGGATCTGCCCGGACAGATCACCGCCCAGGTCACGGAGAACGTCTATGACAGCCCGACCGGGAGCCTGCTCCTCATACCGCAAGGCACCCGCATTATCGGGCAATACGATGCCGGCGTGACCTTTGGCCAGCGACGCGTCCTGCTCGTCTGGAACCGTCTGATCCTGCCCAATGGCCGCTCCATCGTGCTGGAACGTCAGCCCGGAGCGGACGCCAGCGGCTATGCCGGTCTTGAAGATGGCGTCGACTACCACTGGTGGGATCTGATGAAGGCAGCGGGGTTATCGACCCTGCTTGCGGTGGGGACGGAGCTCGCCAGCAGCGACGAGGATCGCCTGATCCGCGCCATCCGCGATGGGGCACAGGACACCATCAATCAGGCCGGCCAGCAGATCGTCCAGCGCCAGTTGCAGGTTGCGCCGACGCTCACCATCCGGCCGGGCTTCCCGGTCAGGGTGATCGTCACTCGCGACCTCGTTCTCGAACCTTACAGGAGTTGACCATGGCGAAGCTGAAACTCGGACCCATCGTCGAGGACAGACCGGTCAAGGTGACAGTGGAGCTGCCCGGACCGCTCCATCGCGATCTCGTCGCCTATGCCGAGGTCCTGGCGCGCGAGTCCGGTCAGCCCGCTACGGACCCGGTCAAGTTGATCGTGCCGATGCTCGAGCGGTTCATCGCCACAGACCGGGGTTTCGCGAAGGAGAAGCGGAGCAGGTCAGGCGGCCGACTATGACAGGGACTACCTGCGATCAGGAGCAGTGGCCGCGATGATCTCCAGGAGAGTATCGACCACCACGAGCGCAGCGTCCTGCCGGATATTTTCATCCGGAGCGCGGTTTTGCAGCGCGAGCGAAACGGCACCGTGAACGGCCGCCCAATATGTGAAAGCATACCGGCTTGGGTCCATTCCTCGCAGAAAGCCTTGTCCCTGGCACGCTCGGATCGCCTTCGCTGCCAGCTCCAAGACCGACCGTCCCGCATCGGTCGACAGTGGTCCATGTTCGGCAGCGACGCTCGACGGAGGGGAAAACATCAGGCGATAGAGGGTCGGATTGTCGAAGGCGAACTGTACATAGGCACGGGTGCCTTCACGCAGATACGCCATGGGATCGGAGCGCAGCCGTTTTGAAAGCGCGAGCTTCTCTTCGTAGAGCCGCCTGAAACCTGCATCGTGGACTGCACGCAGCAACGCGTCCTTGTTGCGGAAATGCCCGTAGAGAGCGGGCGCGGTACAGCCGACCGCCTCGGCGACAGCCGCCAGTGGTACGTCGAAATCCTCCCGCTCACCGAGAAGCCGGATGGTCTCCTCGACTGCTTTCCGGGAAATGTCGAGGGCCGCATCCTTTTTCGGGCGGGGCATCAGTGCCGTCCCCGGCTGGGTCTGACATTCCTCAGCGTCAGTTCGCTTATCACGCAACACGGTGTCATCGCGTTGGTTGGCACACTTGCCGCTCTCCTGCTGGCGGGTTGCTGGCGGACACTTTACTTAATGACATTCATTTTCCGTTGACGTTGGCAATGTCAATCTGCACGATACCGCTAACTGAATATTGTTAAGTTTCTTGCGTGGGCGAAATATGACGACACGACGCAGGGAAATCCGCGCGGCAGGAGCATCAAGCGGCTTCGAGGGTAGGGCGCGACCATCCTGGCCGATGGATGGCATTGGCCGCAACCCTCGGGCAGATGGGAACCTGTGATCGTGGATGGGGCGGAAAATATCGTTCCCCGTCCGAGCGACAATGCTCCAGATGAAATCCTGATACCCGAGCTGCCGCGCAGCCGCATTAAGCTCCAACACCTCCGTTATTTCGTGGCGGCGGCAGAGCACGGCAGCTTCCGAAAGGCGGGCCGAGCACTCGATATCGAAGAGTCGGCCATCAGCCGCCGCATTCGCGACATGGAAGATGAACTCGGCGCGTCCCTGTTTCAGCGTCATGCTGGTGGAGTTCGCTTGACGCTTGCCGGCCAGCGGTTTCTGAAGCCAGCGAGGACGGCGCTCCGGCATATCGACGCAGGCGCCAGTGAAGTCGCTGCGGTTGGCCGGTCCGAGGAGGGACACGTCCGGGTCGGCGTCTTCTCGTCGCTTGCGTCCGGCTTCCTGTTCGACCTGCTGCGACGGTTCGGTAAACTCCATCCGAATGTCCGGGTCGATCCCATCGAGGGAAACCCGGCGGAGCACGTCGCTGCCGTCCGGACATTGAATCTCGACGTGGCCTTTATAACGGGCACGAAGACCTGGGACGGCTGTGAGACCGAGCATCTGTGGTACGAGAGGGTCTTCGTCGTGTTGCCCGACGATCATCCCCTGGCAAACAAGGTCGAACTCGGATGGCCGGACCTGGTGTCGGAGCGGTTCATCGTGAGCGATGTTGCCCCGGGCCAGGAAATCCACGACTACCTGGTTGCACACCTTGCAGACCTCGGCAGACATCCTGAGATTCACCCCCAACAGGTCGGACGCGACAACATCCTTTCCCTGGTTGCCGTAGGTCGCGGCCTCACGCTGACGAGCGAGGCTACGACCGTCGCGCAGTTTCCTGGCATCGCTTATCGGCAACTCGCTGGTGAGGTATTGCCGTTCAGCATGGTCTGGTCCGCCCGAAACGATAACCCCGCATGCCGGCGGCTGCTGAGTTTGGCGCGCACCCTGGGCCACACGGCAAGGGCATCTCACCAGTCGGCCTGACATCGGTGACGGACAGACCACGCCGCGGTCCGCCTGGCTATTCGACCGACTTTTCGACAAATCCGAGAGTGTTGGCGTTTTCGACGAGCGTTCGCACTTTGGCGCGGTCGAGACCGGAGGGAACTTCGGCCTCGATTTCGAGCCTGAGCTTCACATCGCTTCCGGGCAGTGTCGTGAGCTGCTCGACAATGGCCTCGACGATCTGATGCATGTCTCTCGCCGGTCTCTCGGCGGAAATCATCACCATACCGGTAAATCGGGTCGGCTTCCGTTCGGCGGGAGTCGGCTCGGATGTGCCGCCAGTGGGCTGCTCGCCGGTAGCCGGCGTTCCGTCCCCCGGCTCCGCGGGAGTGCCCGCCGACCCCGGCTGAACGGGTGTCGGACGATGCGCCTCCGCCACGTCCGGCTTCACGATGACGCTGTCGCTATCGATGACAACAACGGCGTTGCCAGCGCGCTCAATTGCCAGACCCAGATAGGTGTCCGACTTCTCATCCCATCGTTCAGCATATGCGAAGGGGCCAGGAATCATGGCGCTAACGGCCGCTTGCACGGCTTTGACCAGGACGTCCTGGTTCTTCACGCGCGGGAGATAGATGTGGCGGTTGAGGTACTCCCGCAGGTCTTTCAGAGAGAGGTGCGGCTTGCCATTCCAGATGTACTTCTGGAGATCGCGATCTAACCGCGCCGGTCCCAACTCCGTCAGCAGACCTTCCTCGGCCACGAGCTTCTTGCTCGCCCGCGCCAGCAGCCCATCCTGCGCCGGAATCTTGCCGGACGCCCACTCTAAATCGGCCTGGGCGCTCTCCTGCACGGGATAATGCAGATAGCACCACGCCTCCTTGAGGCGGGTTTTCATCGTCTCATTCGATTCAGCCAGCTTGGCCTTTGCGAGCGCGCTGTCGCTCTGGGTGAGGTTGAGTCGTTCGGTGTCACGAACGATCTCGCCCCATGCCAGGGAGGCGCGCACGGCGTCCTTCAGGTTGTCGAGCTGACGGGCATCCGCAGCGATGAACACCAGCATGTTGCGATAGACACGCGGCGTGCTGCCGCGCT
>JBDHSO010000259.1:0-4246 GCA_039808125.1 Rhodobacter sp. | reverse complement strand
CGGGCTGGCGGTTGTCATGTTCCTGGACCAGCCGCAACTGGCCGGCCTCGATCCGGGCCTGGCGGTGTGCGGCCTCAAGCGCGTCTATCAGGCGCCCCCAGGGCGCCCCGCGATACACTGCGTCCGCGTCGAAAAAGGGTATCGTCGTCATGCCGCGACTTTGTCATTGCGGGAGATGGCGGGATCGAAGTTTTCGGTGATGAAGGCGCGATAGGCCGCAACCTCGTCCGCGATGCGGGCGGCATCCCAGCCGAGAATGTCAGCCACGGCGGCGGCCACGGATTCGGCATGCGGCAGGCCCATGTCGGGCTGCCAGCCCATGTTCACCCGACGGAACATCAGGTCCGGCAGGCATTGCACATGCTCGCGCTCGGCCGCGGCGCGCAGGCTCGCCACCGGCACGCCTGCAATTGCCGGCCCGTCGTCGACCGGTAGCAACTGCGCGCCGGGATCAAGCTGACCCGGCTGGCCGGTGGGTGTGCTGCGGGCCCCGATCCAGTCCGCCACCGAGCGGCCGGCATGTCTGTGAACCATGATCGGCACGCCGGTCACGGCGATGGCGTTGTCGAGACCCTCCTTCGCGAGATCGTGAATGGTGAACACCCGCATCACATCCGACGTTGCACTGGAGGTGCGCGGCCGGACGCCTGCCCAGGAATAGACCACATCGTCGCGGGTCAGACTGAAGCCGGGGAAGACAAGGTTCGCCTCGGCCAGGACATGATCGACTTCTTCCGGCAGGACGCGGACATCCTCCGGCGGTCCTTCGAACACCGAATGCGTGGGGCCGAAGAAGTGATGGTCGCCCCAGGGCATCAGATAGAAGGGCTCGCCGGTCGAACTGATCGTCTCCATGCCCTGCCCGCGACAGGCATCGGGCAGCTTGACCACCAGATTGATGCCCTTTTGCCCGATGACGTGCCTTGGATGCTGGTTCGGCCCCTGTTTCAGCAGCCTGTCCACCCAGGGACCGGCGGTATTGACCAGAAAGCGGGCGCGGATCTCGGCACGGTGGTTTCCGGCCGCACCGGGACGACCCGGAAGCGAGCCCTCCTCCAGCGTCACCCGCCAGTCCTGGCCCTCGCGCCGGAAACCCGTGACCCTGGTGTAATTTGCGACGGTCGCCCCCAACCGCTCGGCATCCATCACGGCATCCATGCAGATCCGTTCGGGCCAATCGTACTGATATTCGCGAAAGCGCGCGACGCCGACCAGTTTGTCCGGATCCATGAAGGAAACCAGCCCTTTGCGCCCGGCTTTCGGCATCGGATCGTGGTGATAGCCCAAGGGTACCCTGCGCGAGCCGAAAAGGCTCAGCGCGCGATAGCCGAGCGCAACCTTCCAGCGCGGATATTCACTATGCTTCTTCACCGGAAACACGAAATCATAGGGCTTTACCCGGTCTGGCGCGGTGCTGGCCAGTTCGGTGCGGCAGCCCATCGCCAGCCGCACCATCTGGATGCGACGCATCATGTCGCGGGGGTTGAAGATCGCCCGCCACAGCGGATAGTCGGGCGAGAAATAGGACAGCCCGCAATAGAGCAGCCGGCTGGACCGGCTGGAGGTGCCGCTGCCGAAATCGCCCTGATCCACCAGCAAGGTGCGAAAACCCCTGGCCGCGAGGTTCTGTGTGGCCGAGGCGCCGGCCGCTCCGCCGCCGATCACCACCACGTCGAAATCGCGCCCGTCCAGCGATCCCAGCCGATCCGTCGTCATGCCTCGGTCTCCTTCTGCTGTTCCAATGCCGAAACGAGGGCATTTCGTTCAATCTCGGCCTCCTCCAGCCAACCTGTCCGCAGTTGCGGCACCGAGGCGACGAGAAGACGGGTATAGGGGTGGCTGGGGGCGCCAAGGATGCGGTCGGTCGGTCCGGTCTCGACCTGCTTTCCGTCGCGCAGCACGGTCACGCGATCGGCCAGCGAGGAGACGGTCGCCAGATCGTGGCTGATGAACAGCACCGCGATGCCAAGGCGGTGGCGCAGTTCGCGGATCAGGTCGATGATCTCGGCCGCAACGATGGTGTCGAGCGCCGAGGTAATCTCGTCGCAGATCAGCAGTGTCGGCCCGGCGGCCAGCGCACGCGCCAGGTTGACTCGCTGTTTTTCGCCACCCGAAAGCTGCATCGGCGTGCGGTCGAGGTAATCCGCCGGCAGACGAACCAGTTGCAGCAGTTCGACCATGCGCGCACCGGCCTGCGTGCCGCGGATTCCACCATAGAAATTCAGCGTGCGGGCAAGGATGCGGCGGACCGACATGCGCGGGTTGAGCGCGGTGTCGGCGGATTGATAGACAAGCTGAATGTGGCGGCGCTGCGCGACACTGCGCTGGCCTATGGCAACGGGCAAAGGCTCGCCTGCGAATTGCAGCGCACCGCTGCTGGCCGGCAGCAACCCGGCGACGACCCGCGCGAAGGTCGATTTGCCGGAACCGGATTCGCCGATCAGCGCCACGATCTCGCCCGGCGCGATGGTCAGGGAAACATCGCTGAGTGTCACCACCGACGGCTGGCCGTTGATCACCGGGCCGTAGCCGGCGACGATCCGCGATGCCGAAAGGGCGGCCGGCGGAACGCTCGCTGCTACCTCTTCACCGGTCGCGGCACCGTCGGAAAAGCTCTGGCAGGCCGCCAGAAGTTCGCGGGTATAGGCTTCGCGCGGGGCATTCAGGATCTGGTCGGTCGTGCCGCCCTCTACCAGCCTGCCGTTGTGCATGACCAGAATGCGGGTGGCCAGTTGCGCCACGACCGCCAGGTCATGGCTGATGAACAGGGCCGCGGTGTTTCTTGCCGCAATTGCCTGTTTCAGCTGGGTGATCACTTCAAGCTGCGTGGTCACGTCAAGGGCGCTGGTCGGTTCGTCGCAGATCAGCAGTTGCGGTTCTTCCTGCATGGCCATGGCCATCATGAAGCGCTGCAACTGGCCGCCCGAGACCTGGTGCGGAAAGCGCCGGGCCAGTTTCTGGTCCGTCGGCAGGCTGAGCAGGGCAAAGGTGTTCCGCGCACGCTGCCGGGCCTCGGCCGAGGTCTGGCTGCCATGCAGAAGGGCGGATTCGATCACCTGGCGTTCAAGCCTGTGGCGCGGGTTGAACGAGGCGGCGGCGCTTTGGGCGACATAGGCCACGCGACAACCGCGCAGCGCATTCAGCCGGCTTTCGGGCGCCGTGAGCATGTCCGTGCCCTCCAGCTCGACACTGCCGCCGACAGGCACCAGCCCGGGCCGCAGCCGTCCGAGGGCCGAAAGCGCAAGCGTGGTCTTCCCCGAACCGGACGCGCCGATGACCGCCACGACCTCGCCCCGCCAGACGTCGAAGCTGACATCGGACACCACCGGCTTGCCGGTGATCGTGGCGATGGAAAGGTTGCGGACCCGCAGGATGGGCGTGTCGGGTGCCGTCACCATTTCGCTTCCCGCTCCATGGCGTCGACAAGGAGGTTGAGGCTGACGGCAACGAGGGCGATGGCCATCGCCGGGGCGATGGCCGCCAGCGGGTTCGTCGAAAGACCTTCGATGTTTTCATGCGCCATGCCGCCCCAGTCGGCCATCGGCGGCTGCACACCCAGGCCGACAAAGCTGAGGCTGGCCATGAACAGGATGGCAAAGCTGGTGCGGATGGCGAAATCCGCCGCCAGCGGCCGGAGCACATGGGGCAGCATTTCGCCAAAGATGATCCAGCGCGTCGGCTCCCCGCGCGAGCGGGCGATCTCGACGAAATCCAGCCGGGTGATGTCATTGCCCAGGGCGCGGGCGATGCGGAACACCGCCGCACCATAGACCACGGCAGCGATCCCGATGATCACCGGGATCGACGGCCCCAGCGCCGCCAGAACCACCAGTCCGACGATGATCTTGGGCAGGGACAGCACCAGATCGACCAGCCGCGACAGCACCGTGTCGAGCAGCCCGCCCCGCGCCGCGGCCAGCAGCCCGAGACTGCCGCCGAGAAGATGCGACAGCAGCGTTGCGCTGAAGGCCATGCCCAGCGTGATCCGGGCGCCGTCCATCAGCCGCGACAGCACGTCCCGCCCCAGGTAGTCCGAGCCGAGCCACATCCCCGAAGCTGGCGGCGCAAAGGCCTCGTCGGTGACGAAATCGGTTGGATCATGCGGCGTCCAGACCAGCGACAGCAATGCGACCAGCACCATCAGCGTCAGGCAGGTGGTCGCAAAGACGAAGCCGGCATCCATCCGACGCCGCGGGCGGGCGGGGGAGGGGAGCGGTTTTGTCATTTCGGATGAAGCCATCGGCGG
>JBDHSO010000258.1:0-4249 GCA_039808125.1 Rhodobacter sp. | reverse complement strand
GAGGTCAGGTTCCCCGACAACATCAGCCGCGGGGCGCGCGGGGGGCCGGAACGGCGCACGCAAGTGGTCGAACTGGCCTCGGGCGATGAGGAGCGCAACGCAAGCTGGGCCAACTCCCGCCGCCGCTATGATGTCGCCTATGGCATCCGCCGCGCTGATGATCTGGCGGCGGTCGTAGCCTTCTTTGAGGCCCGCAACGGCCGCCTGCACGGCTTTCGCTACAAGGACTGGGCGGATTACAAATCCTGCCTGCCGTCGCAGGCGGTGGCCCCAACCGACCAGCCCATCGGCACCGGCAATGGCGCTGTCACCACCTTCGCCCTGTTGAAGTGCTACACTTCTGGTGCGCAAAGCTGGACTCGCGCCATCGCCAAGCCGGTGGCCGGCACTGCGCGCGGGTGCTGTCATTTCAGCTTCACCCCGGCGCGGCGGCACATGTCCTTCAGCGCCCGGATCACGTCGTTGATCTGGGCGGGATCGCGCAAGGCGTCGACATCAATCGGCACCGATTGCCAATGCGCCTCGAACCGCGACCGGATGAAGGCGTTCAGCCCCTCGCGCCCCGGCCGTTTCGCCGCGCCGGCCTCGCCCAGGAGCTTCCAGAGCACATGGATCAGCCTCAGATCGCCGCGCGGTGCCGGCTTGTGACGGCCCTTCAAAGCGCGTTTGAACCCGGGTTTGAAGCCCCGCGCTTTCAGCGCCTCGACCACCTTCGCCAGATCGCCGTCCGTCATGTCGGCCATGCTGGCCTTGCCGGTGGCGGCAAGCTGCAGGTCGTGGCGCGTGTCCTCATCCAGCCCGAGCTGGCGGCACGCCGTATGGATCATGCGCTGGAGGGCGCGGTGGGTCATTGCGGCCTCCCGAACCGGCGCCGCACTTCAACCGGAAATGTCAAATGCTGGAAACAATCCGTCCTATTCGGCGATCTCGCGCAGTGCGGCGGCAAAGATGCCGCGGAGATCCAGCCAGTCGGTCCCACGCCACCCCGGCGCGGGCAGGTCATCGGCCCAATCCTCTGGCAAGACCTTGTCGGGATCACCGTTGAGCCGCCGGATGCCGGCGACCGTCCGGCAACCAAACAAGCTGCACCTACATTCCGGTCCGTTGGGCGGAAAGAACACTCCCCAGAACGGATGCTGCGTCGGCAGTGCGATGCCGTCGAACCGCGCATGCAAAGGCGCGCAATCCGCAAGCGGGTCATGGAGTCGGTAGACCCAGAACCGGAAGCCGGCCTCCTGAAGCTGCTTGTGCCGGAATCTGCCGTGGTCGATGGCTCCGTGGCACCTGAAGATGAACAGCGCGAAGCGATGGAAGCGGCGGCGATCTCCGACCGGCAGATGCGCCGACCAGCGGTGTTGTTCGGCGAGCGCAAGAAGGTGCTTTTCGAAATAGCCGAGGGATTGACCGCCGCCGTGCACCCGCTGAACCAGGTCCTCGAATTCGCCCCAGGCGTCGTCGTCAGGCCACCACATGCGCGTTCCCCATCCGCAGGCTCGCGGCAAGTCTGGGGCTGCGGCACCGGATTCGGCAAGCCTCCGACAGGGCCGGGGAATGCGCGCGGCACTCGACCCGGCCCGTCGAAGGTCTGGTTCACGATGTCAAGGAGCGCGTCGTGACGGCAGGATAGCGCCCCTGCTCCCTTGCCGTAACCGGGGCGGAGAAATTCCTCCTGACAGCCGGGTTGGCAGCAGCGCGGATTTTGCGCGGGCGTCCGGCCATGGTAGAAGGTCGGCGACGGGGCCTGTTGACGCAGACCCCGCCGCCTGTCGCCCGCCGATGAAGCCGCCACCGGGGAACGCATGCCATGAACGAGAACCCCGACCGCATTCTGGCCCGCCAGGAGGCGGCGCTGGAAAAGGGAGCCGCCGACATGTGGCGCAATGCCATTGCCGATACCGTCCTCGTCCTTCTGGAAGAGGAAGGCGAAGTCACCCGCGACAGCCTGCGCCGGGCATTGGAGGCGCGGGCCGACAATGAAGGCACGAACCGCTATGTGCGCGCCACCTGCCGCGGCGCCCTGAACGCGCTTGCGGGCCGGCCGCCGCGGGACTGAAACGAGAGGGAGGGCGCGGTCGGTCATTCCCGGACCTCCCACGCCACCGGGCCGTCCGCCTCGACATCGTGTCTGGACAGCCGCCAGTCCGCGTCGGCACTGGCCTGACACTTCGCCAGCCGTCCGGCTTCCTCCTGTGTCCGCGCCCGGACCTTCACCATCTGCGTGACCGTGGTCACCGCCCAGACCTCCACCTCCCAGGTGAGGGCATCAGGCGCGCGGCCTTCGTCCCAGGCCCCGGTCGCGCGGCAGGCCACCTCGGCCCGACCCGCGCCCGGAATTTCGATCAGGTCCTTGGGATTGAGGTCGGTCATCACATGCCCCGCATGATCATGCCGGCCGAGAAGAACAGGAGCATCGCCGTCAGCTGTCCAACGAGGCTCAGGATCAGGCAGCCCTGTGCCTCGGAGATGGCCTTCCGCTCCATGAACTGTCCGCACGCCACAGCGGAGAGAATCGCCGCGACAGAGATCCAGATCGACGCCAGGATCAGGAACCACGCCATGATCACGCCCTCGCCATGTCGATGATCACCGGCTGCCACGGCAGGGTGGCATCGGCGCGCTGGTAGGCGCGGACATAGGTCTGGGTGCCCTCGACGCGAATCGCATCGCGGATGGCGCGCATGGCCTCCTTCCAGCGCGGGTCCTCGATCTCCAGACGCAGCAGCGTGAAGATCTCGGCGCGGTTGATCTGGCCTTCCTTGTCGGTGTTGAAGGCCCGGGTGACGATGGCCTGCAGTTCGGGCCGGGCCGAGGCCGACCATTCGTTCAGGCATTCGTCGAGGAGCGATTTCGCAATCTGCAACTCGGGGCCGAAGGTCAGCCGGTCGGCGACCTGCACCTGCAGCTTGTAACGGCCGTCATAGCTGGTCAGGGTCTTGTTGCCCTTGGCGCCGCCCAGCGAGGCGCCGTATTCCTGCGCCATCAGCGCCTCGAGCGCGCCGATATCCTCGAAGGTATGCGCCTTCAGCCGGCCGATCTGCTCGGAGGCCCCGATCATGTAGCCCATGACCTTGCGCACGGTCTCGTCCATCAGCAGGTCGACGGGCGAGACGACGGAGACGGGGATCAGCCCGCCCTTGGCGTTGGTAATGCGCTCGACCCCGTCGATGGTGACGCGGCCGGTGGGGATGGGGGCGGGTTCGAAGCTGGTCATGGGGTCTCTCCTACAGCGGTGAAATCACGGGGGGCGCCGGGTGGCCGGAGGCGGCCTCCGCCAGATCGGCGTCTTCGAGGATCAGGTCGGCGATGAAGGCCAGCGCCTCGATCTCGGCGCGCGAGACCAGCGACCAGCCGCGCGCCGAGGCCTTGAGGGGCCAGCGTGCCGAGCTGCTCATCCGCAATTTTGGGTCGTAGGGCGGAAAATGACTTCCCAGTTCGCGCATCGGGTCATCACCAGTTCCTGATGTAGCCCTTCTTTGAAATCAACAGGTTATGACGAACTGGGAAGCGCTGGCGAAACTGGGCGGCAAACTTCCCAGTTCCGGACTGCCGTTCCTGCCCCGCTCCACACCATTGTGCCTTGTCGGTGCGCCATTTTCCTGTGGTTTGAAAAATACTTACGCCACACAGGCCCCTTCGGCTGCCGCCCACGCCGGCGGCCCCGTAAAACGCCCGTGAAAGCCCATTTCAACGGTTACTGCATGACACCCTGCCGGCCGTCACCCCGACCGGATGGCAGTCCATAGGCCACTGTTTTAATTCCATAATCTCCGATCTTCGCACATAGCCGCAGGTCTTCGCTGTTCCTGCAGACATCTCTGTCATCCAACAATTGCCGCCTTCCGCGCGCCGGCCATCTGCTTCATGAAAAAGGCCACGCCGGCGGCCCGGCATTGATCCCGCAGGGCGCGGGTCGCATCGGTAAAGCCTGGCCAGACACGGGCGCGGGGGCCGCTCTCGCCGCCGACGATAACCCAGTCGAGGCCAGCCAACCGATGCGGACCCATGCCCCATCCGCGCAGGAGGCTGACATACACCCTGTGCTCTGGCTTCGCATCGACCCCCGTCGCAAGTTTAATGGGGTCGCGATCAATCAGGCTCACCGGCCCTAGCAGCGGCTCGGCCGAGACGAACCGCACCGCTGCATTCGTCGCCAGCAGGCGCGGGATGCGGGTGTCGGCGCTGGCCTGATCGCTGATCGAGGTGCCCAGCCAGACGTTGGGGAGAGGCCAGGCCCTTGCAAGGTCGAAGC
>JBDHSO010000257.1:0-4289 GCA_039808125.1 Rhodobacter sp. | reverse complement strand
CCCGCCAACTGGATGCATGGGCAGATCACCGCCTACACCAGCGGCACCGGGGCGCTCGTGGTCAACGTCGGGATGACCGGCGGCAGCGGCACGATCGCGGCGTGGACCGTGGGGCTCAGCGGCCCGACACAGGGCTCCAGCGCGCTGCTCTCGACCGGCAGCTATGCTGATCCCGCCTGGCTGACCTCGCTGGCGGGCTCGAAGATCAGCGGAACGGTGGGCGTCGCCAATGGCGGCACCGGGGCGAGTTCGGCGGCCTCGGCGCGCAGCAATCTCGGCCTTGTCATCGGCACCGACGTGCAGGGCTTCAATGCCACGCTGACCGCATGGGCCGGGAAAGCCGTGCCGTCGGGCGTCGTGGTCGGCACCACCGATACCCAGACGCTTTCGGGCAAGACGCTGACCAGCCCCGCGATCAACGGCGGCGTACTCGATGCCGCCTCGACCGTCAGCGACAGCGGCACGATCGCCACTGGCGGCGTCGGCTTCCGGGGCATTCCCCAGAACAGCAGGTCCTCGGCCTATACGCTGGCGCTGACCGATAACGGCAAGCAGATCAGCATTACAACGGGTGGGATTACCATCCCGGCGAACAGCGCGGTCGCCTTCCCGGTCGGCGCCACCATCGTCATCTACAACAACAGCGCGGCCTCGCAGACCATCGCCATCACCAGCGACACGCTGCGGCAGGCCGGCACCGGCAACAGCGGCAGCCGCACGCTGGCGGGCTATGGCCTCGCCACGCTGGTCAAGGTCGCGGCCACGACCTGGGCGATCACCGGCGCGGGGCTCTCCTGATGGCGGGCGTGCTCATGGCCCTGCTCGGTGTCGGCGACGATGGCCTGCGGGTCGACCTGCCGCTGGGCTATTATGCCTGGGGCGACAAATACAGCGCGGGCGAACAATATGGCGCAGACACCGGCGCCTATGCCGTGCTCGGCGGGAACTTCACGCCCGCCACCTGGCAGGGCCGCACCATCCGCGCGATCATGCACAGCTATGATTTTTATGGCGCTGTCTCGCGCACGCTGGTGAGCCTTGATGGCTATAATGGCACGCCTGTGCCGGTCCGGCTCACCATCAACGGCACGGCCTTTACCCTCAGCCCCGGCGTGGTCAGCTGGGGCACCATCGTCAGCGGGATCACGTTCAGCGGCTCGCCGACCAACAGCATCAACTGGACCGGCCATGGCCTTGCCGTCGGCGATCCGGTCCAGTTCTACTGCACCGGCGGCATGCCCAGCGGGATCGCGGCAAACACCGTTTATTATGTGCAGTCGGTGGTGAGCTCCAACGCCATCAAGATCACCGCAAGCCCGGGCGGCGGGGTGCTCAGCTTCACCGGCTCGGGCTCGGGCACCCGCTATGGCTACAAGGGGCCCATCACACCTTATGAGGCAGGCGGCAGCCTCTCGGGCAATGTGTTCGGCGCCATGCTGCCGACGGCCGCGACGATCAGCATTGCCAGCCCGGCGGTCATCACCGCCACCGGCCACAGCCTCGTCAATGGCGACCGGGTGCAGCTCACCACCAGCGGCGCGCTGCCGGGCGGTCTGGTCGTCAACACCAGCTATTACGTCATCAATGCCGTGACCAACATGTTCAACCTTGCGGCAACGCCCGGCGGCGCGGCGATCGGTACCTGGGGCAGCCAGTCGGGCTCCCATGTTGTGCGCAAGGTCGTAACGGTCACCGTCAGCTGAGGAAAACCCCCATGCAGCAGGATCACCGCCCCACGGTCTCGGACGAGATCGTGCCCATCAACGACGACCTCGAGATCAACTACGGGCTGTTCAAAAACGGGTTCACGTTCCGGCGCGCGGCGAACTCCTGGCGGCTGTGGCCGATGCTCGCGTTTGTGGCCCCACGGGAGAACCGCACCATTGCCGACATGCATGATGCAGGCGTCGAATGGACGCTGTGCGAGCATGTCTCGGTCGCGATCAACGGATGGGCCGACTATGTGTTCGAAGGGCCCGATGGCCCGATCACGCAGGTCTGGACGCCGGGCTGCCACAATGTCGAGCATGGCGGCGGCTATCTGCCGGCCGGGGCGTTTGCCCGGACGTTCCACGACGACTTCACCCTGTGCTGCGTGGTGCAGAAGTTCAAACGGACGCCCGGCGTGCACTATCAGTTCGAGGTTCTGACCGGGCCGGCCGTGCTCGATCGCGAGGCGCTGTTCGTCCATTACGCCAGCGGCGCGCGGCAGCGGCAGACGGATTTTGATGTGCCGGCAGACACGGCCATCGACGTTGCCCCGGGCGATATCACCATCATCGGGCGGCTGCGGCCATGACGCCGGTTCCGGACCGTGATCCCGCCGTCGAGATCGCGCTGATCCGGGCGGATCTCGAGGCGATGCAGGAAGAGCTCAAGGCGGTCCGCAAGGAGCTGAAGGATCTGCTCGACGCCTGGAATACCGCGACCGGCATGGTCCGGTTCGTGAAATGGCTCTCGACGTTCGCGACCGCGCTCGCTGTCCTCTACGCCACTGTCAAAGGCCTGTCCGGCCGCTAACCATCAGGAGACATCCATGAAACCGCTGCCACCGGCCTATGGCTGGATCGATGACCTGCGTCCGCTGCCCCGGATGCTGGAAGAAGCCCGCAAGCTCTACGGCACGTTTGAAGTCCCCGGGCCTGCCAGCAATCCCGTGATCATGGGCTGGGCGAAGGAGACAGGGCTCGCCCGCACGTTCACCGCCGACAGCATCCCGTGGTGCGGGCTGTTCATGGCCGTGGTCGCCAAGCGCGCCGGCAAGGCTGTGGTGGACGGTCCGCTCTGGGCGCGCAGCTGGACGAAGTTCGGCAAGGCCGCTGACCGGGCCCAGCTGGGCGACATCCTCGTGTTCCGACGCGCGCAGGGCTCGGGCCATGTCGGGCTCTATGTGGGCGAGGACTATGGCGCGTTCCATGTGCTGGGCGGCAACCAGTCCGACGGCGTGACCATCACCCGGATCGCGCGCGAGCGCTGCATTGCCATTCGCCGGCCCGCGTACCGCAAGGCGCCTGCCTCCGCGAAGCCGGTTCAGCTGGCCGCCAACGGCGTGCTGTCCATCAACGAGGCCTGATCTGCCGACGCCATCATCGAACCGTTCGCCCGCGATTCCCGCGGGCATTTTTATGGAGAAACGACATGGAAGACTGCAAACCCTGGTGGGCCTCCAGGGCCATCTGGACCGGCGTCATCGGCAGCCTGTGGGGCGTGGCTGCAGCGCTCGATATCCTGCCCGAAGGGCTGACCCAGGCCGACGTCCTGACCGTGGTGTTGGCGCTGACTGGTATCGGCAGCGTGGTGTTCCGGAAGACTGCGAAGTGCAAGATTCAGTGATCTCGGGGAACCGGTCCGGTTGGCGCCTGTGCGTTATGCCGAACCTTGCCGTTGAATACTTCGTGCAACAACGCCGGAATCAGGGCCTCGGAATCGCGCGCCGATGCCGCGCGGATCATCTGAATCCGGCGTGCCTTTGCCTGAAGGCGGTCGAACCACTGCTGAGTTTCCAGCGGCGGCACGGGGACTTCAATGGATGCGAGCTTTTTCAAACCCAGTGTCCGGTTGCGTCCAGCTCCGCCGGGCGACGCTTCACCAAGACGTTGCGAACCCTCCGTTGTCTGGAAATAGAATAGCAGAAAATCGGCAATAGCGATTTCAGGATCAGGCACACAGCTAAGGAAGCGGTGTGAACCAACGCGGCCCGCATCTTCGAGTTGCGCAATTGCGATCGCGCCCTCCCAGGCGAATACGATATTGAACAGCAAGTCGCCGGCCGCGATCTCGAATAGCTTCTTGGACCCGACCTCCGCGCCCACCAGCACCGGCTTGTGAAATGTGCCGCGCCCGAAGGAGCGAACGCCGAGTTCGGGGTATTCGCCATCCGGCTCAATCTCCACGGGCCGGCGCACGAGCGGGGCGACTTCGGCCATGGGGCAGCGGGGGGAGCCTTCGATGCAGCGGGCGAAGGCCTTGGCCAGCAGCGCCTGCATATCGGCGGCGGCATCGGCGGCGGCCTGGTTTCTGGCTTCGACCAGCTTCGCCACCCGATCCAGCCGCTCTACGATCCGCCGCTGCTCCGCGATGGGCGGGAGGGGCACAGAATAGTTCAGAACCTGCGCAGGATGGACGCGCTGCCGGCGGACGCCAAGTCCCTTGCTGCCAACGGCAATTGCGCGCCAAACCGCTGGCTCGGTTAAGAGCCATTTGAGATACCCTACAGAAACGCGGTCAACATCGTGTTCAAAAACGGGATATTCGTTTGAAACGAAAAAGCCGTCCATCGCTTCGGGAAC
>JBDHSO010000256.1:0-4318 GCA_039808125.1 Rhodobacter sp. | reverse complement strand
CGGCGCCGCGGATTGTGCGGCCGGCGGGGTCTGGGGGGGCTTTGGCGGCGCGGGCCGGGGCGGGGTCGCGGGCTGCGGGCCGGGCCCGCGGGCAACCGTGGGCGCGGGCGCGGCCCGGTGTGCCGGGGCAGGGGGCTCTTTCGCCGTGGAATCCTGTGTCACGTTGCTCGCTTCGCCTTGCAGGTCGGCCGACAGAGGGCCCATCCGCCGGGCCTCCGTCCTGCCCGGTCTCCGTCGCTCTCCTACACCGAAATCCCCGGCAGCGCCAGAAGGCGGCCCCCCCATCCCGGTCCCGGCCCGGGCGGGGGTGGCCCACGGGCAGGATCCGCTCAGCCCGCCCCGTCTGCGCCCGCCCCGTCTGCGCCCGCGCTGTCTTCGGCGGGCGACGCATGGGGCGGCAGGGCAAGCGGGCCGTCGGTCTCCAGCACCAGCGGCCGGGGAAAGAGCGTCTCTTCGGGCGCCTCCCCGCCATGGGGCAGGATCAGGTTGACCCGCCAGACGCCATCCTCCTTAACGGGCTGGCCGACGATCCAGGGGCAGGGCGCCTTCCCGGCATCGTAGCCGGCCAGATCGACCGCGGTGCCGTTCAGCACCAGGGTGGATCCGTTGCGGCTTGCGGTCAGACCCTCTTCCATGCGGATGGGCGAAAAGGTGACGATCATGTCTCTTCTCCTCGGAACGACCGGCCGGCAGGGGCCTAGTACCAGCGGCCCGTCGCGGTCACGGCGACATTGGTGATCTGGCTCGTGCTGTCCCAGGTGCCGGTGGCCCCGGGGGCGGAATACTGGTTCAGGACGGCGGTCAGCGTGCCGGGAAAGACGACGCGGGCGCCCATGTCGCGGATGTTCACATTGGTGTAGTCGCCACCGCTGGTGCGCGAGACGAAGCTTGTGACGGGCGCTGCCGCGAAGGTGGCAGGATAGGTCCAGATCACCGTAAGGATGCCCGCCACCCCGCTGTAGGCCAGCGTGACGAGGCCGGTGCAGATCTGCGTGCCATCGGCAAACCGGACATAGCGCCCGCTGGCATTGGTTCCCTGTTCGATCAGCGCCCCGGTCGGAACGCCGCCGGACTGGGAAACCGTGCCAAGGACGTTCTTGCGCGCATAGGGCCGGCCGCGGTCGACCCCGCCCTCGCTCAGCCCGAGCTGGTTGGCCGCGATCCGGTAAAAGCCGGTGTCGGAATCGCCGTCGAAGGCGATCCCGGGGGCGGCGGCCGTTCCCGCCGCCCCGTCCAGCCCGGCGGGCAGCGCGACCCTGCCGCTGCCCGCCGCCGCTCGCAGCGCCGTGACGAAACTGCCGCCGTTCGCGCTGGTGCGGATCGCGAAATCGTCCGATCCTGTCGTGCCCATCTCGGCCCGGCCCGACCAGCCGGTCTGGAACAGCAGGCTTGCCGTATCGCCGGCGGCGGCCTTGTTCACCTTCACCTGATGGCCGGCCCCCGCATGGGTGAAAAGCGTAGCCTCCGAGGCGACGGCCAGCCGGTTCGTCGCATCGGAGGCGGCATTCACCCCCAGTTCCGCCGCCCGGAGCCGTGTCTCGGCCCCGGCCTGCCAGAGCGTGCCGTCGAAGACGATCGCGTCGGAGGCCGCGGGCAGGGCCAGGCGCCAGCCGGCGCGGGGGGCCAGAAAGACCCAGCCGCCGTTGAGGAAGACCGCGACCCGCGCCTCCTGCCCTGCCCAGGCCCCGGTCGCCCCCGCGGCGACCACATGGCACTGGCCCTCGGCCGGATCGGCGGGCGGCGCGGTGCGGTTGGTGTCGAGCACCGCCCCCTGCACCAGGATGTCGAGGATCTGCAACGCCTCGTTATGGCTGACGTGCTTTTGCGCCTGCGAGTCCAGCATCAGCGGCAGGGCCAGATGGACGGTCGTGTCGGACATGAAAACCTCCGCTCGGATCGGAACGGAAGGTAGTCACCATTTCTTTACCATGTCTGAACCGGGCGCACGCCCCCCGCCCCGCCGCGGGGGAAGCCGGGTTCAGTCGCGCATCTGCGCCTCGTTCAACACGGCCAGGAGATGCTGGCCATAATCGTTCTTCGCCAGCCGCTCGGCCATGGTCTGCAGGTCGGCCGCGCCGATCCAGCCCTGGTTGAAGGCGATTTCCTCGGGGCAGCCGGTCTGGAGGCCCTGCCGCTTTTGCAGGGTGCGCACGAAATTGCCGGCATCGAGCAGGCTGCCATGGGTGCCGGTGTCGAGCCAGGCGAACCCCCGGCCCATCCGCTTCACCTCGAGCGCGCCCTCTTCGAGATACATTTCGAGCAGGCTGGTGATCTCGACCTCGCCGCGAACCGAGGGCTGCACGCGATGCGCCCGTTCGCTGGCCCGCCCGTCCAGGAAGTAAAGCCCCGTCACCGCATAGCTGGACGGCGGGATCTTCGGCTTCTCGACGATCTGGGTCACGCGGCCCTCGGCATCCATCGCCACCACGCCATAGCGTTCGGGATCGGCCACGTGATAGCCGAAGACCGTGCCGCCGCTGTCCCGGGCATCGGCCTCGGCCAGGATTTCCGGCAGGCCGTGGCCGAAGAAGATGTTGTCGCCAAGCACCATGCAGGAGGGCGCGCCATCGAGGAAATCCTCGGTCAGCGTATAGGCCTGGGCCAGCCCGCCCGGGTGGGGCTGGACGACATAGGACAGCTTCAGCCCCCATTGGCCGCCATCGCCCAGGACCCGCCGGAACTGTTCCTGGTCCTGCGGCGTGGTGATGACGGCGATCTCGCGGATGCCGGCCAGCATCAGCACCGACAGCGGATAATAGATCATCGGCTTGTCGTAGATCGGCATCAGCTGCTTCGACACGCCGAGGGTGATCGGATAGAGCCGCGTGCCCGAACCGCCCGCGAGGATGATGCCCTTGCGGCCCGAGGCCGCCCCTGTCTTCCGTGCTGTCACGCGCCGCTCTCCTTCAGTTTGCCTGTGACCTGGGCCAGGCCCTGCCGCCAGTCGGGCGGGGCGATGCCGAATGCCGCGCCAAGCGCGCTGCAATCCAGCCGGGAGTTCAGCGGCCGCCGCGCCGGTGTGGGATAGGCCGCGGTGGGAATGTCCTCGACCGTGACCGCAAGCCCCGCCTGCGCGAATGTTTCGCGCGCGAAACCGGCCCAGCTCGTCTCCGGCTGACCGGCAAAATGATGCGTCCCCCCCGGGGCGCCGTCGCGCAGCGCCGCGGCCAGATGCAGCAGGGCCGCGGCGATGTCGCCCGCGGGGGTCGGGCCACCGATCTGGTCGGCCACCACGCGCAGATGGCTGCGCTCGCGCCCGAGGCGCAGCATGGTCTTCACGAAATTCGTGCCATGGGCCGAGAAGACCCAGCTCGTGCGCAGGATCAGATGCGTCCCGCCCGCCGCGCGCACCGCCTCTTCGCCGGCAAGCTTCGAGCGGCCATAGGCGCCGAGGGGCCCGGTCGGATCCCGGGGTTTCCAGGGCGTTTCGCCCGAGCCGTCGAAGACATAATCGGTCGAGACATGCAGGAAGGGCAGGCCGAGTTCGGCCGCGGCCCGGGCCATTGCCCCGGGCGCATCGCCGTTGACCACCGTCGCCGCGGCCTCCTCGGCCTCGGCCTTGTCCACCGCGGTCCAGGCCGCGGCATTGATCACCGCCCCGCCGCCGGCAAGCTGCGGCGCATGGGCGCGGATTGCCGCGGCACAGGCGGCCGGATCCATGAGATCCGCCGCCGTCCGGTCGAGAAAGATCGCATCGGGCGCGCGGCAGGCCAGTTCGCGGGCAACCTGCCCCGTCCGGCCGAAGACCAGGAGCCTCATGCCTTGACCCCCAGCCGCTGGCCCACGCCGTGGCGCGCTTGCAGCGGGCGCCACCAGGCCTCGTTGTCGAGATACCATTGCACGGTCTTCTCCAGCCCTTCCTCGACCGTCACGCTGGGCCGCCAGCCGAGTTCGGCGCGGATGCGCGAAGGGTCGATCGCATAGCGCGCGTCATGGCCCGGGCGGTCGGTCACGAAGGTGATCTGGTCGGCGTAGCTGCCCTGCGCCTTCGGCCGCCTGGTGTCGAGGATGCCGCAAAGCGTGCGCACCAGCTCCAGATTGGTGCGTTCGTTCTCGCCGCCGATGTTGTAGCCGCGCCCGACCTCGCCCTTTGCCAGCACCAGAAGCAGCGCATCGGCGTGATCCTCGACATAAAGCCAGTCGCGGATGTTCGAGCCGTCGCCGTAGATCGGCAGCGGCTTGCCAGCGAGCGCGTTCAGGATGATGACCGGGATCAGCTTTTCCGGGAAATGGTAGGGGCCGTAATTGTTCGAGCAATTGGTCAGCACCACCGGCAGGCCGTAGGTCTCGTGCCAGGCGCGCACCAGATGGTCCGAGG
>JBDHSO010000255.1:0-4341 GCA_039808125.1 Rhodobacter sp. | reverse complement strand
TCAAGTCCGGGATCGCCGTGTCGATCTCGCGGCACTCTCCATCTGTCAGCGTAATCGACACATCAGCCCCGGCAAGGTGGGCGGCGCGGATTTGACGAAGCCGCGCCGCCATCCGGTCAGCGTCGTCGATCACGCCGGTAATATGGCTGAAGATATCGCCCTCGCGGTAGTTCAACTCCCCCCAGATCAGATCGTTCGCCCTGGTCAGCGGCCCGCCGATGGTGGCGATGTAGGCCTCGAACAAGTCCAGAAGTTCGTTGACCGAAACAGGGTTCTGCAAAAGCAGGTCACGAATGGTCATTTCTGATTTCCTCCCAGATTGAGAAATCCCATTTCCATCAGTGCAGCGGGCAGAAGGTCTTCGTCGAAGCCGCCGGCTTCGGAGCCAGTGAGGGTGATGAGAAGGGCAGTATCCACCGTGCGCAGGCCACCTTTCACCAGCGCGGCGCGATGCAGCATGGTGAAGGATGTCTTCCGCTGGGCACCGAAGGCCTGGGCGAGGTCGCGCACGTCACCTTCCGTGACCTCTTCAATGTTCACCGCCCGCAGCATACGGCTTTGCAGTTGCGGCATTTCTTCGATCATGCGGGCAAGGCGCAAATCACCGGCCAACAGAAGGTCAGTCCGGCTTTCCTCGCACAGGATTCGGAGCCAGTCCGCGCCTTCCTTTGTCAGGTGCTGAGCCTCATCAACCATTAGCCAGATACCCGCATGTTGCAGGAAGAGGCCGATTTCCCGCCGAAGCGTGGCGATGGTGTTGCCTTTGGGCCTGATGCCGAGGCCGAACTTGTCCACGAGGATTTCGGCCACCCCGAAGGCACCGCCCTCACCGGGCGCTATCGACATGAGTCGGGCATCCGGGTCCGATTTCACCAGCATTCCCAGCGTGCTGGACTTCCCACAACCGGGCACACCGCAAACCATGGTCATGGCCTGGCGCGGCTGCGCCCGGATCATGTCCACAGAAAGCAGGATGTTATTCGCCGTGCTGGTGCGCACGAAGTCAGGCGCAACAGGCAGCGAAGGCTTGGCAAGTTTCAGATGTTCTGCCATCTTCCTCTCCGTTCTGGACGGGTTTCACCCGCCGGTTTAGGCGTGAGGGGCAGCGTCCAAACTTTCCCCTCACGCCGCTTCATCTCGCCGCCTTCCAGGCCGCGAGGTTTATTCCCATGTTTGCCCGAAGCCTCACCTGCAACGGATGCAGGTCTTTCGACCCGTCGAGAGGCTTGTCAGAAAATGGGTTGCGGGTATCGAGCGCGACCACGGCGGGCTTGTCGGGTGGCGGCGCGGATGCGTCCGCTGGTATGTCCGCTGCCATGACTGCCTGCCGCAGGTCGGAAACTTTGCGGTTGGCATCGGCAACCTGATGCCTTGCAACCAGTTTCTTGACCCGGCGGTCTTCCGCCACTGCCTTGCGGCGTCCAGCCTCGTCGCCGTGGCGGGTTGCCTCGTAAAGCGGCAAGCTGTCGATCAGAACCCGTCCGCGAAGCCGCTCATCTTCCCAGCCGCGCACCATGGCGGGCGCGTGATAGTCGTTGGGATCAATGCCGATCAGCACCTTCTTGCCCGCGTATTTCAGCATGGCATCCTGTGTGGTCGCATCCCCGAACAGGCCACGGTCGAACCTGATCCGCCCATCCTGCATGACGGTTTTGACATGCCATTTCATCCGGACACTGCGGCTTTGCAGCGGGGTCACAGGGCGGGAAATCCGGCCTTGCGAGAGACGGGCAAAGGCATCGTTCCGGCACTCGCCAGGCAAAAGGCCTTGCGCGCGGCTATCGGTCCGGGCGTTGAAATCACGGATGGCCTTGACCACAAACCGCTCGAACAGTTGGATTTCGACCGGCAGCGGATCGGGATTCGGCGTGTCATTCGGCCCGGAACGCTGCGCCTGATGAAACACCGGATCGTTGTCGAACCGACGCAAGACCGAGAAGATGCTTTCCGACAGCTTCGAGCGCGCCTTGTTCGGCCCCGCGTTCCTGAGTTCGATGCCGAAGAGTTTCAGAACACCCGGCACTTCCCAATCGGGAGAGCGGGTTTCCTTACGCCGGATCAATGGCTTGAGGCCACCCGCCATCCTCTTGCTGTTGAAGGCCGATCCGTTGTCGGTATAGACGAGATCGGGAATGCCGTTCTCATCGCACATCCGAATGGTGGCTTCGGCGGCGGCTTCCTCGTTCTCGGAATCCGAGATGGCAAAGCCAACGATGCGCGAAGACGCCCGGTCCGTGTAGACGATCACCCATGGGCAACCGATCTTGCCATCCCGGAACAGAACCTTGACCTTGAACTCCCGCCCGTCCAGTTCGACCTGTTGCATGGCCCACATGCCTTCAACAGTGCGAGGCTGATACTGGATCAGGGATTTCGCTGCCTCGTCTGCGCCCATGCGCAGCGCGCGTTTGCGAACTTCGTCCTGACGCTCCCAATGGCGCATCACAGTGCGATAGCAGGGCCACGCCCATCCGCGCGCGGTCGTTTGATCCTCGATCCGCCGCCATGCTTCTTTCAGCGGCCAGCCGGTGCCGTTCTTACCGGCAAGGCCAAGCAAGGCTTCGAATTCAGCCCATGCCTCGGGTGAAATCTCCGCTGTGACAGTGCGGCCCTGATAATCCGGGGCCAGCGCCGGTGCCCAGTTCACAGTATCCAAACCTGCGATCAGCGCCTCCCAACGGCGCTTGGTCATATGTGAAGGGACGAGAATGGCAGAGCCATCTTTCAATGCTTCCGCCTTCAGAAGGTCCGCGATCTGGCCCCATTTCAGCCCCACCGCCTCATGCTTCGCGATGAACATCATGGTTTCCGCCCGGGAATAGGCCGTGTTCTGGATCGTCACCGGCTTCGCCGCCAGCGCCAGATGCGCAGCATCGTCCTGAGTGCCCATCGGCAGGCCCATCGTCTCCGCACGGCGGGCAAGGAAGGCAAGGCGCTCGGGCTCGGGAAGGTTGGAGAGATCGACAAGGTCATATTCTCCACCTACACCACACGCCCGCCGGATCTTGGTGCCCTGCCTTCTAAGCCATGCAGAAGCGGCAGTCCGATCGAGTGGAAGCCTCCCAAGCCCAAGGATGGCGCGGACAGCGATCTGCATCAGTCGCCCCAACCCGAGTCTTTGATTACCGCCTTGATGAGCGCATGCGCTTTCGGCCCGCGCCAATCACCAATCAAGGCCTTGCGAACATTCTGGTGACGATAACCATTTGCAGACGCCCATGCATGGAGCGAAGTTCCCCGCATGATCAGACGAACTCTTACAGCTTTAAGAAGCTCGGGAGATGGCGTATGGTCTACAGGCATAACTAGAGGTCCGCATAGTTCGCAATGTAAACTTATGCGAACTACATAATTGCGTCAAGAGGAAGATATGTCCGAGGATCCGCTTGAGATTATTGATAAACTGAAGGTGAAGCTTGGCGCGGAGACTGATGTTGAACTCGCGCGAAAGCTTAGGATTGAAAAGAGCACAATATCATCGTGGAAGGCGCGAGGGCGCGTTCCAGGTCGATTTGTCCGCATCCTTGCAGGTGACGGGCATACCGCCTTTGACTCACCTCCGATAGGATGGGGCGAGGAAGAGAAGGCCGCGTTTTCCCTTGCCCTGTTCCGCTTCTCCCGCGCATATGCCGATATTGTTGCCAAGGGCGAGTATCGTGAATTGATGCCGCTGTTTCAGGCTGGTTCAGGACATTTCTGGTGGCTCATGTCACGAGCGCAAAAGGCCTTGATCGAGCGGCAGGAGAGAAATGCCCTCGACATCAATACCGCCAAAGCCATGGTGATATTTGATGACCTGACACATGGTTCCGGGGCGGTGGAGCGCGACAGGGCCGGGCCATGGCTTTCGGGCGGTCCCTTTGAGGGGCGTGACAAAGAGTGATGACCCGTGGGGTGTGGGGTGTGGGCTAATCCGCCCACACCATGCACAAAACTGCGCACGGCCCCAAGTCCACGCCCATTGATTTTATTGAATAATTTCTGACCACATTTATCCCGCAGCGGGCGATATTGCCCAGTTTAGCCAGAAATGTATCAAACCATGTGTCACCGCCTCCACGTAACCCATTGAAAAATATGAGCCGTGAAAACGGTCAATGTTCAATCCAAGTGTCACCGCTCACGTCAGGCCAGGCATTCATCCCGAAACAAGGGGCAATCCCCCCGGGGATGACGGGCGGATCAGGCCCGCCGCGAGGCCACGGCCACGCTCAGCACCTCCAGCACCTTCGCCTCGATCTGCGCGGCCTCCATCCCCGCCACACGATACATCGCCTCCGGACTGGCCTGGTCGATGAAAATGTCGGGAAGCACCATGCTGCGGTACTTCAACCCGCCGTC
>JBDHSO010000254.1:0-4368 GCA_039808125.1 Rhodobacter sp. | reverse complement strand
CCGACAGCGCCAGGCTGTTGCCGACGAAGCTGCCGCCCCAGATCGCGCCGAGAAGCACCAGCTCGGCCCAGGTGCGGCCGGTCATGCCGGCCGTCTGGCTGACCCTCTCGCCGGTCGCCCCGTCGCCGGCCGGGCGGGGCGTCTGGCCGGAGGTCGGGCGGGGCTGGGCGGCGGGAGGGATGTTCATGATCAGCGGCCTAGCAGCCCGCCCGCCGATCCGCGACCCGAAATGCGACAAGGCCCCGTCCGTTTCGGACGGGGCCTTGCGGCGGGTTGCTGCGGGCCGTGCCCGGGATCAGAAGTTGAAGCCGACCTTGACGCCGAAGGCCACGGCGTGGTTGCCGCTCATGCTGGCGCGGGCGGTGTCGGGCGTTCCGGTTTCGGGCTGGGCATCGCCCAGATCGAGATAGCGCGCGCCCATGGTGATCTTCATGTTGTCGCGGGTATAGACCGCGGCCACGCCGATGCCGCGGTAGCCGTTGGTCGGCGCCAGCGGCGAGACCAGCGGATCGCCCTTCGGCTCCCAGGTGGCGAAGATCGAGCCGGACCAGTTGGCGTTGAACTTGCGGCCGACGCCGAGCGTATAGGTGGTGGTATCCTCCAGGCTGACAAGACCGCCGCCCGTTACCGGAGTGAAGGTCGCGGGGTCGATCTGGAAGGACGACCAGTCGACCCAGCGGATCGTGCCGAAGACCAGCGTGTCCTTGGCCACGCCCGACTGGAAGTCGAGGTTGACCGCCTGCGGCGTGTCGACCGAAGTGACCGAGGTCAGCGGCACGCCCGCGGGAATGGCGCCGCCGCCGGGCAGCGGGATGGCCGCGGCGAAGGTCTCGGTGGTGTCGAAATCATGCGAGATCTTCGAGAAGTAGGTCAGCGCGACCCGCAGCGCGATCTCGGGCTTTTCAAACGCCGCGCCGACCAGATAGCCGGTGCCCCAGGCCTCGTCGAACTTGACGTTGTAGCCGTTCACCGCGCCGTAGGCGAGGCCCGACAGCGTGACCTCGCCCGAGGCCTTGGAAGCGCGGATACCGGCATGGGCCGAGAAGCTGTCGTTGAACTTGTAGCGCAGGATGCCGGTCACGACGTCGGAATCCAGCTTGGCCATCGTCCCGCCCAGAGCGACGGAATCGCCCAGCGGATAAAGCACGCTGGCGCCGTAGTCCTGGCCGTAGATCACCGAAATCGAAAACTTTTCGTTCACGTCGTATTTGAACGCCAGCCCGGGCAGGTTGTGGTGGCCGGCCACGCTGCCGGTGCTGCGGCCGCCGAACATCGCCACGTCATTGCCGCTGACGCTGGGCTTCACGCTGCCAAAGCTGAACTCGGCATAGTTGCCGTTTTCGAAGATGACGCCGATGGACTGGCCGGAGCGGTCGACGCCCCCGGCCTGAGCCGCGCCGGCGACAGCAATTGCCGCGGCACTTGTCATGAGAATACGCTTCATGGTCCTCTTATCCCTGCAAAGGATTTCCCCTGCATCGACGGTAGGACCCGCCGGGCCGGCCGGTCAATCGCTGACGCCACGTCACGGTTTCGTTACGACGCGCTGTGTCAGTCTTGCACGGTTTTCCGACCGCAGCGACAGCCAGTTCGCGCCAAGGATCAGCAGCGAGCCGATAACCAGCCCAAGCGTCAGCGGCTCGTCATAAAGCGCGGCACCGATCAGCGCGATCACCGGCAGGCGGATGAAGTCGACCGGGCCGACAAAGGAGGCCGGCGCCAGCGACAGCGCCTGCGTCAGGCACAGATGCGCGACGACCCCGGCCACGCCGATCAGCGTCAGCCAGGGCAGCGTCACATAATCGGGCAGGACGATCCCGCCGTCGCGGAACGACAGCGCAAAGCCGAACCCGGCCTGGAACAGCGTCAGCCAGAACAGGATCGAGAACAGATCCTCCGATCGCGTCAGCCGCTTGGTCAGGATCATCGTCGTCGCGAAGAAGATCGCGCAGGCCGCCGCCGCCAGCACGCCGGGATCGGGATGGCCGAAATCGGGCTGCGCCACGATCAGGATGCCGGCAAAGCCCACGGCGGCGGCCAGAAGCCGCGCGCGGGTCAGCCGTTCGCCCAGGACCAGCGGCGACAGCAGGATCACCCACAGCGGCGAAGTGAATTCCAGCGCGAAGACCTGGGCGAGCGGGATCTGCGTCACCGCCCAGAACCACAGCGCCTGGCCGGTGAAATGCACGGTGTTGCGCAGCGCATGTCCGGGCAGGCGGGCGGCGGTGATCCGGTCCAGCCGGCCGAGAGCGGCGGCGAGCAGAAGCACCAGCACCAGCCCGACGAGCGAGCGATAGGCGAGGATTTCAAAGACTTCGTGGCGGTCCTTGACCGCGCGGGTGGCCACCGCCATCGCCGAGAACGAGGCGATGGAGCCGGTCATCCACAGCGCGGCGGCAAGCGGCCGGTCGGGCGCGGGGTCGGGCGGGGCGGCGGTCATGCTGCCTGTGTCGCCGGACGGCCGGCAAATGTCCAGCCAATGTGCGCGCGGGCTCTTGCTGCGGTGCAGCAAAATACCTAGATCGCCGGCATCAATCCCTGATCGGACCTGCCATGACTGAACACGCCCTGCCGTCCCGCCGCCCCGACCATGGTGTCGACCCGATGTTTCCCGGGCGGTGGTCGCCGCGGGCCTTTACATCGGCGCCTCTGTCGCCGGCCGAGGTGATGACGCTGCTCGAGGCGGCCCGCTGGGCGCCCTCGGCCGCGAACCGGCAACCCTGGCGGCTGGTCTGGGCGCTGCGGGGCGAGGCGGGATTTGCCGCCATCGCCGGCGCGCTGAACCCGACGAACCGGATCTGGGCCGAAAAGGCCGCGGTGCTGATCGCGCTGGCATCGAAGGAAACGGCGCCCGATGCGGCCGGGGCCGAGGTGGCGAACCCGTGGTCGGGTTTCGACACCGGCGCGGCCTGGGCCAGCCTCGCATTGCAGGCCGAGGCCATGGGCCTTGCCGCGCATGCGATGGGCGGGTTCGACCCGGAGGCGCTGGCCGCGGCCATCGGTCTGCCGGCCGGGCATAGGCTGCGCGCCGTGGTGGCGGCGGGACAGCGCGGAACGGCTGCCGAATTGCCCGAACCGCTGCGCGCCCGCGAGGTACCAAGCCCGCGCCGGCCGCTGGCCGACATCGCGTTCCGCGGCGGGTTCCCCGCGCCCCGCTGACGGCGCCCCGAGAGCGGGCGCTCAGAACCCGGTCGTGCGATAGTCGCGCCGCAGATGTGCCGTGGCCTTGTGCCAGGCGCTGGCGCGGGTGCGGCGCTGATGGGCCTCGAAGGCGGCATGGTCGGTGAAAGCCTCGTCCACCTGCCAGACCAGCGGATCCTCCGTGCGCAGCACGGTGAAGGACAGGCAGCCCGGCTCGGCCCGGGTAAGCCGGATATGATCGGGCAGCAGCGTGACGACCAGATCTGCCTCGATGGCATTGGCGCAGAAAAGGCGGCCGGTCAGCGTGATCATGTGGCGTCCTGGTCCCTGTCCTTGCGGCCGTATCCGCAGTCCCGCCACGGATCAGGGCGCCGGATCGACCGTCTCGAACGAGAACTGGAACGAAAATCGCCGCAACACAAGCGCCGGCACCATGCGCGCGGCAGAAATCGCCCGGGAGTCGAAATCCGGTGCAATGAGGACACCGCGCACCGCACGCCCGGTCTCGGCCTGGAGATCGCCCATATAGGCCAGGACCTGCGCCACCGCATCGCGCGGCGCGCGGACGGCCTTCAGTTCGATCACCACCTGCCGGCCCGCCGCATCCTCGGCCAGGATGTCGATGCGGCCCGAGGGGACGATGGCCTGCACCCCGCCATCGGTGATGGACAGGCCGGGTTCGATCTGGCCCGGGCTGGCGCGCAGCGCACGTTCAAGATCGCGCTCCAGCGACAGGCTCGGGCCGGGGCTGTCGTCGGACGGAGGCAGGGGCGGTTCCACCTCGGCAGCGGCCGCCGCCGGTTCGCCCGCCGCGGCGCCGTCGACGAACTGGCGGTAGCTGTTCAGATGCGAGCGATAGGACGACAGGTTGTTGTAGAGATCGCCGGAAATATCCAGCCGCGACGGATTGGGCCGGCCAGCGCGACGGTCCTCCGTGGAATAGGACAGATCGGCGGTGAGGCCGCGAAAGCCGTCGGCGGCCCAGGCGGCATCGAGATCGCCGTAATGCGCGACAAGCCGGCGCAGATAGGACATCCGCGTCGACAGCGTTCCCGCATCGATGTTGCGCGCTGCAAGCCAGCCCCGGAACGCCTCTTCCCGCATGTCACCCACCTTCGCCCCGTCAGGCGGCGACAGGCTGGCACGAAAGGGATTAACGGATGGTTAATGCACGCATCCACCGGCCCATGCGCCCTGTGATCGTCGCGGCAGGCTCCGGTCTATTCC
>JBDHSO010000253.1:0-4381 GCA_039808125.1 Rhodobacter sp. | reverse complement strand
AAGCCGGCATCCATCCGACGCCGCGGGCGGGCGGGGGAGGGGAGCGGTTTTGTCATTTCGGATGAAGCCATCGGCGGCACTCACTGAAAAAAGGGGCGGCTCAATGCCGGACCTCGGTCGCACGCGGGTCGGCGACCCGGGCGATGATGTCGGCCAGCAGGATCAGCAGCACATAGCTGGCGCAAAAGATCAGCGCGCAGGCCTGGATCACGGGAAAATCTCGGGACTGCACGGCATCGATCATCAGCCGCGCGATACCCGGGTAGCTGAACACGGTCTCGACCACGACGATGCCCGAGACCAGATAGGCGACGTTCAGCGCGATGATGTTGACAACCGGGCCGATGGCGTTCGGCAGCGCATGCAGCGTCACCGCGCGCCAGACCGGCACACCCTTGAGCAGTGCCATCTCGATATAGGGATAGGACAGGGTGTTGACGAGCGTCGCCCGCGTCATCCGCGCGATCTGCGCCGTCACCACAAGGACCAGCGTTCCCACCGGCATCACCAGCGCCTTGACGTTGCTGGCAAAGCTCGCGCCGGGGCTGAGATAGGAGACCGATGGCAGCAGTTCCAGTTGCAGCGACAGCAGCAGGACGGCCAGCGCGCCGACCAGGAACTCGGGCGTGGCGCTCAGCGTCAGGACCACGACCGACAGCACGCGGTCGATCCGGCGGCCATGAAAGACCGTCATCACGATCCCGAGCAGCAGCGACAGCGGCACCGCGATCAGCGTGGTCACGCCGGCCAGGACTGCGGTGTTCTGCACCCGCTCGGCCAGCATGGTCGTCACCGGCTGCCGGCTGGTGATCGAGATTCCCCAGTCGCCGTGCAGCACGACCCCGCCCAGCCAGTCGAGGTATCGCAGCCAGGCCGGCTGATCGAGACCGAGTTCGCGGCGCAAAGCCTCGACGTTCTCGGGCGAGGCGAAGGGCCCCAATGCCACCTGCGCAACGTCGCCGGGCAGAAGTTCGGTTCCGATGAAGACCAGAGCCGACACGACCAGCAACAGCACCAGCAGGGCCAGGATACGTCGCAGGATGAAAGTGGTGAGGGCCATCGGTGACTTCCCGTATTGCGATGCGCCGCCCCTGACGGGCAGGGGCGGCGGCCATGGCTAGGCGTCGAGCCAGATCTTGTCGGCAAAGTTGAAACCGCCGAGATTGCCGATGTAGAGCGGCGTTATCCCCTTCACCTTCTTGGACATCCCGTCGACATAGCTGAGGAAGGTCGGGATGATGATCGCACCCGAATTGTGGATGATCTCCTGGATCTCGGCAAACTGCTGCTTGCGCAGATCCATGTCCAGCGTGGCGCGGGACTGGTCCATCAACTGTTCGAGCCGCTCGTTGTTGTAATGCGAGAAGTTCCAGACCGCGCCTTTGCGGAAGGCGAGATCGAGCAGCATGTTCACCGTCGGCCGCGGGTGGAAGTTCGTCATCGCATAGGGCTTCTGGCCGGCAACCGCAGTCCAGTAGCTTTCGGCCGGTTCCCGGCGAAGCGACAGGTTCATGCCGATGCGCTGCGCTTCGCGGTGGATCATCTGCCCGAGTTCCACCGAATAGAGCGCCGCGTCGCTGACCGACAGTTCGAAGGGCGTCGAACCCATCCCCGACTTGTCGAAGTGGAACTTCGCCTTGTCGGGATCGAATGCCCGCTGCGGCAGGCTGGCGTCGAACAGCGGGCTGTCGGGACCGACGACCTGGTCGTTCGCAATCCTGCCGTAGCCGCGGATGACGGTGCCAAGAAAGCGCTCGCGGTCGATCAGATAGGCCATGGCCATGGTCAGGTCGACATTTTGCGACGGCATCCGGTCCATCATCGCCTGGATCGCGGTGTAGCGCGTCGAAGGCGTGACGAAGACATCGGCGACATCCGAGTCTTCGACCTCCTGAATGGCATTGCCCCGCAGTTCCAGGCACAGGTCGACCTCGCCGGTCATGAGGGCATTGGCGCGGGCCGCGTGATCCGGAATCGGGAACATTTCCAGCCGGTCGATATAGGGCCGCCCCTCCTTCCAGTAGTTCGGGTTGCGGTCCAGAATGGTGCGCAGACCCGGCTGGAATTCGGTCACGACGAAAGCGCCGGTGCCGACCGGATTGGTGAAATCCGTCGTGCCGTCCTTGACCAGTGCGAACTGGAACAGCCCGACCAGCACCGGCAGGTCGGCATCGGGCGCGACCAGTTCGATGACGAAGCCGTCGGTGCCGTCGGCCGTCACCGATTTGATGTTCGAGGCCAGTTGCTTTGCCGTCGATGCGACGGCCTCGTCCTTGTGGCGCATGATGGAAAACACGATGTCCTGCGCCGTCAGCGGGCTGCCGTCGGTGAAGGTAACACCCTGGCGGAACTTGAAGTTCCAGATCGTGCCGGCATCGTTGGCCGACCATTCGGTGGCGATCTCGGGTTGGGCCAGACCCTGCTGGTCCAGCCTCGTCAGATAGCTGTAGACCGAGGTGCCGCGAATATAGTCGTTGCCCTTGTCATAACGCGCGGAATCGAAGGTCTCGCTCGTCGTCTGCTGGACAACCGCCAGCCGCACATGACCGCCGCGCTTCGGCTCCGCATCCTGGGCGAAGGCGTGACCCGCGGGCAGCAGCGTGACCATCCCCGCGCCAAGCAACCCGGCATTGAAGCCGCGTCGCGAGATTGGCATTGCGGCGGTGGTTTTGAGCAGCCTTTTGTTATCGTTACCAAAAATCATTGCTAACCCCCTGTTGTCATATTGGCCGGCATCCATAGGAAAGGCTGTGAACCAAACCGTCCTGCATCGCTCCTATCGCAATTCGGCGGTTCCGGACCCTGACTCTCGGATCAAAGATGGGATGGTGATAGGTCCATTCTGGACGAATGGCATGCCGGTTTTGGACATGACCCCGATGTCTGAAACGGGAAGTCGGAATGTCCAGAATAAGCGTATCGGAATGCCGGCGGCGGGCAGAACAATCGGCCATCGCCTGCGCCCAGCACAAACCGAAAGGCTCGCCGATGTCCGCCCTCAGCCCCACGCCGACCGCCAGCACGACACGGGATCCGCTTCTGCAACCGCTCAAGGTCGGCCATCTTACGCTGAAGAACCGCATTTTCAGCACGAGCCACGCAATCCGCTTCGGCCGTGACGGGCTGCCGCAGGAACGCTATCAGCTTTATCACGAGGAAAAGGCCAAGGGCGGCATCGCGCTGACGATGTTCGGCGGCTCGTCCAATGTCTCGCCCGATTCGGGCGCGGTCTTCGGGGCGCTCAACCTCTATCACGACGACGCAATCCCCACCCTGCGCCAGTTTGCGGACCGAATCCATCGCCACGATACCGCATTGATGGTGCAGCTGACCCATCTGGGCGGGCGCAGCCACTGGCGCACCGATGGCTGGCTGCCGACCGTCGCGCCCTCGCGCTACCGCGAGCCGGCCCATCGCGGCTTTGCCAAGGAGATCGAGCGGCACGACATCGACCGCATCGTGAAGGAGTTCGGCGACACCGCCTGGCGCTGCCGCGAGGCCGGTCTCGACGGGGTGGAGCTGCATGTGCATCACCATCTGGTCGGCCAGTTCTGGTCGCCGCTGATGAACCATCGCACCGACGATTATGGCGGATCGGTCGAGAACCGGGCGCGCTTTGGCCTGCGCGTGCTGGAAGAGATGCGCCGCCGGGTGGGCGACGATTTTCTCATCAGCATCCGCATGGCCGTGGGCGAGGGCGAGGACCCCGGAATGTCCGACGAGGACTATCTGGAGATGGGCCGGATCCACGAACGCACCGGGCTGCTGAACTTCTTCAACCTGACCTATGGCCGGATCGACACGGCGCTGGGGCTTGCGCGCTACATGCCGGGCATGGCGCTGGGGCTTTCTCCGCAACTGCAGTTCATCGCCGCCTTCCGCCACCATGTCGGCCTGCCGGTTTTCCATGCTGCACGGATCAACGATCTGGCGACTGCACGGCATGCGGTTTCCGAGGGGCTGCTGGACATGGTCGGCATGACCCGCGCCCATATCGCCGACCCGCATATCGTGCGGAAGATCACCGAAGGACGCGAGGACGAAATCCGCCCCTGCGTTGGCGCCACCTATTGCTCCTGGTTCGGCAGCTGCATCCACAACCCGGCGATCGGCCGTGAAAAGACCCTGCCGCATGATGTCGAGAAGGCTCCGCGCAGCCGCCGCGTCACCATCGTCGGCGCTGGCCCCGGGGGTCTGGAGGCGGCCCGCGTCTGTGCCGAGCGCGGCCATCAGGTCACAGTCCTTGAGGCCGCGCCCCGCGCCGGCGGGCAGATTCTGCTGGCGTCGCAGTTGCACAAGCGTCGCGATCTGATCGGTATCGTCGACTGGCGCTTGAGCGAGCTGGAGCGGCTTGGCGTGACGATAACCTACAACCACCTTG
>JBDHSO010000252.1:0-4383 GCA_039808125.1 Rhodobacter sp. | reverse complement strand
CAGGGCCGCGCGGGAGCGAATGTCCTGCTGCGCTGGATTCGCCGCACCCGGATCGAGGGCGACAGCTGGCAGCAGCTCGAGGTTCCGCTCGGCGAGGACAACGAGCGCTATGCGCTGCGCATCCTGAATGGCGCGACGATCCTTGCGGAATACAGCGCGACGACGCCCGTCTTCCCCTATTCAGCCACGCAGCAGGCAAGCGATGGCGTCACGGCGGGTTTTTCGGTCGCGGTAGCGCAGGTATCGGCCCGTTTCGGCCCGGGACCGTGGAAAACCCTCGCGGTGGCCCCCTGAGCCCGGGGCAATCCGCATTGCCGTCGCCGGGCTGTTGGCGCATATTCGCCACAAGAGGGGAACGGCCGGGCGGCGCGCAATGCGCGGGCTCGGGTTTTTCCAGCCGACCCGACAAGGAGCGCGCCATGGCCGAGACCAAGTACCGCATCACGCCGCTGGACCCCGTCTGGCAGCGTATCCGTAATGAGGCCGAGGAAGCCGTCCGGTGCGAGCCGCTTCTCGGCGCGCTGATCCATTCGGGCCTGCTGCACCATGCGACCTTCGAGCGCGCGCTGTCCTACCGCTTTTCGATGAAACTCGCCTCGGCCGAGATGAGCGAGCAGATCCTGCGCGAGATCGCCGACCAGGCCTATGAAACCGATCCCGACATCGGCGCCGCGGCGCGCGCCGACCTGATGGCGGTCTATGAGCGCGATCCGGCCGCGCATCGCTTCATCCAGCCGATCCTGTTCTTCAAGGGCTATCAGGCGGTGCAGGCCTATCGCGTCGGCCATTGGCTGTGGCAGACGGGCCGCAAGGACATGGCCTATTTCGTGCAGATGCGGGTGAGCGAGGCCTTTGGCGTCGACATCCATCCCGCGGCGCGGATCGGCCGCGGCATCATGATCGACCATGCCCATTCCATCGTGATCGGCGAGACGGCGGTGGTGGGCGACAATGTGTCGATGCTGCATTCGGTCACGCTGGGCGGCACCGGGAAGGAAGACGGCGACCGGCATCCGAAGATCGGCGATTGCGTGATGATCGGGGCAGGGGCCAAGGTTCTGGGCAATATCCGCGTGGGCAACTGCTCGCGCATTGCGGCCGGCTCAGTCGTGCTGGAGCCGGTGCCGGCGAACACCACCGTCGCGGGCGTGCCGGCGCGGGTTGTCGGCAAGGCCGGCTGCGACAAGCCGGCCCTGACCATGGATCAGGTTCTGCATCCCGAATGACCGGCGGGGGTCAGCGCGTGCTCTCCCGCCTTCGCCGATCATCGCTTGCGCTGGTTGCCGGCCTGCTGGCCAAGGCGATCACGCTTTTCGCCCGCCTGGCGACGGCGCCGCGGGCGATCTGGGCCGGGGTGGAGCCGCGGGCAGGGCAGCGCATCTATTATGCCAATCACACATCGAACGGCGATTTCGTTCTGATCTGGACGGTGCTTCCCCCCGTTCTGCGCGCGAAGACGCGCCCGGTGGCGGCCCTCGATTACTGGCTTCGCTCACCGATGCGCGCCTTTGTCGGGCGCGACGTCTTCAATGCCGTGCTGATCGACCGCCGCCCCGATCACCGCGCCGAGGATCCGGTGACGCAGATGGCCGAGGCGCTGGATGGCGGTGCATCGCTGATTCTGTTTCCCGAGGGCCAGCGCAACAGTTCGGAGGCGCCGCTCCTGCCGTTCAAGTCCGGGCTTTACCATCTTGCCCGCCAACGTCCCGGGGTCGATCTTGTGCCGGTCTGGATTTCCAACCTGAACCATGTGATGCCCAAGGGCGAGATCATCCCGGTGCCGCTGATCTGCACGCTGACCTTCGGTGCCCCTCTGCGTCTGGCCGATGACGAGCCGAAGGATGCCTTTCTCGCCCGAACGGCGGTGGCCCTGCTGGCGTTGCGGACTGGGGGCGCCGCATGACGCCCCATCTTGCCTATCTCCTTTTCGGCGTGGCGGTCTTCCTGCTCGCTGCCACCGCCATCGGCCAGATCCTGCGCGCCCGCGTCGCGCCCGACGGCTCGAACCCGGCGATCGAAAACCTGAACGCCCGCATCGCCGCCTGGTGGGCCATGGTGATCCTTCTGGCCATCGCCTTTCTGGCCGGGCGGCCGGGCGTTGTCCTTCTCTTCGCGATCCTGTCCTTCGCCGCCCTGCGAGAGTTTCTCAGCCTGACCCGCAAGAGTGCGGCCGACCACTGGGCGCTGGCCGCCGCCTTCTTCGTGGTGCTGCCGGTGCAATACCTGCTGGTCGGTATCGACTGGTACGGGTTTTACGCCATCTTCATTCCGGTCTATGCCTTCCTGCTGCTGCCCGTCCTGTCGGCGCTGCGCGGCGGCCCGGCGGATTTTCTCGACCGCGTGGCCGAGACGCAATGGGCGCTGATGATCTCGGTCTATTGCGTCAGCCATGTGCCCGCCCTGCTGTCGCTGCAGATCGCTGGGTTCGAGGGGCAGAACGTCCTGCTCATCGCCTGGCTGATCTTCACCGTGCAATTGTCCGACGTGATGCAATATGTCTGGGGCAAGCTTTTCGGCCGCCGCCCGCTCGCGCCCTCGCTCTCGCCCTCGAAAACCTGGGAGGGCTTTCTCGGCGGGCTCGCGACGGCGACGGCGGCGGGCGCGGCGTTCTGGTGGCTGACGCCCTTCGCTCCCGGACAGGCTGCACTGATGGCGCTGGTTGTCACCGTGATGGGCAGCTTCGGCGGTCTCGTCATGTCGGCGATCAAGCGCGACAAGGGGGTCAAGGACTGGGGCCACCTGATCGCCGGCCATGGCGGCTTTCTCGACCGGCTCGATTCGGTGGTCTTCGCCGCGCCGATCTTCTTTCACCTCACCCGCTATTTCTGGTCGCAGACATGACCGGCCCCGTTTCCCGCCGGCCGCTGGCCACCCGCAACCATCGCTGGGCGCGGGCGCTGGCCGCCCGTCTTGCCGCGGGGCGGATCACCCCGAACCAGATTTCCGCCGCTTCCATCGATTTCGCCGGGCTGGGATTTCTGGCGCTGGCCGCGGTTCCGGCGGCTCCGGCCCCTTTCGCCGCGCTCCTGCTGATCCTCGCCGCGCTGATGGTCCAGGCGCGGCTCCTGTGCAACCTTCTCGACGGAATGGTCGCGGTCGAAGGTGGCAAATCCACCGCCACCGGCCCGTTCTGGAACGAGGCGCCCGACCGCATCGCCGATCTTCTGTTCTTCTGGGGCGCCGGGCTCGCCGCAGGCCAGCCAGCCCTCGGCCTCGGCTGCGCGGCACTGGCTATCGCCACCGCCTGGCTGCGCGAACTGGGTCGGGCCGAGGATCTGCCGCCTGATTTCTCCGGACCGATGGCGAAACCGCAGCGCATGGCGGCACTGACGCTGGCCTGCCTCGCCGCAGCCCTCTTCCCAACCCCGCCCCATGGCGCGACGATCCTCGCGACCATGCTCTGGCTCATCCTCGCGGGGACCGTCGTCACCTTCGCCCGCCGCGCCTGGCGGCTCCTGCGCGCGCTCGAAACCCGATGATCCCTTCCTCTTGACCGAAATACTCCGGGGGTCCGGGGGCAGCGCCCCCGGCCCGACGGTTGCCCCGGCCGGGAAGGGGGTTATGCCAGCATCGAGATCGGGTCTTCCAGCGCCTCGACCACGGCCTTCAGGAAGGTTGCCCCCAGCGCACCATCGATCACCCGATGATCGACCGACAGCGTTACCGACATCACCGTCGCCACGCCCACCGATCCATCCGCCAGCACCACGGGCTTCTTCAGCCCCGCGCCCACCGCCAGGATCGCGCCATGCGGCGGGTTGATCACCGCGTCGAAATTCTCGATCCCCATCATCCCCAGGTTGGAGATCGCGAAGGACCCGCCCTGATATTCCTGCGGCGCAAGCTTTCTGGTCTTCGCCCGCGCGGCCAGATCCTTCATCTCGGCCGACAGGACCGACAGCGTCTTCTTGTCGGCATCGCGCAGCACCGGGGTGAAAAGCCCGCCCTCGACCGCCACGGCCACCGCCACATCCGAAGGTTTCAGCTTCAGGATGCGGTCGCCCGCCCAGACGGCATTGGCATCCGGCACCTCCTGCAGCGCCAGCGCGCAGGCCTTGATGATGAAGTCGTTGACCGACAGTTTCACGCCACGGCTTTTCAGCGCCTTGTTCAGCTCTTCGCGGAAGGCCAGCAGTGCATCCAGCCGCACCTCGCGGCGCAGGTAGAAATGCGGGATGGTCTGCTTTGCCTCGCTCAGCCGTGCGGCGATCGTGCGGCGCATGCCGTCGAGCGGCACCTCGGTAAAGGCCCGATCCTGGTAGAGCTTCAGCACGGTCTCGGTCGACATGCCGGCCGGGGCGGCCTTGGGCGCGGGGGCCGCGGCCG
Source organism: Rhodobacter sp. (assembly GCA_039808125.1). GTDB lineage: Bacteria > Pseudomonadota > Alphaproteobacteria > Rhodobacterales > Rhodobacteraceae > Pseudogemmobacter. The sequence continues at coordinate 57 of JBDHSO010000252.1, read as the reverse complement.
GTGCGGCGGGGCTTGTCGCGGCTGCGGCTGCGGCGGCTGCCGCCGCGCCCGGTTTCG
>JBDHSO010000251.1:0-4446 GCA_039808125.1 Rhodobacter sp. | reverse complement strand
ATGTCGAGATAGGGCAGGATCAGCTTCTTCTTGATGAAGTCCCAGATGATCCGGGTCATCTCGTCGCCGTCCATCTCTACGACGGGGTTTGCCACCTTGATCTTGGTCACGGGTCTGCCCTTTCGGTGTTGGGATTCGCTGGCGCCGCTATAGCGGAAAGGGGCGCGGGGGGAAAGATGGTATGCGAAGGTATACCGGAGAATGCCGCCAGCCGCCGCAGCCGTCGCGGCGGCGGAGTCAGCAGAACCAGGGACGCACCCGGGCCGCGACCCAGGACCACAGCCGCGGCGCACCGCGGGCGATCTTGCGGCCGATGCGCTGTTCAAGCTGGTCCCAGGTGACATTGTAGGTGGCCCAGCTGCCGCCGCCCGAGGCGAGGTTCTGCATCACCGGCTGCACCCGGTCGAGCGATTTGGCAAAGACGGCATCGGGGGTCTCGGCCGCCTCGAATTCGTCCCAGAGCGCACGGAAGGCGTCGCGCTGATCGTCAGGCAGGAGGCCGAAGATGCGGTCCGCGGCCCGGGCTTCTGCGGCCTGCGTCTCGGCGCTGCCATGCGCCTCGCCGTTCGCCGAATGGATCGGCACGTCGCCCACGTCGATTTCCACCAGATCGTGCAGGATCAGCATCCGGATCACCCGGTCGATCCGCACCTCCGGCCCGGCCTGATCGGCCAGGACCAGCGCGTAAAGCACCAGATGCCAGGAATGTTCGCCCGAATTTTCCGGGCGCGAGCCATCACAGAGCGTCGTCGCGCGCAGGACGGATTTCAGCCGATCGGCCTCGGTCAGGAAGGCGAACTGGGCGTCGAGGCGGGAGGGGGAGGCAGGTCTGTCCATGCCGACAGAGACAAGGCCACGAACCCGCCGGGTGCAAGCGCAAACCGCCCCCGGCGTGATATAACAGTGGCGGGGCCGGCGACCAATCCCGACGGCGGTCGGCGGATGGTGTCCGCCGCGGGAAAAGGCCGGTGGCCGGTCGCGTCAGCGGCCGTGCCGCGCGGTCAGCGCGTCTGCTCGCCCATCCGCCGCTTCACATAGGACGTCACCGTGTCGATCATCGGCTTCATATGTGCCTCTTCATCCTTGAAGAAATGGTCGGCGCCCTCGATTTCGGCATGGGTGATGGTGATGCCCTTCTGCTCGTGCAGCTTGCCCACCAGCGTGCGGGTGTCCTTGGGCGGCGCCACCTTGTCGGCGGTGCCGTTGATCACCAGCCCCGAGGAGGGGCAGGGGGCGAGAAAGCTGAAATCGTAGAGATTCGCCGGTGGCGCGACCGAGATGAAGCCGGTGATCTCCGGCCGGCGCATCAGAAGCTGCATGCCGATCCAGGCCCCGAAGGAGAAACCCGCGACCCAGCAATGCTTGGCATTCTGGTTCATCGCCTGCAGATAGTCGAGCGCGGAGGCCGCATCGCTGAGTTCGCCGATGCCCTGGTCATATTCGCCCTGCGACCGTCCGACACCGCGAAAATTGAAGCGCAGGACGGTAAAGCCCAGGTTGTAGAAGGCATAGTGCAGATTATACACGACCTTGTTGTTCATGGTGCCGCCATAGGCGGGATGGGGATGCAGCACGATGGCGATCGGTGCGTCGCGCTCTTTCTGCGGATGGTAACGGCCTTCGAGACGGCCGTCGGGGCCGGCAAAGATGACTTCGGGCATGGGCCTCGCCTGTGCTGTCGGTTCCGGGGTTCGCTTGACGGGGTGGACGGCCGGGACCTAGAATGGTTCTAAGGGGGCCGGAGCGGCCCCCCTGGGGGATCGGGTTCTGAGGTAATGGCCGCATCGCGCGGCGTCAATGTCGGAGCGCGGCAAGAAGCGGCGCGGGAAGCCGGAGGGGCGTGTGAAACTATCCACCAAGGGGCGCTATGCCATGGTTGCGCTGACCGGCCTTGCGCTGGCCGAGGCGCGGGCGAAGGGGGCGGGCGAACTGGTCTCGCTGGCCGAGATCTCGAAGCGCGAGGATATTTCGCTGCCCTATCTGGAACAGTTGTTCGTGAAGCTTCGCCGCGCCAAGCTGGTCGAGGCGGTCAGGGGGCCGGGCGGCGGCTACCGGCTGGCACGCAGCGCCGATTCGATCCGCGTCAGCGAGGTGCTGGAGGCGGTCGAGGAAACGGTCGATGCCACCCATACCGGCGCCGGGGCCACCGGCGGCGTGTCCGGTACCCGGGCGCAAAGCCTGACCAACCGGCTGTGGCTCAGCCTGTCGGCGAATGTCTATGTCTTCCTGCATCAGGTCCGGCTGTCGGATGTGGTGCAGAACGACCTGACCCCCTGTCCGGCGGTGCCGAACCTGTTTCGGGTGGTGGACGAGGAATGACGGGCGGGGACCGGCCGGCGGGCCGTTGCCGGCGCGGATGACGGCGCAGGGATGACGGCGGACGGATGAACGGGACGGGGCAAATGGCCGCACGGCTTTATCTCGACTGGAACGCGACGACGCCGCTTCGGCCGGAGGCGAGGGCCGCGATGGCCGCGGCGATGGATCTGGTGGGCAATCCCTCGTCGGTCCATGCCGAGGGGCGGGCGGCGAAGGCGCTGATGGAAAAGGCGCGGGCACAGGTGGCCGCCGCGCTGGGGGCGGATGGCGCCGATATCGTCTTTACCAGCGGCACGACCGAGGCGGCCGCGCTGGCCTGCGCAGGCCGTGGCCTCGTCTGCGCGCCCATCGAACATGAGGCCGTGGCCGCCTGGTGCGCACCGATGCTTCCGGTCGACGCCGCGGGGCAGGTGACGGTGGCCGATCCGGCGGCAACCGCGCTGCAACTGGCAAATTCCGAGACCGGGGTGATCCAGAGCCTGCCCGAAGGGGTGGCTGTCAGCGACCTGACGCAGGCCTTCGGCAAGGTCCATCTGGCCTTCAACTGGCTGGGGGCGACAGCGGGCCTTGTCTCGGCGCACAAGCTTGGCGGGCCCAAGGGCGTCGGCGCGCTGGCCCTGCGGCGCGGAACCGATCTTGCGGCGCGGATTCGTGGCGGCGGGCAGGAGATGGGACGCCGCGCCGGGACCGAGAACCTGATCGGCATCGCCGGCTTCGGCGCCGCGGCCGAGGCAGCGGCGCGGGATCTGGCGGCGGGCCTTTGGGACGAGGTCGCCAAAATTAGAAATATTCTAGAATCGGCATTGCTGGCCGCCGAAAAACGTATTATTTCTGTCGGGAATGGTGCGAACCGGCTGCCGAACACGCTGAACATCATCGCCCCCGGCTGGAAGGGCGAGATTCAGGTGATGGCGATGGATCTGGCGGGTTTCGCGGTTTCCGCGGGTTCGGCCTGTTCCAGCGGCAAGGTGCGCGCCTCGAAGGTGCTTGGCGCCATGGGGTTTGCCGAGGAACGGGCGGCGCAGGCCATCCGCATCTCGATCGGCCCCGGCATCGGCGAAGAAGACGTGCTGCGGTTCGCCGAAAGCTGGACCAAGGCCTATGCCAGGACCCGTGCGCGGGCAGCCTGACGGTCAGGAGGGAATGATGAACACGGAAGCGGCGCAGGATATCCGCGAAGGCGTGGATCGCGAGACCATCGAAACCGTGCAGGCCATGGCCGGCAAGTACAAATACGGCTGGGAAACCGAAATCGAAACCGAATTCGCCCCCAAAGGGCTGAACGAGGACATCGTCCGCCTGATCAGCGAGAAGAACGGCGAGCCGGAGTGGATGCTGGACTGGCGCCTTGCGGCCTATCGCCGCTGGCTGAAGATGGAAGAGCCGCGCTGGGCGATGCTGCATTACCCGCAGATCGACTATCAGGACCAGTATTACTACGCCAAGCCGAAGAGCATGGCGACAAAGCCGAAAAGCCTGGACGAGGTGGATCCGAAGCTCTTGGCCACCTATGCCAAGCTGGGGATTCCGCTGAAGGAACAGGCGCTGCTGGCCGGGGTCGAGGCGCCGGAGGGTGAGCGCAAGGTGGCGGTGGATGCGGTCTTTGACAGCGTGTCGGTGGGCACGACCTTCAAGGCGGAACTGGCCAAGGCCGGGGTGATCTTCTGCCCGATTTCCGAGGCGATCCGCGACTACCCCGATCTGGTGCAGAAATACCTCGGCTCGGTCGTGCCGCAATCGGACAACTTCTTTGCCACGCTGAACTCGGCGGTCTTTTCCGACGGCAGCTTCGTCTATATCCCGCCGGGTGTGCGCTGCCCGATGGAGCTTTCCACCTATTTCCGCATCAATGCCGAGAATACCGGCCAGTTCGAGCGGACGCTGATCATCGCCGACCGCAAATCCTATGTCAGCTACCTTGAGGGTTGCACCGCGCCCAAGCGCGACACCCATCAGTTGCACGCGGCGGTGGTGGAGATCGTCATCCTGGAGGATGCCGAGGTGAAATATTCCACCGTGCAGAACTGGTATCCGGGCGATGAGGAAGGCCGGGGCGGCATCTACAACTTCGTCACCAAGCGCGCCGATTGCCGCGAGGACCGCGCCAAGGTGATGTGGACGCAGGTG
>JBDHSO010000250.1:0-4459 GCA_039808125.1 Rhodobacter sp. | reverse complement strand
CAGCACCGTCACCGGCGCCTCCATCACGTTTTGCAGGATGGTCATATGTGCCCAGAGGTTGAACTGCTGGAACACCATCGACAGGTTGGTGCGGATGCGCGTGACCTGCATGCGGTCGGCGGGATGGCGGCGCAGCCCCTCGCCCTTCCAGCGCACGCTTTCGCCCTCGAACAGGATCTCGCCCTGCTGGCTGTCCTCCAGCAGGTTGCAGCAGCGCAGGAGCGTCGACTTGCCCGAACCGGAAGAGCCGATCAGCGACACGACATGCCCGCGCGGCGCGGTCAGGTCAACGCCCTTCAGTACCTCGAGGCTGCCATAGCACTTGTGCAGGTTGGTGATCGAAATGACGGGGGTATCGGCCATCTTTCCCCTGTGGTTTCCCTGTTGTCCGCGGGCTTGGCGCCGCAGTGTGTTTTGGCCAGTAGGGCGCAGAACGCCGGGCAATGCAACGCAGATTCCGGCGTGAACATGCGGCAGATCTGCGCGTCCGATCAGGTTTTGCACTGAAATTCGCCGGGCGGCGGCGGAATCGGCACGGCAAGATAGTCCTCGACCGCAGCCTCGACCACGCCCTTCAGCCGCAGGATCGCGCGGTCCGGCGGCGAAAGCCCGTCGATCGCCGCCGCCAGCGCCGCCCGGATCGCCGCGGCATCGGCGCCTTTGGCCGCGATATAGGGCAGTGCCGGGCTGGGCGGCGTCCTGGCGATCACCCGCAGCGCCCGGGCATCGGCATCGCCCGCATCCTCGAGCATCGCGAAGGTCAGCGCGTCGAGCGCGGCGATCTCGGCCCGGCCCGCGGCCACGGCCGCGGCCGAGGCGCGGTGCCCGCCGGTGCGCAGGACAGGGTTCAGCCGGAACCCCAGATCCGGCGCCCAGTTCGCCAGCGCGGCCCAGCCCGATTGCGACAGATCCTCGTTCCAGGCCAGCGCCGCGCCGGAAAAGGCCGGCAGATCCGGCCGCGGATCCCCGGCGCGCACCACCACGACGGAATGGTACTGCCCCGGCGCCACGCCGTCGAGGTCGAGGATCGGCGCGCCGACCAGCTCCACCCGCCCGTGCAGCCGCGCGCGATAGGGAAAACCACAGGTCTGCGACACGACCAGATCGGGGCTTTCCCAGGCCGGCCAATAGGCGCCGGCGCCGCGCGTCAGCGCTGCCGGCGCCGCGATCCCCGCGTCTGCCAGCCCTGCGCGCAGGCCCGCCCAGAGCCGGTCGTTCGCCGCCTGCGCCGGCCCGAAATCATACATGCCCAGCGACGCGATCATGCCCCGCGCTCCGCCCGCTGCCGCGCCTGCGCATTCTGCACATCGGTCAGCCCCAGAAGGTTCGCCACCAGCCGCATCAGCCGGTCTTCCTCGGCATCGCGGGTGCCGTCGACCAGCGCGACCGACCAGAACGCCTCCATCAGCCCGGTGCGGTCCTCAAGCGGCGTCGCCTCCTTCAGCGCGCGGGTGAAGCGCACGGTATCGGGCGCCTCCGCCTCCACCTCCTCGGCCTCTGCGCGCAGGCGGGCCGCCTCGAAGGGACCAAGCCCGTAGCGCGCGATCAGCACGCGGTCGATCCTTTCCACCTCCTCGGCGGCATAAAGCCCGTCGGTGCGCGCGACGCGCACGAGCAGGGCCGCCAGCGCGAGGCGGGTGTCGGGGGGGGACAATGGCTCTGGGGCGGGGCCGAAGAGATGGCGAAGCAGCGTGTCGATCATGCCCGAAAGATAGGTCTTCGCCGCGCTCCGCGCCAGCCGCTTCCTCTTGACCAAAATACCCCGGGGGGTCGCCGTAGGCGACGGGGGCAGCGCCCCCTCCTTTCCCGTCAGCCACGGGACAGCCGCGCGAACATCGCGCTCAGCCGTACTGTCTCTTCCGCCATTCCCCAGGGCGGATTGACCACGAACACGCCCGAGCCCGTCATCCGGTGCCCCTCCCGCGCGGGCGGGAACGCGACCTCGTGGCGCAAGCCCCCGGGAAAGCCCGCCTGCAAGGCCGACAGCATCGGCCGGTGCGGGCCGTCGCCCAGGATCGGATACCACAGCATCAGATGCCCGACGTTCCATTTGCGGGCCACCTGCGCCGTCACCTTGGGGATGCGGTCGTAGTCGGTCTTCACCTCGTAGGACGGGTCGATCAGCATCAGCCCCCGCCGCGGGGTCGGGGGCGTCAGTGCCAGCGCCATGGCCAGCCCGTCCTCGCGGCGGACATCGGCGCCCCAGCCCGTCATCAGCGCCGACAAGGCGGCATGTTCCTGCGGATGCAGTTCGGCCAGATGCAGCCGGTCGGTCTCGCGCAGGCCGGTGGCGGCGATCAGCGGCGAGCCGGGATAGGCATCGGCGCCATACATCGCGGCGACCTCGGCCAGCCGCTGGCGATAGGGGTGATCCGGGCCGAACCCGTCGAGCATCCGGCCGATTCCCTGCGCGGCCTCTCCCGTCTTCTGCGCCTCGGTCGAGGTCAGCCGGTAAAGCCCGCGCCCGGCATGGGTTTCCAGATAGCTGAGCGGCTTGTCCTTCTGCGTCAGGTAATCCAGCATCCAGGCCAGAAGCGCGTGCTTCTGGACATCGGCAAGGTTTCCGGCGTGAAAGGCGTGCTGGTAGGAAAGCATGGCAGTGCTGCCTAGCAGGGCGGCGACCGGGCGCGCAAGGGCGCCCGGACCGTGCCAGGGCCGATGCGGCGGTTCAGCCGATGCGCACCCGGGGATGGGTCGCGGCATCAAGGAGGTTTCCCGATCCCGCCAGGACCTGCGCCGCCTTGCCCACGATCAGCGGATCGGGCGGTCCGACCACCGCCGGATCCTTGCCAGGATAGTCCAGCGTCGACAGGAAATGCCGCATGCAGTTCAGCCGCGCCCGCTTCTTGTCGTTCGACTTCACGATGACCCAGGGCGCATCGGCGGTGTCGGTGTAGAAGAACATCGCTTCCTTGGCCTCGGTATAATCGTCCCACTTGTCGAGCGACGCCTTGTCGATGGGCGAGAGCTTCCACATTTTCAGCGGGTCGGTCTCGCGCTCCTTGAAGCGGCGGCGCTGTTCGTCGCGCGTGACCGAGAACCAGTATTTGTAGAGCCTTATGCCCGACCGGACCAGCATCCGCTCGAACTCCGGTGCCTCGCGCATGAATTCGAGGTATTCGGACGGTGTGCAGAAACCCATCACCCGCTCCACCCCCGCGCGATTGTACCAGCTGCGGTCGTAGAACACCATTTCGCCCGCCGTGGGCAGATGGGCGATGTAGCGCTGGAAGAACCACTGGCCCTTTTCCACGTCCGAGGGTTTGGTCAGCGCGCAGATCCGGGCGTAGCGGGGGTTCAGATGCTCCATGAAGCGCTTGATCGTGCCGCCCTTGCCGGCGGCATCGCGCCCTTCCATCAGGATGACGAATTTCTGTCCGGTCTCCTGCGCCCAGATCTGCACCTTCAGAAGCTCGGCCTGAAGACGCGCCTTCTCGGCCTCGTAGACGGCGCGGCCCATTGGCCGGGCATAGGGATAGCGCCCGGATTCGAAGGCATGGCGCACGGCATCCGGATCGACGGCGGGGAAATGTTGCGGCCCGGTCCGCCCCTCGCCGGTCCCGTCGGCGGCGGCCCCGCGCGGCGCGGCGGATCTGGTTGCCCGGGGCGGGGTGTCGGCCGCAGCGGCGGCGGGGGTCTGGGCTGGAACGGGGGACAGGTCTTCCATGCGGAGCACTCCTTGCAGTTTCCTTGCAGATGGCGGAAATCCTACAGCGCAAACCGGCCTTTTGCCTTGATCCGGGTCAACAAATTGCGGCGATCCGGGGAAATGCGCATAAAAAGCAGGGCGGCTCCTGCGAGAGCCGCCCTGCCTGGGGAAGTTAAAGTCTTGGGTCTATGCGTTGCCGTCCAATAGCCACGACAAGGCCGATGTAGCCCCGAAAACGTAACCGTTGCATACCCCATTTGGAGTAACCCCGCGCTTTTCGGCCCAAAGGTCAGGTATTCCCGACCATTTCGGCCACCTCCTCCAGAACCTGCGGCCATTCGGCGAAGAACAGCAACTGGCCCGTGAAGGGCAGGAATCGTACGGAAAGCGCCGGATAGTCGCCCATCAACTCCCTGACCGTCAGGACCGGGGTCTGCGGATCCTGGTCACCCTGCAACAGGACGATCGGCACGGCACACAGGCGCAGCACGCCCGACCAGTCCTTCTCCGAGCCGATGCATTCGCGGGTAAAGGCCTCGTGTGCCGACCATTTCGCCGCGAGGCAGGTGTCCGATCCCTCCATCACCGCCGCACGCACGTCGGCGCGGGCAAAGGTTTCCATATCCGCCGGGCTGCCGCCGTTGACCTGGGCGAAGAACTTGTCCTTGCCCACCCGCCGGGCAAGGCTGAAGCCGGCCTGGACCAGAAAGGGCAGCACCTTCGGCGCATAGCGGGCATTGGCCAGGATGAAGCGCTGCCACTTGTCCATCCGTTCGTATTGCGCGGCGGTGCGCAGCGGCAACTGGCAGG
>JBDHSO010000249.1:0-4491 GCA_039808125.1 Rhodobacter sp. | reverse complement strand
GTTCCTCCTGGCTCAGTCCCGCGGCCTCGCGTGCGCCTTGCAGGCGATCGCCCAGCGTCGCCACCTCGGCATCGTACCAGCTTTTCCCGATGGGGCCGCTTTCCGCCATCCTGCTTCTCCTTTTTCCGATATCGCTTGTATGAACGAGGTCGCAAGCCTAAGACCTGCCCCCGGAAAACACAAACAACCCGGCGGAGCCCCCGAAATGGCCTTTCTCTCCGACACATTCGCGCGCGTCAAACCTTCTGCCACCATCGCGGTGACGAACAAGGCCCGCGAACTGGCAGCCAGTGGGCGCGACATCATCGGCCTGGGCGCCGGAGAGCCCGACTTCGACACGCCCGAACATATCCGCGATGCCGCCAAGCGCGCGATCGACGCCGGCCATACCCGCTATACCGCCGTCGACGGCATTCCGGAACTGAAGGCCGCGATCTGCGCCAAGTTCCTGCGCGAGAACGGGCTGACCTATACGCCGCAGCAGGTGACGGTCGGCACCGGCGGCAAGCAGATTCTCTACAACGCCCTGATGGCAACCTGCAATCCGGGCGACGAGGTGATCGTGCCGGCGCCCTACTGGGTCAGCTATCCCGATATGGTGCTGCTGGCCGGCGGCACGCCGGTGCCGCTGGTCGCGCGGCTGGACAATGATTTCAAGCTGACCGCCGAGGAACTGGAAGCCGCGATCACGCCGAAGACCAAGTGGTTCATCTTCAACAGCCCCTCCAACCCGACGGGGGCCGGCTACAGCCGCGAGGAGCTGAGGGCGCTGACCGATGTACTGATGCGCCACCCCCAGGTCTGGGTGATGTCGGACGACATGTACGAACATCTGGTGTTCGACGATTTCGAATTCGTCACGCCTGCCCAGATCGAGCCCGGCCTCTACGACCGCACGCTGACCTGCAACGGCGTGTCCAAGGCCTATGCGATGACCGGCTGGCGCATCGGCTATGCCGCGGGGCCGGTGGCGCTGATCAAGGCGATGGGCACGATCCAATCGCAATCGACCTCGAACCCCTGTTCGGTCAGCCAGTATGCCGCGCTGGAGGCGCTGACCGGGCCGCAGGAGTTCCTGGCCGACTGGCGCCGCGTGTTCCAGGGTCGGCGCGATCTGGTGGTCTCGATGCTGAACCAGGCCACCGGCATCAAATGCCCCCGCCCCGACGGCGCGTTCTACGTCTACCCCGACATCTCGGGCCTGATCGGCAAGGTAACGCCGGACGGCACCGTCATCACCAATGACGAGGTCTTCGCGACCGCGCTGCTGGAGGAAACCGGCGTCGCCGTGGTCTTCGGCGCGGCCTTCGGGCTATCGCCGAATTTTCGCATCAGCTACGCTACCTCGGACGAGGTTCTGCGCGAGGCCTGTGCCCGGATCCAGCGGTTCTGCGCCTCGCTGGTCTGAGGCGCAGAACAGACCTGTGTGTCTGAAAAAGGGGGGCCGGATGGCCGACCGGATCACCGCCAACCTGCCCAGCCGGGATTTCTCGGCGACGGAGGCGTTCTACGCCGCGCTCGGCTTCACCCGAAGCTGGCGCGACGATGGCTGGATGATCCTGACCCGCGGCCCCCTTGTGCTGGAATTCTTCCCGCATCCCGAAATCGACCCCCGGTCGAGCTGGTTTTCCGCCTGCATCCGGGTGGACGACCCCGATGCACTGCTGGCGGAATGGCGGGGCGCGGGGCTGCCCTCGGATCGCAAGGCCATTCCCCGGCTGACCGGCTTCTTCAAGGCCGGCGCCGCGCCGCGAATGTTCGCGCTGGTTGATCCCGACGGCTCGCTCCTGCGCGTGATCGACAATGGCGATGCCGGAGAGCGCGATGACCGATGACCTGCCGGGCTACTACTTCCGCATCCGCGACAACGGCGCGGCGGTTTTCCGCGTCGATACCGAAAACCGCAACCGCCGGATCGACCTGGTGGAGATCGCCACGGTCAACATCCGCAACGGCACGGTAAAGCCGCATGGCGATACCCGCCTGTCGCCCTCCGATCAGGCGGAAATCGCCATCTGGCTCACCGCGCGGCGCCGCGCTCTGGCCGCACGCGAGGCCGAAGAGCCGCAGCGCACGCTCGAGGCGCTGAACCAGACGGCGCATTGGGTACAAAGCCGCGCCAGCGACGCCGAACTCGACGTCGTGACCGAGGCGCTGCTGCTGGCGATGCACGATCTGCGCGCGGTGCTGGTGCGGCGAAAGGCCGACCGCCTGGCCGCCGGGGATCCGCCCCCCTCCTGAGGTGGCGGCGAACCCAGGCGGGGCGTGCCGCCACGATCCTCAGATCTGCTTTTCGGGCATCTGCACCACCAGACCGTCCAGCGCCGGCGTCACCTTGATCTGGCAGGTCAGGCGCGAGCGGACGGGATCGGGCTCATAGGCGAAATCCAGCATGTCCGCCTCCATCGCATCCTTCTTCGGCAGCTTGTCCACCCAGTCGGGATCGACATAGACATGGCAGGTCGAACAGGCGCAGGCGCCGCCGCAATCGGCCTCGATTCCGGGGATGCCGTTGTCGCGGGCGCCCTCCATCACCGTCAGGCCATTCGGCACCTCGACCTCGTGCCGTTTGCCTCCGAACTCGACATAAGTGATCCTGGCCATCGCTCTCGCGCTCCTCGCAGTCCTTCTCCGCCGAGATAGGCGAAATATCCGGCCTTTGCCAGAGGCGGCGCGTGCCCGGAATGCCACGCCAGCCCGCGCCAGCTTGCGCCGCCGCTTTCGCAGGCCGCGCCCTGCCGCTATCCTGCGGCCAAATCGGGCCAGAACCCGCCAGATCACAAACGGATCCCCCAGGGGCAGATGACAAGACGCGCCTTTCTTGCTGCGGTCCTCGCGCCGGCGCTGGCCGGCTGCGTGGGAGCCGGTGCGCCCGAAGCGCCGTCCCGCGGGGATTTCTCGGCCGAGATCGTCGATCTGGGCGGCCGTGCCGGCCCGCCCGCCAGCCCCGAGGGCGCCTGCTGGCAGGCCGATATCCGGCCCGCAGTGATCGAGACCGTGACCGAGCAGCGGCTTGTCTCGCGCGAGGTCCGGGCGGCGGACGGCCGCGTGGTCACGCCCGCGGTCTTTGCCAGCGAAACCCACCAGCGCATCGTCCAGGACCGTGGCACCGTCTGGTTCCGCAGCCCCTGCCCGGCCGAGATGACACCTGATTTCATCGCCACCGTGCAGCGGGCGCTGAAGGCGCGGGGGCTTTATCTCCTGCCGCTGACCGGCAGCCTCGACGCGCCGACCCGGGCCGCCATCGGCCGCTACCAGCGCGCGCGCGGCCTTGACAGCGACCATCTGTCGCTGGCCGCGGCACGCGATCTCGGCATCGTCGCCGCCGATCCCGGCGCACTGTGACGCCCAAGCTTGAGAGGCCGAACGCCCGCCTGTGGCAGGGCGAGAGCGATGGCACGCATGATCCTCCGGCCATGCCGGCCGGGGCTGCTGTCAGACGATTGCGATCTGGTCCCTGCAAGGACAGTCGAACTGCCCTTTTTGCCACGCAGAGACCGCGCCATTCGACGAGAACCACGGTATGGACAGCCTTCCATGCCAAAGAAAAGATGGACCTGTTGCGTATTTGTGCCGCCCCCACTGCTTGTTTAGGCCACCTGAACTGCTGCCGGTTTCGTGGACAGCGGGTTAAGCTAGCATAGCGCGGGCCTCGAACTCCATCGGGCTAGGATAGCTCAATTTCGAATGCCGTCTGCGCGGGTTGCAGAAGCGCTCGATGTAGTCCAAGACGTCGGCACGGGCTCCGTCGCGGGTGTGGTAGACTTTGCGGACCGTCCGCTCGGTCTGCAGCGACGGGAAAAAGCTCTCCGTCGTTGAGTTGTCCCACACGTTGCCTGCCCGGCTCATCAAGCCGGTGATCCCGTTGTCGGCCAGAAGCTGTTGAAACTGTTCGCTTGTGCATTGCAATCCCTGGTCCGAGTGATGAAGCAGCGCGTCAGCCTTGCCGCGTCGCCACACGGCCATCATCAGCGCGTCCATGACCAGTGATGCATCCCGGCCGGCCTTCATGGACCAACCGACGGCGCGGCGGGAGAACAGGCCCAGCACGACCGCGACATGCAGCCAGCCCTCTGCCGCCCAGATGTACGTGAAGTCGGCCAGCCACTTCTGGTTCGGCCGGTCGGCCTGAAAGTCCCGGCCCAGGCCCCGCCGGTTCACTCGAACCGATGGTGTTCACCGGCTCGATGTCAGCAATCACCGGCCGTTCGCCGTCGTCCTTCGGCTTTCCACGGCGCTTGGGCCGGGCGCGCAACGCGTTGATCCGCATCAGCCTTTCGACCCGATGCAGCCCGCAGGCAAACCCTTCTTCCAGGACATCACGCTACACGCGGCGGGCGCCATAGGTCCGGTCGCTGGCCTTGAAGCTCGTCTCCATCGCCGTGACGAGCTTGGCATCATGGATCTCGTGGGGGCTGGTTGGGCGGTTCAGCCAGGCGTGGAAGCCGGATCGCGACACATCCAGCACGTCGCACAGCCAGCTGACGGGCC
>JBDHSO010000248.1:0-4543 GCA_039808125.1 Rhodobacter sp. | reverse complement strand
TCCGCCACGAGAACGGCCAATGGCGTGATCCTCGCCCCCTTTTTTCCGCCGCCGGCGTGCTGGTGGGCGCGGACGATGGAACTGTCGATCAACTGCAAGGACTGCGGGGAGCGCTCTGCAAGTTCCTCGAACACTTTCAACCATATACCTCGTCTGGCCCAACCGTTGAACCAATTATGGACGGCCGTCCAGGGGCCATACCGTTCCGGCAGGTCACGCCAAGGCGCTCCGGTCCGGAGCACATGGAATATCCCATTCGCCACACGACCGTCATCAACCCGGTGCTTTCCCTTGCCCGGCCCCGGAAGCAGCGGCTCCACCAGTCGCCATTCCTCGTCGCTCGGATCGTAACGCACCATGAAACCCTCCCGCCCATGGCAGAAATGAAGCACAGCAAGAACCCAACCGGAATCCCCCCATTGAGTACGACGCCTAGTCCAACCGCTTGGCCAGTTCCTCGGCCGTCTCGTTGTAATAGACTTGAAGCATCCGAAGGTCGGAATGGCCAACCATCCGCGCTAGGGCAAGAACATCCAGCCGTTTCGACAGCCGCGTGATGGCGGTAAGACGCGAATCGTGGAAGGTCAGGCCCTCGACTTTTGCCCGGTCCCGGACACGGCGCCGCGGGGCATCGAGCATCTGATTTGACAGACCGAAAGCAGGGTCCAGCCGTGGTAGCGCGTCCAACAGCCTGATGGCCTAGGTCGACAGCGGCACATCTCGCGCCCGGCCGTTTTTTGTGTGGGTCAGATGCACGACCCGCCGCTTGACGTCGATGCGCTCCCACGTCAGTCCGACGATCTCGCCTGCCCGCATCCCCGTCTCCAGTGCAAACCGGAAGGCGTGATAGGCGCGGGCAACGGCGTGGCCGAGATCATCTCCCGCCGCATGCCCCAGCCGCTCCAGTTCTTCCGCCGTGACCAGCCGGTCACGCGGCTGTGGCTTTGCCGGCTTGCGGACGTCGGACAGCGGGTTAGACGCGACGATCCCCCACTCCCGCCGCGCCGTATTCAGCGCCGACGACATCAACTGCATCTCCCAGATCACCGATTCGGCCGCCACCTCGCGCAGATGCCGGTCGCGCCAGGCGGCGAAGTGAGAGGCCGACAGATCAGCCAGCCTCACTTTCGCCAACTCATCCCGGCGCAGCGCCTGGATGCGGACGTGTTCCCACCGGGCGCCGCGCTTCTTGACCGACACCTCGTCGGCATAACGTTGCAACAGTGCGCCGAAGTCGCCATGATCCACCGGCGCTTCCGCTTCATCGAGAATCAGATATTCTCGCCGCGCCGCCCATTCACGGGCCACGGCTTTCGTCGGAAACACTCTCGACTCGCGCTTGCCCGCGCGAGAAATCTCGGCACGCCAATTGCCTGACGGGAGCTTTCAGAACGAGGCCATTTACGCACGTGCGGGAATCATGCGTAGAGAGATGGGAAAAACCGAGATGGAAAGCAACCTTTTTCGGCAATACTGGCGGAGCTACGGTCCAGACTCATAACCAGCAAATGACGATGGCGGCGAGAGCGCATGCCGAGAGGAACAGGATCGGGCATCGATCGTAGCGCGTCGCGACCCTGCGCCAGTCCTTGAGGCGCGCGAACATGTTCTCAATCTTGTGGCGCAGGCGATAGAGTGCCGCATCGTGTGGGATTTGAATTGTGCGGCTGAGTTTTGACGGGATGCACGGAGAAATCCCTAATTCGATCATGGCGTTGCGGAACCAATCGGCATCGTAGCCCCGGTCTGCCAGCAGAGCATCCGCCTGAGGGATCGTAGGCAGCAACGCCCGCGCGCCGATGTAATCCGAGGTCTGGCCCGCCGAGAGGAACATTTGGATCGGGCGGCCCTTCGCGTCGGCCAGGACGTGCAGTTTCGAGTTGAGCCCGCCCTTCGTCCGCCCGATCAGTCGTCCGCGCCCCCCTTTTGAACCGCGAGGCTTGAGGCCGTTCGGTGGGACTTCAGATGGGTCGCATCGATCATCACTATCTCAGTGTCCTGCGCCTGGGCCGCCAGTTCGGTCATGATGGTGGCGAACACGCCCATGCGGCTCCATCGCTTCCAGCGGTTGTAGAGCGTCTTCGGCGGACCATAGTCCCGTGGCGCATGCTTCCACATCAACCCATTGCGCTGTATGTAGATTATCCCGCTCAAGACCCGTCGGTCATCGACCCCGGGCTTGCCGCGGGACTTCGGAAAGTATGGCCTCAACCGCTCGACCTGCGCCTCGGAAAGCCAGCACAAATCGCTCATGATCCCTCCCCACTTTGAGAGTTTGAATCACGCCGCGAGACCTCGCTCAAGTAGATTTATGGGTCCTGACCGTAAGTCCCGGTATTTCCCCAAACAGGCGTTAAAAACGCCCATTCAGGGAAATTCGGTGGTGCGGATGAAAAGACTCGAACTTTCACTCCGGTTAAGGAACAGCGACCTCAACGCTGCGCGTCTACCAATTCCGCCACATCCGCAACGGCCCGGCTCGGGTGGCGCGTGTGTAGCGACCTTGCGCCGCGAAGAAAAGAGGGATTTTGCACCGCCGCCGCGAATGCACGGCGCCGGTTGCATCGGCGCGGGGCTGCGCTAGAACGGCCAGACCCGTTGCCTGCGGCGAAAGGAAACCGCCATGGTCGAATGGACGCACCTGCCCGGCCTTGCCCCCTATGCCGAAACACTGGCCGCGATGGAGGCCCGCGCCGAGGCCATCGCCGGGGGCGAGGCGGACGAGGCGATCTGGCTGCTGGAGCATCCGCCGCTCTACACCGCCGGCACATCGGCGCGGGCCGAGGATCTGGTCGAACCGGACCGCTTTCCGGTATTTCCTGTCGGCCGGGGCGGGCAATACACCTATCACGGACCCGGGCAGCGCGTGGTCTACTGCATGCTGGACGTGAAGGCGCGGGGCGGCGATGTGCGCTGTTTCGTGCGCGCACTGGAGCGCTGGGTGATCGACTCGCTGGCCGAATTCAACGTGACGGGCGAGATCCGGCCCGGCCGGGTCGGGGTCTGGGTCGTGCGGCCGGACCGGCCCGCCGCCGCCGACGGCAGCCCGGCCGAGGACAAGATCGCCGCGATCGGCATCAAGATCCGCCGCTGGGTCAGCTTTCACGGCATCGCCATCAACGTGGAGCCGGATCTGTCGCATTTCTCGGGCATCGTGCCCTGCGGCATCCGTGACCATGGCGTGACCAGCCTGGTCGATCTCGGCCTGCCCGTAACCATGGCCGACCTCGACATCGCGCTGATGCGGCGCTTCGAGCGCGCCTTCGCCACGATCGGCGGCGCCTGCACGGCGGCGGGGTGAACCGTTCAGAGCCCGGGGCGGACCAGTTCCTCGGCGATCTCGGGCGGCAGGTCGCCGAAATCCCAGAACAGCCGCTCATGCGCGAGCCGGACCTTCTCGGCCGCGCCGGGATCGGCCTTGACGAAAACCACGCGCGAGGCCCGCGGCAGATCCACCAGTTCCGCGCGCGTGACGGCGGTGAAGCCGCGCCAGTAGCCCGGCCGGTTCACCGTATGGTCCTGGCCGATGTAGCTGGTCGAGATGATCCGCATCGGCATGGTGTGAAAGAACATCAGCGCATAGTCGTTCGAGCGCAGCCGCAGCGCGAGACCCCGGAACTCGCGCAGGGCAGGCGGATATTTCGGCGGATATTGCTTGGGCGAATCGAAGCCGCGCAGGCAGAGCACGCCATCGCGGGACCTTACCTGGACCACGACGCGCACCGCCTTGCCCGGTTTCGCGAAGGACCGTCGCCACACACGGTAAAGCCCCTCGGTCAGCGAATGCGGCCCGTGGTGATATTCCTCGGCCGGGGCGACATAGATCAGCCCGGCCAGCCATTTGCTGATATCCACCCCCTTCGCCTGCGCCGCGCGGGAGATCCGCATTTCTGCCAGCAGCCGTTCGGTGACGGGCTGGGTCAGGATGCGGGCATCGACGCAGAAATATTCACAGATCCGGTCCAGCAAGCCGGGCTTGGGAAAAGATTCGCCCCGGAGATACCTCTGGAACTGGACGCGGCCAATTCCCAATTCCTCGGCAACCCGGGACAGTGAATGCCGCTCCAATGACAGGATTCGCAAATTGTTGCCGAAAACAAGACTCACGGCCGCGCACCCTTCCGACCGGAAGAGTGTAGTCATTTTCTCCTGTCCGGTCGAGCGGTCGTCAGGGCCTGCCGGCTGACAGCGCCGTCTTTGACAGGAGCGTCTCGATCCGCCCGATCTCGACCGACAGTTCCAGCAGCGCCTCTGCGCTGGCCGATGCGATGAAGGGGGCAAGGCCGCGCCCGGCGGCCTCGATCAGCTGCGCAGACAGCCGCAACCGCGACAGGGCGAATTCTATGGTGGTCCGCTCGGCGGCATTCGGCGCGCTGCGGACGAGCCGACCCGTGTCCGGCATGCTTTCGTGAAGTCCCATTTCCATCTCCAGATACCGAAATCCGCGCGCCCCGCGCAGCCGATCCGGACTGCAACGGTCCTATGGCCGGATTATCGCGCCGCCCGCCCGCCCCGGGAAGCCACGCATTTGCGGCATCCGGCT
>JBDHSO010000247.1:0-4680 GCA_039808125.1 Rhodobacter sp. | reverse complement strand
TTGTGGCCGCCGATGATCGCCTTCTGGGTATAGCCCTTGCGGCGTTCGGGCAGTTTCTCGCGGTGGCTGCGGACGATTTCCTTGACCAGCACCTTCTCGACGATCTTCTCGGCGATGACGATGGCCTTTTCCTGCGGCGTGCCGGTCGCCAGCACCTCTTCCGCCTCCTCGTCGTCCTCGACCAGGGCCGAGGCCAGCGGCTGGCTCAGCTTCGATCCGTCGCGATAGATGGCATTGGCCTTGATGCCCAGCGAATGCGACAGTTCATAGGCCGCAAGCACGTCGGAAATCGCCGCCGTATTCGGCATGTTGATGGTTTTCGAGATCGCGCCCGAAATGAAGCTCTGCGCAGCGGCCATCATGTGGATATGGCTCTCGACCGAGAGGAACCGCGTGCCGGTCTTGCCGCAGGGGTTGGCACAGTCGAAAACCGGCAGATGCGCCGGCTTCAGATGCGGCGCGCCCTCCAGCGTCATGGTTCCGCAGACGTGATCGTTCGCGGCCTCGATCTGCGCGCGGGTAAAACCCAGATGGCGCAGCAGGTCGAAGCCCGGATCGCCCAGCCGCGCCTCGGGGATGCCCAGGGTGCGGGTGCAGAATTCCGCACCCAGCGTCCACTGGTTGAAGACGAAGCGGATGTCGAAGGCCGTGGGCAGGGCCGCCTCGATCTTGTCGATCTCGGCCGCGCCGAAGCCGTGGCCGACCAGCGCCGTCTGGTTGAGGCCGGGCGCCTGCGCCAGGCTGCCATGGCCCACGGCATGGGCGACGATCTCGGCGATCTGGTGGCCGGGATAGCCCAGCGTCTCAAGCGCGGCCGGCACCGACTGGTTGATGATCTTGAAATAGCCGCCGCCGGCCAGTTTCTTGAACTTCACCAGCGCGAAATCGGGTTCGATCCCGGTCGTGTCGCAATCCATCACAAGGCCGATGGTGCCGGTCGGCGCGATCACCGTGACCTGCGCGTTGCGATAGCCATGGCGCTCGCCAAGGGTCAGGGCCTCGTCCCAGGCACTGCGGGCCAGGCCGATCAGCGCCTTGTCGGGGCAATGGACCGAATCCAGCCCCACGGGCGCCACGTTCAGCGCCTCGAAATCGCCCTTGCCCCAGGCAGCGGTGCGGTGGTTGCGGATCACCCGCAGCATCGGTTCGCGGTTGCGTGCAAAGCCCGGGAAGGCGCCCAGCTCTGCCGCCATCTCGGCCGAGGTGGCATAGGCGATGCCGGTCATGATCGCGCTCAGCGCGCCGCAGATCGCCCGGCCCTGCGGTGAATCGTAGCCGAGGCCCATGTTCATCAGCAGCCCGCCGATATTGGCATAGCCAAGCCCGAGCGTCCGGAAATCGTGACTGAGCTGCGCGATTTCGCGCGAGGGGAACTGCGCCATCGTCACGCTGATCTCCAGCGTGAGCGTCCAGAGCCGGCTGGCATGGACATAGCCCTCGGCATCGAAGCGGCCGTCCTTCCAGAACCCGAGCAGGTTCATCGACGCCAGGTTGCAGGCGGTATCGTCGAGGAACATGTATTCCGAGCAGGGATTGCTGCCGCGGATCGGCCCGTCGGTTGGGCAGGTGTGCCAGGCGTTCACCGTATCGTGGAACTGGATGCCCGGATCGGCGCAGGCCCAGGCGGCATGCCCCACCTGATCCCACAGCGCGCGGGCCGGGACCGTCTTCGACACCTTGCCATCGGTGCGGCGCAACAGATCCCAGGGCTTGTCGTCGCGCACGGCGCGCAGGAAGGCATCGGTCACGCGGACCGAGTTGTTGGAGTTCTGCCCCGCCACCGTGACATAGGCCTCGCTGTCCCAGTCGGTGGAATAGGTGGGGAATTCGATGCTGTCATAGCCCTGCGCCGCATATTGCAGCACCCGGTTGACATAGGTTTCCGGGATCATCGCCTTGCGCGCGGCACGGATCGCCGCCTTCAGCGCCGGGTTCTTCGCCGGATCGACCGCATCCTGCGAAGACCCGTCCCAGCCGCGAATCGCGGCGAAGATCGCGTTCAGCTGCGTCTCATGCGCGCGGGAGCCGGCGACGAGGCTGGCCACCTTCTGCTCCTCGACGACCTTCCAGTTGATGAAATTCTCGATATCGGGGTGATCCATGTCGCAGATCACCATCTTGGCCGCGCGGCGCGTGGTGCCGCCCGACTTGATCGCGCCCGCCGCCCGGTCGCCGATCTTGAGAAAGCCCATCAGCCCGCTGGACTTGCCGCCGCCGGACAGCCGCTCGCCCTCGCCGCGCAGGCTGGAAAAGTTGGTGCCGGTGCCCGAGCCGTATTTGAACAGCCGCGCCTCGCGGACCCAGAGGTCCATGATGCCGCCCTCGTTCACCAGATCGTCGCGGACGGACTGGATGAAGCAGGCATGCGGCTGGGGATGTTCATAGGCGCTGTCCGAGGCAGTCAGCACCCCGGTGCGGTGGTCGACATAGTAATGCCCCTGCCCCGGCCCGTCGATGCCGTAAGCCCAGTGCAACCCGGTGTTGAACCATTGCGGGCTGTTCGGCGCCGCCATCTGGCGCGCCAGCATGAAGCGCATCTCGTCGTAATAGGCGCGGGCATCGCCTTCGGTGGTGAAATAGCCGCCCTTCCAGCCCCAATAGGCCCAGGCGCCGGCCAGCCGGTCGAACACCTGCCGCGCGCTGGTCTCTCCGCCGGAACGCGCCTCGGGGGGCAGCTTGTCCAGCGCCGCATCGTCGCGGACCGAGCGCCAGAGAAACTCCGGCACGCCCTCTTCCGGCACCCGCTTCAGCGCGGCCGGCACGCCCGCCTTGCGGAAATACTTCTGCGCCAGCACGTCCGAGGCGACCTGGCTCCAGCCCTCGGGCACCTCGACCGCATCGTTGCGGAAGACGATCGTGCCGTCCGGGTTTCGGATCTCGGATTGGGTGGTGGCGAAGTCGATGGCACCATAGGCGCCGGTCGCTTCGCTGGTGTATTTCCGCTCGATCTTCATGCCCCACGTCCTTTTTTCTGATCCCGGCCTGCCGCCGCGGATTTTGCGTCGTCGTCCCCGCACGCGCCTGCGCAATGCAACACCTGCCCCGGCCGGTAGCCCGCGCCGGGTGCGGCCCCAGGCGGCTCGGGCCGGGACGATGATTGCGAAGGCCGTTGCATCCACAATATTTTGTGTCTGCCGCCGGCGCCTCGACAACCTGTCGTAAGACGGATGGGGCTTCAAACTGTTTTTTCGTCGCAGGGCGTGAAAAAGACCCTTGACGGATGCCCGGCAACATCACGCGATCGTCATCGCTCCGCCGGTGGAAAAACCTGTGGATTTCAACCCCGTTCTCAGCGGTCCGGCGCAAGCGGGCCGTTCTGCACCGGAAATCGCGGCTGTTCAGACCCTGCGCGAGGGGTTGTCCACAGCAGGATCCACAGGCAGGCGATTCCCCGCCCGGCGTGCCTCAGCGCGCGCCGGCCCGGTTGATCAGCACGATCCCCGCGGCGACCAGCCCGCCCGCCGCGAGAATCGAGGGCGAGAGCGACTCACCCAGAAGCGCCGCCCCCATCAGGATCGTCAGCACCGGCGCGAGGAAGGAAAACGCGGCCACGGTCGAGGCGGGATAGGCCGCCAGCAGCCAGAGCCAGACGATGAAGCCGCCCGTCACCACGACCGCGGCCTGAAACACCAGGCCTGCGACATGCAGCCAGGTCGGATCGCGCAGGAGGGGGCCGAAGGCCGGCGCGGCCAACAGCAGGACCGGGCCCGAGACCAGGACCATCCAGAACAGCTGCATCTCGGGGCCGACCGCGCGCAGCGTCGGCCGGCGGGCAAGATAGGTGCACAGCGCCCAGCCCCAGGCCGCGACCAGCGCGCAGATATCGCCGATGAGGCTGCCGCCCTCGCCCTCGCCGCGCGTCAGGATCGCCCAGGCGGTGCCCGCGAAGGCAAGTCCGAGGCCAAGGGCCTTTTGCGGGCCGATCCGCTCGCCGAGCCCGAAATGGGCGAGAAGCGCGAACCAGAGCGGCATCGAATACATCAGGATCGCGGCGCGGCCGACCGTCGTCAGGTCGACGGCGATGAAGAGAAACAGGAACTCGGCCGAGAAGGCCAGGCCCACCGCCAGCCCGGCACCCAAGGTTCCGGCCGCGATCCGCGGCGGCCGGCCGCGCCAGACCATCCAGCCCCAGACGAAGACCAGCGCCAGCAGCGAGCGCAGCCCGGCGAAGAACACCGGTTGCAGGCCGGCATTCACCACCTTGATCACGATCTGGTTGAAGGCCAGCAGCAGTTGCACGCCCAGAAGCAGTGCCAGCCCCACCCCGTCGAGCCTGTCCTTCGCCATTGCTGCTCCTTGCCGATCGCGTCCTTCTGGCACCGCAGCGACAGCGCCGCAAGGCCGGCCGGGCCCTGCGGGCGCCTGCGGCGGCGGGTATTTGGATCAAGAGGAAGGGGCCGGGTTTCCGCCGGCCTCGGGGCCGGATAGAAGCGGCGGGGCAGCAGGCGGGAAGGACCGTACATGACACCGAGCACCGCCGCGGAAAATTCGCGGGCCGCGATCCTGATGATCGGTTCGATGGCCTTCTTCGCCATCGAGGATCTGTTCCTGAAACGCGCGGCAGAGGCGCTGCCGCCCGGCCAGGTGCTGGCGCTGACCGGCGGCGCGGGGGCGATGGTGTTCTGGGCGCTGGCCGCCGCGCGCGGCGAGCGGGTGCTGTCGCGCGCGGCGCTGCGGCCG
>JBDHSO010000246.1:0-4682 GCA_039808125.1 Rhodobacter sp. | reverse complement strand
AAGCTGGCGGCAAAGCCGTGGCGCCGCGCCAGGCCCTTGACCAGCATCTTGAACAGCCAGGCATCGTCGGCGGCGCGCAGCGCGTCGTCGCTGTGCATCAGGTTCACCTCGAACTGGCCGAGGCCGGTTTCCGAGGTGGTGGTATCGGCCGGAATGTCCATCGCCTCGCAGGCGTCGTAAAGGTCGGTGAAGAAGGTGTCGAAGGCGTCCAGCGCGCGGATCGACAGGGTTTCCGCCGCCTTCCGACGCTTGCCCGACCGCGGGCTGGCCGGCACCTGCATGGTCTTGCCGCTGTCGTCGATCAGGAAGAATTCCAGTTCCAGCGCGCAGACCGGGGTCAGGCCCCGGGCCTTGTAGCGATCGACCACGGCGCGCAGCGCATGGCGCGGGTCGCCCTCGTAGGGCTGGCCGTTCTCGCGGAACATCCAGATCGGCAGCAGTGCGGTCGGCGCCTCAAGCCAGGGCATCGGCATGAAGCCGCGTTCGGTGGGTCTGAGCACGCCGTCCTGATCGCCCTGCTCGAACACCAGCGGGCTGTCGTCGATATCCTCGCCCCAGATGTCGAGGTTCAGGACAGAGAAGGGGAAGCGGGTTCCATCCTTCACCACCTTGTCGGCGAAACGCGCCGGCACGCGCTTGCCGCGCGCCTGTCCGTTCAGATCGGCGGCGGCCACGCGGATGGTCCGCACGTCGGGGTGCTTTCTCAGCCAGTCCTTCATCATGTCGTTTCAGGAAGGCACGGCCTCCCGCACGGGAACCGGGGCCAGACGTCGGCGGCCCGGCGGTTCCGTCGGGGTCCGGACCATGCCCTGGTCCTTCCCTTGGTTCGATCGCCTCGCCCGGCGGGGCTGCTTGCAGCCTTGCCCTGCCCGGGTCCGGGCGGGTGCCCGAATAATTTGATCAAAACTACGCTACTACCGGACCAACTGCGGACGCAAGCGAATTCTCGGCCGCAGATTCGATGGCAGATGCCGGTTCAGCCGCCGGTTCATCGCGCCGAAGGCCCAGATCAGCGTCAGTGTCAGCACCACGAAATAGAACCCGACGATGGGATAGGGGATGAAGGGGTTGAAGGTCTTGTCGGCGAAATAGTTCGCGTAATAGAGCGCGTCGCCGCGCTGCTGGAAGGCCGGAAAGCCCGAGAAGAACACCAGCGTCGTGGCATGAAAGAGGAAGATCGCCTCGTTGGTATAGGCCGGCCATCCCAGCCGCAGCATGGTGGGCCATTCGATGCGGTGGAACCTCTGCCAGCCGGTGATGCCATAGGCATCCGCCGCCTCCAGATCGCCCTTGGGGATCGCCTTCAGCGCGCCGTAGAAGATCTCGGCCGAATAGGCGGCGGTGTTCAGGAACAGCACCATCAGCGCACCCGCCCAGGCCTTGGTGGTCCAGGCGGTCTCGATGGTCATGCCGAAGACGTGGATCCCTGCCTTGGGCAGCAGCACCAGCGTTTCATAGGCCAGGAAGAACTGGATGAACAACGGCGACCCGCGGAACACGAAGATGAACCATTCCGCGGGTTTGCGCAGCCAGCGCGACCGGCTTGCCTTGGCCAGCGCCAGCGCATTGGCAAGGAAGAAGCCGAACAGAAGGGCGAAGACACCGAAATAGATGTTCCAGATCAGGCCCGAACCGATCAGCGTGAACTGCTGGCAAAGGTCGTAGCCTTCCCGCGGGAGCAGGCGTTCGCCGATGCCGATCGAGCGCAGGGCATAGGACTGGATCGTCTCCAGACAGGTCATTGCGTGACCGCCTTTCGCATGTCTTCACCGCCACGGGTGGCCTGGCCCCTGGAAAACCGCGTGGTCAGCCGGGACAATGCGATTTCGGACAGGCGGGTGAAGACAAGGTAGAAGACCAGCAGTGCCAGGAAGTAATACACGCGCCAGTCGCCATGCGGATAGGGATTGTTGCCGCTGGTCTTTGCGCTTCCCAGTTCGCGCGCCCAGTAGACGATGTCCTGGATGCCCAGAAGGAACAGCAGGGGCGTCGCCTTGATCAGGATCAGCCAGAGGTTCGACAGCCCCGGCAGGGCATAGATCCACATCTGCGGCACCAGCACGCGACGGAAGACCTGGCCCTGCGTCATGCCATAGGCCTCGGCCGTTTCCAGTTGCGCGCGGGGCACCGCCTGCATCGCGCCATAGATCACATTGGCGGCGAAGGCGCCGAAGACGATGGCGAAGGTGAAGACGGCCAGCGCGAAGGCATAGGCCTTGTGCCAGATCGCCGCCGAGGTGGCGAGCGGCACCTTCGCCGCCGGGCAGACGCTGAATTCGTTGCCGTTCCAGACCGGCTGCGACAGGTCGGCGCAGACGAAGAGGTGCTTGAACCACTCGATCCCCTGATCGAGCGCAATCACGAAAAACATGAAATAGACGATGTCGGGCACGCCGCGCACGGCGACGATATAGCCCCGGCCCAGAAGCGAGATCGGGCCGACGGGCGATCGCGCCGCGGTGGCCCCGAGGAACCCGAAGACCAGCGCCACGGGCGCGGTGACGGCAAGCAGAAGCAGCACCGTCACGAAGGAGCCGTAGAAGCTGAAATGCGTCCCCGTCGTCAGATAGCAGGCAAGCCAGCTGTACCAGGGCAGGGTCGAGGGATCGGTGCAGAAGTCGAACATCGGCAAGGGCCCGGCCATGCGGATGCGGATCCCGGGGGATCCGCATCTGTGAAAATCGAAGGCGGCAGGATCAGAAGACCAGCGCCTCGTCGCCGAACCACTTCTTGATCATGGCGTTCAGGCTGCCGTCGTCCTTCATCGACTGGATGGCGGCGTTGAACTTGTCCTTCAACTCGGTATCGCTCTTGCGCAGGCCGATGCCGATGCCGCCGCCGATCTGCACCTCATCGGGCAGCAGCACCAGCGCGCCGTTCGAATCCTTGGCGAAGGGGACGAGATAGTCCTTGTCGGCAAAGACCGCATCGGCCTCGCCGTTCTTGACCGCCGCCACGGTTTCGTCGGGCGAGGCGAATTCCAGCAGCGTCGCGCCCGATTCGGCGACATAGCCGGCCTGAATCGTGCCGGTCTGCGCCGCGATCACCGCGCCTTCGCCGATATTCACATCGGGCGACAGCGCCAGATAGGCCGAGCTGGTCGGCGGGATGTAGTTCTGGCTGAAGTCGATGACCTTCTGCCGTTCCTCGGTGATCGACATGCCGGCGATGATCGCGTCGTAGTTGCCCGACTGCAGGTTCGGAATGATCGAATCCCAGGCGTTCTGCACGAATTCGCAGTTCAGTTCGGCGCGCTTGCAAAGCTCCTTGCCAAGCTCGATCTCGTAGCCGGTCAGTTCGCCGGTTGCCTGGTCGATGTAGTTGTAGGGCTCATAGGCTCCTTCCGTGCCGATGCGGACGACGTTCTGGGCATAGGCGCCGGTCGCGAAGACGGCGACGGCGGTGGCGAGGAGAAGTTTTTTCATTTCTGATCTCACTGTTGGTCAAGCTTCCGGTTTGATCTTTGCCGCGTTGTCCGCTCAGGGCCAGCGCGAATTTATCGCCTCCATGGTGCCATCCGCGAACATCTCGTCGATGGCGCCGTTCAGAAGGGTCAGCAGCGCAAGGTTTCCCTTGCAGACGACGATGCCCACGCCTTCGTCGGGCACTTCGGCACTGTAGAGGAATTCCAGCCCGGCCCCGCCGATCAGCGGCTGAAGGTCGGGCCGGTCGTCGAAGGGACCCAGCGCGAGATCGGTCATCCCGCCCGCCGTGGCCGCCAACGCTTCGGGCTCCGAGGGAAAGGCGATGTGGTTCAGCCCCTCGTTGCGCGCGAAGATCTCCTGGATGGTGCCGCTTACCACGGCGGTCGTGGCACGGTCGGGCAGCGGCGCACCGGCCGGGCCCACGAACCAGTCCAGCCCGCCGCCCGTCGCATAGGGCTGCGAGAAATCCACGATGCGGCGCCGTTCCGGGCTGATCGCCATGCCCCCCAGCGCGGCGTCGAACTGGCCGGACTGCACGCCCGGGATCAGATCCCTGAACGGCACCGTTTGCCAGTGGCAGGTGTGGCGGATGCGGCGGCAGATGTCCTGCATCATCTCGAAGTCGGAGCCGTCGATCGCGCCGGCCTCGTCGATCACCACATAGGGCGGAAAACTGGGCCCCGTGCCGATGTCGAGATGCCGGTCCCCGCCCGCCGCGAGGGTAAGCGCCGCGCCGAGCGCCGATATGGCCGCCGAACAGCCCATCACCGCATCAGGCCGCCGTCGCCGACAGGAAGCCGCGCAGCCGCTCCGACCTCGGGCTGCCGAACAGCGCGCCGGGCGGCCCCTCCTCCTCGATCCGGCCCTGGTGAAGGAAGATCACATGGTCGGAACAATCCGCCGCCAGCTTCATGTCATGGGTGACAAGCACCATGGTTCTCCCCTCGTCGGCAAGCGCCTTGATGACCCTGACCACTTCCTGCTCCAGTTCGGGGTCAAGCGCCGATGTCGGCTCGTCGAACAGCAGCGCGCGGGGCTCCATGCACAGCGCGCGGGCAATGGCGGCGCGCTGCTGCTGGCCGCCCGAAAGCTGCGCCGGCCAGGCATCGGCCTTTTCGGCGATGCCCACCTTGGCCAGATATTTGCGCGCGGTTTCCTCCACCTCTTTCGGATCGCGCTTCAGCACCGTCACCGGCGCCTCCATCACGTTTTGCAGGATGGTCATATGTGCCCAGAGGTTGAACTGCTGGAACACCA
>JBDHSO010000245.1:0-4694 GCA_039808125.1 Rhodobacter sp. | reverse complement strand
GCCGGTCGGTTCGTCCAGGATCAGGATCTCGGCCTGGCGATAGAGCGCCTTCAGGATTTCGACCCGCTGTTGATGGCCGACCGACAGGTCCTCGATCAGCGCATCGGGATCGACGTCCAGTTCGTAGTCGCGGCCAAGCCGTTCAAGCTCGGCCCGCGCCTTGGCCAGCGAGGTCCGCAGCATCGGCCCGTCCTCGACGCCGAGAATCACGTTTTCCAGCACGGTGAAGTTCTGCACCAGCTTGAAATGCTGGAAGACCATGCCGATGCCGGCGCGGATGGCGCTCTGGCTGTCGGGAATGGCGGTCAGCCGGCCATTGATGAAAATCTCGCCGGAATCGGCGCGGTAAAAGCCGTAGAGGATCGACATCAGGGTCGATTTTCCGGCGCCGTTCTCGCCGATGATTCCGTGGATCGTGCCTTTCGGCACCGAGATGTTGATATCCCGGTTCGCCTGGACCGGGCCGAAGGCCTTGGAAATGCCCTTCAGCTCGATCGCATAGGGGGAATCGGGGGGGGCGGCCGCGCCGGGCCGCCCCTCAACCTCTGCACTTGCCATTCGGCCGGCTCAGAACGTCATGGCCGGGCAGGTGTCGTCGGTGCGGTAGTCATGCACCGTGATCTCGCCGGCGACGATCTTGGCCGAGGCCTCGTCGACCTTGGCCTTCATCTCGTCCGTGACCAGCGCCTTGTTGTTGTCGTCGAGCGCGTAGCCCACGCCCTCTTCCTTCAGGCCAAGCGTCAGGGGCGCGGTGTCCAGCGCCTCGCCGGCGGTAAAGCTGTTGTAGACCGCATTGTCGACGCGCTTCAGCATCGAGGTCAGAACCTGGCCGGGGTGCAGGTGGTTCTGGTTCGAATCGACGCCGATCGACAGGATGCCCTCGTCGGCCGCGGCCTGCAGCACGCCGATGCCGGTGCCGCCCGCGGCGGCATAGATCACGTCGGCGCCCTGGCCGATTTCGGCGCGGGCCAGTTCGGCGCCCTTCACCGGGTCGTTCCAGGCGGCCGGGGTGGTGCCGGTCATCGACGAGACGATCTTGATGTCGGGGTTCACCGCCTTGGCACCCTGGGCATAGCCGCAGGCAAAGTTGCGGATCAGCGGAATGTCCATGCCGCCGACGAAGCCCACGGTGCCGGTCTTGGTGGCCATGGCGGCCATCATGCCGACCAGATAGCCGCCCTCATGTTCGGAAAACCCGATAGACAGCACATTGGGGTTGGTGGCCGGGTCGACCCAGCCGTCGATGGTCACGA
Organism: Rhodobacter sp.; assembly: GCA_039808125.1. Lineage (GTDB taxonomy): Bacteria > Pseudomonadota > Alphaproteobacteria > Rhodobacterales > Rhodobacteraceae > Pseudogemmobacter. The sequence goes on along the minus strand of JBDHSO010000245.1, from coordinate 3,441 downwards.
ACTTGGTATTGGGAAAGTCGGGCGCCACCTTGGTCAGCGGATCCGACATGGCAAAGCCGGTGGTGACGATCGGATTCGCGCCCGATTCCGCCAGCCGGCGCAGCGCCTGCTCGCGCTGGGCCTCGTCCGAGATCTCCAGTTCCTTGTAGGTGCCGCCGGTTTCCTTGGCCCAGCGTTCGGCGCCGTTGTAGGCGGCTTCGTTGAAGGATTTGTCGAACTTGCCGCCAAGATCGTAGATCAAAGCCGGTTCGGCCAGCGCGGCGCCCGCCATCAGCGCCAGAACGGCCGTAGCCCCCGACAGGGATTTCAGAAAGGTCATGGGTCTTGCTCCCGGTTGATGAACCATCTTCCGCCCCGTCCGCCGGCGCGTCGTCGGACGGGCCGGTCGCGGGCAGATTGGCGCCATGATAGCCGTCAAGCCAAAGGGGGGGTCAAGACGAATTTCGTGCCGGGTTGCCTGAAACCTGACCCGTTGGTCAGGTTTCGCCGGCGCAGGCGCCGGGGACCCGCGACGAGGCGGGTCCGGCCGGCCCGGAGGCCGTCGTCAGAGCGTCCGGCTCAGGACGAGGGCGTCGATGCGCCGGCCCTCGGCCGTGGCGTAATAGCCGCGCCGCCGCCCCGAAAGGCGGAACCCCGCCGAATCGTAAAGCCCGAGCGCGGCGGGATTTTCGGCGCTGACCTCCAGAAAGGCGGTTTCGGCGCTGCGCAGCCGGGCCTGATAGAGGAACCGTCCGACCAGCCGGCGCCCCAGCCCGCGGCGCCGGGCCTCGGGCGCAACGGCAAGGGTCAGAAGCTCGGCCTCTCCGGCCACAGCCCGGCCGAGAAGAAAGCCGGCATCGCCCTCGACCAGCAGGAAGGCCAGCGGATCGGCAATGAAGGCGGCGAAATCGGCCGCGGACCAGGGCGGCGGCGTGCGGAAGGCGCGGGCATGCAGGGCGGCAAGCTGCTCCGGCGTCACGGCAGAATCACCGGCGGCGGATCGGCGGGCGGCGCGGCATCGGCGCCGCGCAGGTAGAAGGGCGCCGGTCGCGGCAGCGCGATACCTGTCGGCGCGCCCCCGGCCCCGGGCGCGGTGCCGGCAGAGGCGATCCGGGCGGCGGCGACGCGGGCAATGGCCTCGGCCAGCGGCAGGGCGGGGGGAAGACCCGCGCCCGGCGCTGCTGCATTACCCGTGACCGCGCCCGACCAGGGCGGCAGCGCCCCGGCCTCCACCAGCCGCGCGGGGCAGCTTTCGCCCGCGGCGGGAAAATCCTGAAGATAGACCATGCCGCGGCGGGCATCCTCGATCACCCGCAAGGGTCGCGGCAGGCCATGTGCCCGCGCCTCGAACAGGGTGACGCCGACCGCCGGCACCCCCAGCGCCAGCGCCAGCCCGCGGACGGCGGCGACGGCGATGCGCACGCCGGTGAAATTTCCCGGCCCGGTGCCGACCGCCAGCGTCGAAAGGTCGCGCCAGCCGATGCCGCCCGCGGCCAGCATTTCCTCAAGCAGCGGCATCAGCCGCTCGGCCTGGCCGGTGGCCATCGCCTCCTCGTGCAGAAGCTTGCGGTCGGGCAAAAGCAAAGCGGCGGCGCAATGCGCCGCCGATGTGTCGAAAGCCAGCGTGATCTCAGGCCGCGACAGGGCGGACCTCGGTCACTTCGGGGATGTAGTGCCGCAGCAGGTTCTCGATCCCCATCTTCAGCGTCAGCGTCGAGGACGGGCAGCCCGCGCAGGCGCCCTGCATGTGCAGGTAGACGACCCCGCGGTCAAAGCCGTGAAAGGTGATGTCGCCGCCATCCTGCGCCACGGCTGGCCGGACGCGGGTATCGAGCAACTCCTTGATCTGGCGAACGATATCGCCATCTTCCTCGGCAAAGTTCCCGGCATGGCCCGGCCCCGCCTCGCCCGTCAGGACGGGGGCGCCGGATTGGTAGTGCTCCATGATCGCGCCGAGGATCTGCGGCTTGATATGGGGCCATTCCACATCCTCGGCCTTGGTCACGGTCACGAAATCCGTGCCGAGGAATACCCCCGCGATCCCGCCCGCGGCAAAGATGCGCGTGGCAAGGGGCGAGGCTTCCGCCGCCGCCGCCGAGGGGAAATCGGCGGTTCCAGCCGACAGCACGGTCTGGCCGGGAAGGAATTTCAGCGTGGCGGGATTGGGAGTGGATTCCGTCTGGATGAACATGGTCTGCCCTCCGGCTGTTACCTTGCGGATATGCGCCCGGCAGCCGCCCGAGTCAACCTTTGGGGGCGCCGGGCCGGGGCCGGGCTTCAGGCCAGATCGGCGCCGTAATAGGCATACATCTGGTCGATCGCGCTCAGCCTGCGCAGATCGACCCGGCGCAGCACCGCCCGCTCCTCGGCAAGCCGGGCAGTATGCGGCGGCAAAGCGGGAGCGGGGTCGGTGATCCGAAATGAGGCGGGGCTCGGCAGCGGCATGGCGTCCTTCCTTCCTGCGGTCCTCCCTGACGGGGAAGATAGTCCGCCGGGGCGGCACGGGAAACGGCCCGCTGCGCATGCCCGGGATGCAGGCGCCACATGACGACCCGATCCACGGCCACGCGCAGCGGCCGGCCCGCGAAAGACGACAGGCGCCCCCGGGGGGCGCCTGTGCAGGTTTCGATACCGCCCCCCGGGGGGCAGGACGGTCATTCGTAGCAATGCAGCGGCACGACCGCGCGCGCGACGCCATCGGGTACCTCGCCCGACAGATCCGAACCCGACCCGTCGCCCTGCGGCCGGCTGATGCGGTTCTGCGCCAGGAAGGTCAGCAACGGCCCCGAGGGCACGGCGAAATTCATGTTCTGCGGCAGGCTGCCGGTTTCCTGAAGCACCGCCAGGTCGTCCATCCGGCTGACCACGACGCCGATGACCGCGCCCTTCTTGTTCAGGAGCGGCCCGCCGGAATTGCCCGGCTGCACCGGCGCCGTGATCATCACCAGATTGGAACTGCCGTCCGGCCCGCGCAGCGCGCTGACATTGCCGGAGGTGACGACCAGCCCCTGATCGAGGCTGGTGTAATAGGGATAGCCGAGCACGGTGATCGTCTCGCCCAGTTTCGGCACCTCCAGCGCCGAAAGCTTCAGCCAGACGCCGGCATCGGGCGCCCCCGACAGGACGGCGATGTCCAGCGTCGTGTCGGCGGCCATCACGTCCAGCGGCGTGCCATCGGCCATCGCCATGGCGCCGCAGCCGTCGATCACATGTGCCGCCGTGACCAGCGTCGTCGGCCCGATGTAGAAGCCGGACCCCGACCCCTTGGGCTTGCCCGTCACCTTCTCGCGCGGCTTCTCGGCCTCTGCCACCTTGCCCGGATCGGGCTTGGCGGGGGCCGTACCGGCAATCGCCTCGGGCACGCCGATGGGGGCGGCCCCTCCGGGCGCGGTGCCCAGCCCGCCGCCGGGCGGCGGTGTGCCAAGCGCGCCTCCGCCATCCGCCGCCGGCGGCACGCCGCCC
>JBDHSO010000244.1:0-4697 GCA_039808125.1 Rhodobacter sp. | reverse complement strand
TAGGCGATTACGGCACCCGGATCCCGGCGATATATTGCAACTCCATCGCCCAGTTGGAAAGCGATGTGGTCTGGGGCATCATAACCGCCAACCCGGCCATGGTCGACGGCATCGCTCTGTTCCACGCCAACCACAAGAACCTCGCGGGCACTGGTGCTGCGCTGGCCGTCGATGCGGTGGGGGCGGAGCGTGCGGCGATGGCGCTGCAGACCGGCCTCGACAAGAAGACGGTGCTGAACATCCGCCCCGCCTTTCTGATCGTGCCCGCCGCGCTGTAACTGAAGGCCGAACAGCTGGTCGCCCAGAACCTCGTGCCCGCCGCGACGTCCAGCGTGGTGCCGCAGTCGATCCGCACGCTCAGCCCCATCAGCGAGCCCCGGCTCGACGCCGCCAGCGAGACTGCCTGGTATCTGGCCGCCAGCCCAAACCAGATCGACACCATCGAGTACGCCTATCTCGAGGGCCAGCAGGGCGCCTATATCGAGACCCGCAACGGCTTCAACGTCGACGGCGTCGAGATCAAGTGCCGCCTCGACTTCGGGGCCAAGGCCGTCGACTGGCGTGGTCTCTACAAGAACCCGGGCGCGTGAGGTCAGAACAGACCATAGAGATCGCGCCGCCCATGCACGGCGCGGACGATCTCGATGCCGTCATCGGCGATCCGGCAGAGCAGCAGGTAGGAGCCGCTGACCAGATAGCGCAGCCCGGGGCGGATGTCGTCCCGGGCCGGACCCATCTGCGGATTCTGGGCAAGGTGAGCGGCGGCCTCGTCCAGCCGGTCGAGCATGCGGTCGGCGGCGGCAGGATCGTCGCTGGCTATATGGGTCCAGATCGAGATCAGATCCTCGCGGGCCGCCCGTGTGAAGTGTACCGGCAGCATAAAGGGTCAGGAAAGGCTGCGGCGATTCCGCGCCTCGCGTTTGATCTCTGCCATCGTGGTACCCGGCTCGGCGCGCCCGCTGGCGATGCCTTCGTCCCAGAGCTGCCCGACGACGCGCCGGGTCCGCCATTCGCGCAACGCCTCGCGGACCACCTCGCTCGAGGAGGCATAGGCGCCGCTGCCCACCGCCTCCTGCAAAAGCGCGGCATGCTCGTCGGTGATGGAAATACTGATCTTTCCGGCCATGTCAGACCCTCCTGCCGCAAAGGTAGGAAAATTCGCACCTTGCGCAACCGCCACCAGAAAGGAAATCCAGATGAAAACTACGTCCAGCCCGGCAACACCATCACCCGGACCGCCCCCTATGCCGCCGCCTCAGGCGAGGGCCTGCTTGTCGGCGTGTTCGACCTTACCAAGGCCGGCAGTCAGGCCTGGACTGTGGGCTCCAAGATCTATTGGGACGACACCAACAAGCGCACCACCACGGTCTCGACAGACAACGCGGCTATAGGCGTGGCCACCGAGGCAGTGGCGAGCGGCGCGGGCGATACCGTCCGCCGGGTGCGCCTGAACGGCTCTTTCTGATGAATGCCTTCGCCAATGCCGTCGGCGCGCTCTTTGCCGATCCGAACATCGGCCGGGACGCGGTCTATATCGCCGATGGTGGCGCGCCCCTGCTGGTGCGCATCGTCGTCCGGCGCGCCGACGCGATCACCGACTTCGGTGATGCGCGGCTCTGGTCGGAAATCACACGCATCGACCTGCGCGTCGCCGAGGTTCCGAACCCGCGCCCCGGCGATCGCATCGAGATCGACGACAATGCTTTCCTCATTCAGGGCGAGCCCATCCGGGATCGGGAACGCCTCGTCTGGACCGTGGACCTGAGGCCCGCATGAAACTCGGCGTCAACATCGTCGGCGATAGCGCCCGGATCATGGACGCGGAGGTGAGGGCCGGCGAGAAGGCCGTCACCACGGCGATGCGCGACGCTGGGACTGGCCTGAAATCCGCCTGGCGCGCGCAGATCACCGGTGCCGGTCTCGGCGCGCGGCTCGCCCGCACCATCCGGTCCGAGCAGTTCCCGAAAGGCAAGCCGAGCCTGAACGCCGCAGCTCTGGTCTGGTCGAAGGCGCCGGTCATCATCGGCGCCCACGATACCGGGCCGCTGATCCGGTCGAGGAACGGCTTCTGGCTGACGATCCCGACGCCTGCGGCGGGCAAATCCACCCGCGGCGGTCGGATCACCCCCGGCGAATGGGAACGCCGCACCGGCCTGCGCCTGCGCTTCGTCTATCGGCGCACCGGACCGAGTCTGCTGGTCGCCGAGGGACGGCTGAACACGAAGGGCCGTGCAGTGGCGTCCCGCTCGAAGACCGGCCGGGGGCTGACCACTGTGCCGATCTTCCTGCTGGTTCCGCAGGTCAAGCTGCGCAAGCGGCTGGATCTGGCGCGGGATGCCGAACGGGCGGTGGACAGCGTGCCGGGGCTGATCGTGGCGAGTTGGGTGGAAACCCGGCTCTGACTGCGGATGTCGACATACAGGCCAGATTGGCATATATTGCTAATGATCCGCATGGAGGTCGCATGGCCACCCGCAACGTCGTTCTCACCGAAACCCAACCCGCTCTGGTCGACCACTTGGTCGCTTCCGGACGCTACCAGAATGCCTCGGAGGCATTGCGGGCGGGGCTGCGGCTTCTCGAACGCGAGGAGGCTGAGCTCGGCGACCTGCGCGCTCGGTTGACGACCGGGCTGGAGCAGACCCGACGTTACGATCTGGCCGAGGGCAGCGGCGAGGATGCGATCCGGCGTGCTTTTGCCTCAGCGCGTTCCCGATCCTGATGCCGAAGCCCTGGCGCCTGACGCGACAGGCGGAACGCTCGCGCGTCGACATTGCGAATTGTTCTGGATCGGAATGCGAAACAGGCGCTGGAAGGCGTGTTGGGGGATCATGGCGGTGCGGGCGGAGTGATGGAGCGCAGGTCAGCCGAGGGTGGCCCGGACATCCGCCATCGGGATGAAGAGGCGGTGCGGATTGTCGGGATCTCGGAGCGATTGAAAACCGAGGTCGGCGTAAAACTTGCAGCGGCGCTCGAAATGATCGTCTTCCAGCACGTCGAGCACGATGGCCGCCGCGCCCATCTGCTCGGCGATGCCGAGGCTGCCCCGCATCGCGTCTACGACGAGAGCCGTGCCGAGCCCCTTGCCCTGCATGTCCCTGCGCACGGCGACGGCACGAATATAGATCACCGGGATGTCCAGCACGCCTGCGCGCTGCCATTTCGTCGGGCCAAGATCGGCCCGGACAGCCAGGACGCCAAGGGTGTAGAACCCCAGAACCGCCGGATCGCCCTCGGCGGTGGCGATCCATGCCGTCACCATGCCGTTCCTAGTCTGATCCGAGAGGGAAGGTGTCAGGAAGTTGTCGATGGGGCCGAAGCCACAGGAAAAGGCGCTGCGATCATGTAGGGCTTTGTCGAACCTGGCGATGATCAGAGCGGGGGACTGCGCCGAGACTTCAGCCGACATCCTTCAGCAGGCCTTTCGAGGTCTGCGCGGCGCGGGCCAACCCCGTCACCACCTTGCCCGGCGCCTCGACGGCGGCCCGGAACGCCTCGAAGGCTTCGGTGGGCAGGACGGAAAGCGACATGTGCCGCTCCACCTCCTGCGCGCGCAGAAGGGCGGCCTGGCGGATGAAGTCGGCCTCCTGCAATCCGGTCGCTGCCGCCGCAGCCCGGATGCGCTCCTCATCGGCGCGATGCATACGCAACTCCTTGCGCGCTTCCATCTTGCCGGGGGTCGGCGTGACTTTTTCGATGGCGAACATGGTCGGCCTTCTTCGCGGCATATGTACGGTATAACGCCGTATACGTCAAGATTGATGGTCGGCGCGCAGGGGGATGGGGATAGGGCAACGATCAGGTTCGCCACCCCGAGCGCAACCCTATGATGAACAAAAAGGCTGGCTGATGCCCACCACCCGCGAAACCATCCTCGCCGCGCTACATGCGCGGCTCTCGGCGCTCCCTGCCACGGCCGTGCGCGGCGAGGTGTTGCCAGAACGTGTGCCGGCGGCCGGACTATTGATCCTACGCGACGGCGAGCCGGGCGAGCCCGAGGTAACGCTCTCGCCCTTGCTCTATCACTACCAACACCGGGCAGAGATCGAAGCCGTGGTGCAGTGCGCGAGCCGGGACACGGGTTTCGACACGCTCTGCGCCAGCATCGGCCTTGCGCTCGACGCCGACCGCACGCTCGGCGGTCTCTGCGACTGGGTCGAGACGGAAGCCCCGCAGCCGGTCGATCTGCCGGTGGACGGCGCCGCCAGCCTGAAGGCGGCCGTCATTCCGGTGGTGCTGCATTATTCAACGGCCGACCCACTCGGCTGAATCCCTGCGAAAAGGAGACCGACATGGCACGCGCGCAAGGGGCGCGGGCGCGGATGGCGCTCGCGTTCGAGACGACCTATGGCACGCCGCCGGCGAGCGGCTACACGCGGATGCCCTTTGCCAGCGCCACACTCGGGGCGGAGCAGCCGCTGCTGAACTCGGAACTTCTCGGCTATGGCCGCGATCCGCTGGCGCTGGTCAAGGATGCGGTGACCGCTGATGGCGATGTGGTGGTGCCGATCGACGCCGAGGCTTTCGGCTTCTGGCTGAAGGCGGCCTTCGGCGCGCCGACCACCACCGGCAGCTCTCCCGGTCCATATGCCCACACGTTCCAGTCCGGCAGCTGGACGCTGCCCAGCATGGCGATCGAGACCGCCATGCCCGAGGTGCCGCGCTACGCCATGTATTCCGGCGTGGTGCTGGACCAG